>CANCTD010000142.1 GCA_947380945.1 Comamonadaceae bacterium
ATGACTGACCACTACACCGCGCTGGGATTGCGCAGCGACGCTGCATTGGCGGATGTGAAGAAGGCGTTCCGGCAGATGGCGGCGCTCTACCACCCGGACCGCAACAGCGACGCCGACGCGCCGGCCCGCTTCCGCGCGGTGCAGGAGGCCTACGAAGTCTTGGCTGACGCCGACCGGCGCGCTGCCTATGACGCCAACCGCAAGCGCAACCTGCTCGACAAGCCGCTGGAGACCGCGCAATCGATCTGGAATGCCTATTTCGACCCCTTGGTCGAAGCGGCCCGCTGACACTGCCTCACCCGGCGACACCCGACTCCCCCGATTTATGCACCCTACCCCGTTTTTTTCCGACCTGCGCAAAGCTTACGAGGCCGAACTACACGACCTGAGCTTTGATTCCGACGGCAAGCATGTGCTCAAAAAGCACCTGGCTGAGCGCCGCAAGGAGCTGCCTTTTCTGGTTCAGATGATGGCGGCCAGCCCGGAGATGGTCAGCGTGGTGTTCCACCAGGCCTTTCGCTTTCTGCGGCCTGAGGCCATGCACCAGCTGCTGGCGACCGAGGCCGAGTCTTTTCCCGCTTGGGACGCGCTGGGCGCGGCGCTGACGCTGGAGCCCTGGGCGCAGCCGCTGGCTGATGCCGTGCTGAAAGAACCCGAAGGCGAGTGGCTGCTGGCCGTGGCGGCCGGCCTGGAATTCATGCACAGCCACCCCAGCGCCCGTCCCGCGCGCAGCGGCGATGACGACACGGACAACGAAGACGATGAAACCGACAAGCCGGACGGCGACGGTGAACCCGAAGACGCCGACGAGCGCGAGGCCCGCGAGCAGGAAGCTGCCGGGCAGGAGTGGATGGAGTCGCAAGGCTTTGACCGCAAAGAATAGACCGACAAGGAGCACACCATGAACCAACTCGCCCTGATTGCCAAAACCCAGGCGCTGATAGCCGCCGGTGACATCAGCGGCGCCGAGGCGGCGCTGTCCGAACTGGCCGACACCGAGGGCGATGGCGCGCTGATGGTGGTGCTGGAGCAGCTGCCGCCCAAAGACGTGCTGGCGGTCATGCGCGAGTACGACGACTCCAAGGGCTCCATCATCAACATGATGGTCACGCCCGCGCAGTTTGCGCATGCGGTGGTGATCGAGAAACAGTACAAAGACCTGACCCGCAGCCACTTGCGCGGCATGATGAATTCGGTGATTTTTCGGGGCAACGGCACGCAGGCGGTGGAGTTTCTGACCGCGATTGGCGACCTGGAGGGCGGCAGCGAAGCGCTGGCCGATTACTTCACCGAGCGCTGGAGCCGCATCGAAGCCTTTGCCCGCAGCGGCCTGTTCGACACGGTCGAAGACGACGGCGAAGTGCTCAGCGAAGACGAGCTCTACGCCAACACCTACGCCAAGCCCCGACTGGACGAAGACGAGGTCTGCGACCAGGACTGGATGCAAATGGCATTCACCCTGCGCTACCAGCTGCCGGACCTGTTTATCGAAATGCTGCTGGTGCTGCGCGCCAAAGCCCGGGCCTTTGAGCGCGGTACCGGCGAAGAGTTTGAAGCGCTGGAAGACGATGACCGCTTCGAGACCAAAGACACCGACCGCGGCAAAGCCACGCCGGCCGCGCTCGAAGCCGACGAGGAATCCGCCATTTGAATGCGCCAACGCCTGCGGATGCCAGCGGCATTGCCGTTTTCGACGCCCGCCCCTTCTTCGCCAAAGCACTGGCCTACGGCATGCAACACCGGCTGCTGGACGCTGACAAGCTGGCCGCCATGCGCGCCGAAGCGCCCAAAGGCATGGTGCAAATCGCCCGCTATTTCGGCACCGAATACCTGCGCCCGGAGTTGGAAGCAGCCAAGGAGCGCATGGTCAACCTGATCAGCCTGCACCTGCAAATCGCCAGCGGCGGTGACCTGCAGCGCGCAGCAGAATTGCTGCGCGACCATTCGCTGCTGTCGCGCTCCAAGGCCGGTTCGGACATGCTCAAAGCGCTGCTGGGCATGCCGCAAAACAGCCACTTCAGCATGCACGAAGGCCGTGGTTTTCAGGACGAGCAAATCCCCGTGCTGGAGCGCTGGACGCGCAAACCCGACGCCACTCTGGTGCCCGAGTACCAGGCCGAGCTGGCCAAACGCGAGACCGTGGCGTACACCATAGACGCCGCGCTGTGGCTGGCTGAGCAGCGCGGTATGGATTACGACGGGCTCCTGGAAGAAGGCCCGGACGCGGAGGCCGTGATCCGCACCTGCCTGCTCATGGGCATGACGCGGCGCAGCGATATGCCCGACTGGGTGACCTTTGAAAAAGTCATCGCCTCGCTGCGCGCCAAGTTCGGCTCCAAGCCCGCCGAGCTGCCCAAGCTGCTCGCACCCAAAGGTGCGCCGGGGGAATGGGCCGCAACGCTGCAGGCGCAGCGCGAAAGCATCTGGGGCGACTGGCCCCGCATCATGGACAGCAGCGTGCCGGTGCGCAAGCTGTTCCAGAACACGCCCGCTTTCACGGGCCGCTACTTTTGGCTGGAAGACGGATTGGCCGAGGTGGAGGAATTCGCGCGCAGCGTCAGCGCGGCGTGGACCCAGGCCACCAAGGGCCAGGAAGACGAAGGCTCCTTGATGACCGTTTTTGTGACCGTGGCCGCAGGCAGCAAAGCCAGCACCTTGCTCAGCGAGAAACAGGCCGCCACGCTGGTGCGCAAAATCCGCAAGACCGGCCTGGATGCGCAATTGACGGCCGAATTCATCCGCAGCCACGCGCCGCCTGACTTTCGCGATGACTATTTGGCCATGTGGGAAAGCTTTGTCGAAGACGGCCTGCCCACGCTGCGCAGCGATCTGGATTACGCCCTGCACGACGCGCTGGCGCTGCTGCGCCGCGAATGCAACGTGAGCGCCTGAAGCGCCGGCTCTGACCAGCGCTCGGCGCGAGGGCCCGCCGGGGCGCGCCTCAGCGCAAGTGCTTGAACATCCGCGCCTTGAAGCGCTCGGGAATGCCCATCTGGCGTGGCCCGGGAATCAGGGTAAAAGTCTGGCCCAGCGCCACGCTACCCGGGGTATCCACAGCCAGATAAAAGCCGCAATAGCCGGTTTGCGCCATCAGCTTGGACGCGCCGTTAAAGCCCAGGGCCGCGTTGAATTTGGAACACGGTTCACGCGGATCGGTCACCCGCAAGGCGCAGTCGGGGAACTGCAAGACATCGCCAATCCACACATCGGCTTCGACCAGGCCGGACAAGGTCAGGTTCTCGCCCAGGCTGCCGTAGGCCAAGGCGTCGTCCAATCCCGCCACCCCGGCCTGCATGCGGGCGTCGCGCCAGAACGGGTAGTGTTCTGCCGGAAAAGCGTAAACCGCCTTACCCAAGCCGCCGTGCACCGACAAGTCCGCCTGCTCGTCGTCGACCAGACCCAGCGGCCCGATCGGCGTGGGGCCGCTGATCGCGGTTTTGTGGATGGCAGAAGCCACCAAGCGCCCGCCCACCTGGATTTTGCGGGCCCGCGCGCCCTGCACACCGACGAGTTGAAATGCCATGCCGCTCCTTACACGCTGCGTTCGGAAAAATCCCCGCTGCGCTTGGCGTAGCGGACCAGGGCGTCGGTTTGCTCCAGCGCCACACTGGCCTGGCGGGTGCCGTAAACCTGCGCCCGCAGCCACAGCAGCTCAGCGTCCAAAGCCGTGTCGCTGCCGACGCGGGTCTGCCAGACGCGCTGCTCGGCGTTCCAGCGGTAGCCCCGCGCCTTGAGGCGGTCTTTGCTTTCGAAAGGCGCGCCGGTGGCACTCAGGCGGTAGGCGGGCTGGCGGGATGCGGCAATCAGGGTCGCCAGCGCATTGGTGGCGGGCTCTTTGGGAAGCGGCGCGGTCAGCACAGCCAGCAAAGCATGGCAGTCCATTTCGGCCCGGTGCGCGTCATAAAACAAGCCCAGTTCCTGCGCCAGGCTTTCCAGCTTTTGTGAACTGCGGCCCTGGGCTTTCCAGTCCATGTCGGCGAACGAGCAAGCCCAGGCGATGTCCTGGAACAGGGGGAATCGCGCCTCGCAAAAAGGCCGGTCAAAGCCGGCGTTGTGGGCGATCACGAGATCCGCGCCGTCCAGCAGCGCGGCCACCCGCTGCGCGTCCAGCCGTTTGCCCGCCACGTCGGCGTCGCTGATGCCGGTCAGCGCCTGGACTTCGGCCGGTATGGGCATGCCGGGGTCTTCAAGCTCGTCAAAAACCTCCACCCGGCCCAGCGGCAGGCCAGTGGCCATATCCACCTCAAAGCGCAGCATGGCCAGTTCGATGATTTTGTCCTTGGCCGCGTCCAGCCCGGTGGTTTCGGTGTCCAGAACCACGACCCGCAAGCGCAGCGCGCCCGGCGTGTCAGGCCACTCCAGCCGGGGAAGCAGGCGGCGCAGGACGCGGTAGTCCGGATGGGCATCCAAGCTGCGGGCCAGGGCCTCGGCATCGCCAGCGGGGGCCGCACTGTGCGCACCGGCAACCGGGACCGGGGCCTGTGCCGCCGCTGTTTTGGCTGCTTTGGCCTTTTTGGGCGCGCGGGCGGGCTCGTCCAGGGGAACAAAGACCGGCAGGTCCGGGAACAAGTCAGCGGTCATGGCGGGGCGGGGGGTCACAGGCGTCCTTGCCGGGTGGGAACAAGGGGCAACTATATTGCAGGCTTTCGTCTGAACGATTGCTTCACCATGTCCGTGCGACCCCTGCGCTCCACCCGCATCCTCAGCCTGGCGCTGAACCTTCCCGGCCCGGCTGCGCTGATGCGCCTGCGCGCTATGGGCGCCCGCTGCAGCAAGCTGGAGCCACCGGCTCCAAAAGGCCTTAGCAGCGACCCCATGCAGCGCTACAACGCGAATATTTACAAGACCTTGCATGTAGGTGTGAAGGTGTTACATGCGGATTTGAAAACCGATGCCGGCCAGGCCGGCCTGCACCGCGCGCTGGCCAGCACCGACATCCTGCTGACCTCCTTCCGCCCCTCGGCGCTGACCAAGCTGGGGCTGGGCTGGCGGGCCTTGCACAAGGCCTACCCTGCCCTGTCCATGGTCTGCATCGTCGGCGCGCCGGGCGCACGCGCCGAAGAGCCCGGCCATGACCTGACCTACCTGGCCGAAGCCGGCTTGGTCCCGGGCATGGAGCTGCCGCCCACGCTGTATGCCGACATGGGCGGTTCCTTGATGGCCAGCGAGGCGGTTTTACAGGCGCGGCTGGAGCAGTTGCGCAGCGGGCGCGGTGTGCGCCTGGAAGTGGCACTGTCGGATGCGGCGCACTACCTGGCCTTGCCGCACGCCTGGGGCCTGACCGG
>CANCTD010000143.1 GCA_947380945.1 Comamonadaceae bacterium
GGGTTGTGCCCTAGGTAATGGGTTTGCGGCCGCCCCGTGCGCCCAGCGGCGGGCAGATAGCCGCGCAAATAAGCCAGTGCCGCAGCCGGGCTTTTAACAAAGTCGCTAAAGCGCGCATAGCGGCTGCCCACCAAGCCCCAGACCAGCCGCCACGCCACCAGGGCACCGGCGCTGTAGCCCAGCGCCAGGTGCAGCATGCGGGTGCTTTCGCTCTCGGCGGTCAGCCATGCGCCCAGCACACAGGCCGCCAGCATCCAGTGGAAGACCCGGGTTGGCAAATCCCAGATCAGTTGCGGGCTGACCGGGCCAGCGGGTTGGGTGTCTGGCGCGCTCATTTGGGAACCCGCACGCTGTCTTCGTCAAAATCGCCGCGCGCCGCGCCGCTGTGGCAGGCTGCGCAATTGGCTGCGCTCTTGATGCTGGCGCGCTTCCAGACCGAAGCCGATACTTCGCGGTGCTGGCGGATAAACCAGTCACTGCGGCTGATGCGGAACTCGGGGCTGGCGGCGGAGCGACGCGCACTGGTGGCCGCATTGGCCAGCAACCAGGCGCTGATCTCGTTCTGGGTTTTGCTGTCCAGCGACGCATCCACGCCGTAGTGCTTGTCCAAGCCGGCCATGATGCCGCGCCAGTTGGCCTGACCAGTCAGAAAAGGGGCATAAGCCACGTGGCAGCTGCTGCATTCGGTCGTGAAGGCGGCTGGTGCGCCCTTGATGGATGCCAGGTTTTCAGCGCGGGCCAGCACAAGCAGCGCGGGTAGCACGCACACCAAAAATGCGCCGAAGGCGCGACGGGGAAAAGCGGAATAGTTCATAAGGTCCTTGGGTTCGCTCACTTGAGGCTGATCAGCCAGGCCAGCACGTCGGCTTTCTCACGGGCGGTGCACTCGCGGGCAAGCACGTCTTTGCAATTGCGGCGGAACCATTTTTCGACCTTGGCGGCGTCGGTGAAACGCTGCGGATTAAAGGCCGGGGCCATGGGCTCTATCACTTTGTGGGTCACTGCGTGTTCGCCCTTGCCGGTGGGAACCGCGCCGTGGCAGGCCGCGCATTTCCATTCGTTGCCGTGGGTCTTGTTAAAGAACTCCTGACCCCGTGCAGGGTTGCCCGGCCCTTCGCCTGCGCTGCGCGCCTCGGCGTTAAACGTTTCCAAAAACGAGGCAGGGCTGTCGGCCATCGCCCCGCCACTGCCAATCAGCACGGCCCACAAGCCGGTCATCGCCACCCAACGCATCCAATTCATAGCTATCTCCCGAAAAAAACACCAAAGTCCTTGCAAGCCAGTGTAGAAAGTTTGCACTACAGCACACTGACACAAGTCAAAGAAAAGCCACCCGAAGGTGGCTTTTAAGGGGTTTTTCGCGAGATTTACCGGCGGTTTACGCCAGGTTCACGCCGGTTTTGGATTGCAGGAATTCGCGCGTGACGCCCGGTGCCATTTCCACAACTTTCAAACCCTGCGGCGTCACATCCATGACCGCCAGGTCGGTGATGATGCGGTCGACCACGCCCACACCGGTTAAGGGCAAGGTGCATTGCGGCAGGATTTTCTGGTCCTCGCTGCCGTCCTTCTTCTTGGCCACGTGCTCCATGAGCACGATCACGCGCTTGACACCGGCCACCAGGTCCATCGCGCCGCCCATGCCTTTGACCATCTTGCCCGGAATCATCCAGTTGGCCAGGTCACCGTGCTCGCTGACCTGCATTGCGCCCAGGATGCTCAGGTTGATCTTGCCGCCGCGGATCATGGCAAAGCTCTCGTGGCTGCCAAAAATGCTGGAGCCCGCAATCGTGGTCACGGTCTGCTTGCCCGCGTTGATCAGGTCGGCGTCCACCGTGTCCTCGGTTGGAAAGGGGCCTATGCCCAGCATGCCGTTTTCGCTTTGCAGCCAAACCTCTTTGTCGGCCGGCACATGGTTGGCCACCAGCGTGGGAATGCCGATGCCGAGGTTGACATAAAAGCCGTCTTCCAGCTCCTGCGCCGCGCGCGCGGCCATTTGGTCTTGGGTCCAGCTCATGGTCAGGCTCCTGCTTTCTCGGTGATCGTGCGTTTTTCGATACGCTTTTCCGGCGTGGCGTTCAACACCAGGCGGTGCACATAAATACCGGGCAGATGGATCTGATCGGGGTCCAGCGCGCCGGTCTCGACGATTTCTTCGACTTCCACCACGGTAATCTTGCCGGCCATGGCAGCAGCGGGATTGAAGTTGCGCGCGGTCAGGCGGAACTGCAGGTTGCCCGACTTGTCGGCGCGGTGCGCCTTGACCAGCGCCACATCGGGCACCAGCGCGCGCTCCATCACATAGGTTTCGCCGTCAAATTCGCGCAGCTCCTTGCCCTCCGCGACGATGGTGCCCACGCCGGTTTTGGTAAAAAAGGCCGGAATGCCCGCGCCGCCTGCACGCAGCTTTTCGGCCAGCGTGCCCTGGGGCGTGAATTCCAAGGCCAGCTCACCGGCCAGGTACTGGCGCTCGAACTCCTTGTTCTCCCCCACGTAGCTGGAAATCATCTTCTTGATTTGCCGTGTCTGCAGCAGCTTGCCCAGGCCGAAGTCGTCAACGCCCGCGTTATTGGAAATCGCGGTCAGATTTTGCGCGCCGCTGTCACGCAGCGCATCGATCAAAGCCTCAGGAATGCCGCACAGGCCGAAGCCGCCGACCGCAATCAGCTGTCCGTCGCGGACGATGCCGTCAAGCGCAGCGGCGGCGCTGGGATAAATCTTGTTCACGCTGGGGTTCTCCGGAGTTGCATACGATCCATGTCAAAAACGCCGCCTGATTCTACGTTTAGCCCCTTGCGCGGGGCCGCACAGACCGGCAGCCACAATCCCCCGTCCACCACACCAAGCCGCCATGTCCTCCCAACCCACCCCACCTGAGGCCGGCGACCACAGCGCCGAACGCCTGACCGCGCTGGAGATCAAAGCCAGTTTCGCCGAGGACCTGATCGACAAACTCGACCAAACCGTGATCCGCCAGCAAAGCCAGATTGACGCGCTGATCCATGAGGTGCTGCAACTGCGCCAACGCTTAACCGACCCGCAGAACAGCGGCCGCACCGATCTGCGCGACGATTTGCCGCCGCACTATTGAGTGGCACCGCGAATGCCGTCGCGGCGGCCCATAATTCTTAAATAGCTGTCCTGCAAGAAAATTTCCATGCCCCGCTACCCACTGCCCGACCTGAACACCCTGCCCCAGGACATCCGCGACAAGATCCTGGAAGTGCAAGAGAAATCAGGCTTTGTGCCCAATGTGTTTCTGATGTTGGCACGCCGTCCGGCGGAGTGGCGGGCGTTTTTCGCGTACCACGATGCGCTCATGCTGCGCGCGGAGTCCAGCCTGACCAAGGGCGAGCGGGAGATGATCATCACCGCCACCAGCGCGGCCAACCAGTGCCTGTACTGCGTGGTGGCGCACGGCGCGATTTTGCGGATTTACGAGAAAAAACCGCTGGTAGCCGACCAGATCGCGGTCAACTACCGCAAGGCCGAGATCAGCCCGCGCCAGCGCGCCATGCTGGACTTTGCGATGCAGGTCTGCCTGCACAGCCACACCGTGGAAGATGCCGATTTCGCCACCCTGCACGCCCATGGCTTTGACGATGAGGACATCTGGGACATTGCCGGCATCACGGCGTTTTTCGGCCTGTCCAACCGCATGGCCAATGTCAGCAGCATGATGCCCAACCCCGAGTTTTATCTGCTCGGGCGGCTTCCCAAAGCCAAATAGGGCGACCATGTCCTTGCGCCGCAGCCCGACGAGCATGAACTCCCGCCTGCATACCGGCCAGCGCTCCGGGCTGTGGCTGGCAACCCGCGCCACCATGCTGGCGCTGGCATTGTGTGGCGGCTGGGGCAGCGCCCAGGCGCAAAGCAGTCCGCCCGCACAACCCGAGTTGCCCAGCGCACGTGTCGAAAAAGCCGCTTTTTCGGCAAGCACTTTTGCGGTTGCTGCAGCCAACCCGCTGGCCACCCAGGCGGGCTACGAGATCCTGCGCGCAGGCGGCAGCGCGGTCGACGCGGCGATTGCGGTGCAAATGGTGCTGGGCGTGGTCGAGCCCCAAAGCAGCGGCATAGGCGGCGGGGCTTTCTTGCTGCATTTTGATGGCAAAAAAACCCAGGCTTTTGACGGCCGCGAAACCGCACCCTCGGCTGCGCGGCCCACGCTGTTTCTGGATGCCCAGGGCGCACCCATGCCCTTTGAGCAGGCCATGGTCGGCGGGCGGGCGGTTGGCATTCCGGGCGTGGTCCGCATGCTGGCACTGGCACACCAGCAACATGGCCGCCTGGCTTGGGCCAAATTGTTTGCCCCGGCCATCCGCATCGCGACCGCGGGTTTTGCGATCAGCCCGCGCATGGCCACGCTGCTGGCAGCCGACAAGGCCTTGCCCCTGGACCCGGTCGCTGCTGCCTATTTCTACGACGCGCAGGGCAAACCCTGGCCGCAAGGCCATGTGCTCACCAACCCCGAACTCGCCGCCGTGCTGACCCGCATCGCCAACGAGGGCTCGAACGCCTTGATGCTGGGCGAGCTGCCGCAGCGCATCGCCGACGCGGTGCGCAAACATCCGACCAACCCCGGCTTGCTGGCACCTTTGGACATGTCCAACTACCGTGCCTATGTGCGCGAGCCCCTGTGTTTTGACTACCCGGTGCCGGCGATGCAACGCGAATACCGCATCTGCGGCATGCCGCCACCGAGCTCAGGGCAGCTGGCGATCGGACAAATTCTGGGCACGCTGCGTGCGCTGGGCGAGCTGCCCCCGGCATTGCACAACGGCCAGCCCACGCCCGCGTGGTTGCACGCCTATACCGAAGCCGCGCGCCTGGCCTTCGCCGACCGCCAGTTGTATGTGGGTGACCCGCTGTCGGTGGCTGCGCCCGGGGGCAATTGGTCCAAGCTGCTGGATCCGGACTACCTGGCGCAACGCGCACGGCTGATACGGCCCCAAGGCCTGCGCATGCCGCAGGCCCCGGCAGGCGACCCCAGCGGCAGCGGCAAACCCGTGGCCTACGCGCCCATGCCCGCGCAAACCGAACACGGCACCTCGCATATTTCGGTGGTCGACGGCTACGGCAACGCCGTGGCCATGACCAGCAGCATCGAAGCCGCCTGGGGCGCGCACATCATGGTCAACCGGGGCGTGGGCCTGAGCGGCGGCTTTTTGCTCAACAACCAGCTCACCGACTTCAGCTTCAGCCCTACCGGCGCGGACGGCAAACCGGTAGCCAACCGCGTGGAATCGTCCAAGCGCCCGCGCTCGTCCATGTC
>CANCTD010000144.1 GCA_947380945.1 Comamonadaceae bacterium
TTCACACGCCGTGCCGTGCCGCACTCCGAAGTGGCCCGCTACAGCCAGATTGACTATGACCGCGAGATGACCTTTGTCGCGCTGGCCACCGACGCGCATGGCGAAACCACGATCGTGGCGGAGGCCAGCGCGCTGTCCGACCCGGACCATGTGAGCGCCCAGTTCGCCATCCAGGTCGCATCGGACTGGCAAGGCAAAGAGCTCGGGCACTTGATGCTGGGCAAACTGATCGCCTACCTGCGCAGCCGCGGCACGCGCGAACTCACCGGCCTGTGCCTGAACGAAAACACCGGCATGGCCGCATTGGCGCGCAGCCTCGGATTCACGGTAGCGGCGCGCTCCATCGCGTCTGACACGGTGGCGATGACGCTGACTTTGTGAGCCCAAGCCCGACAACGCTCACCGCAACCACAGCCACAACTGCGCCTGCCGGCGTGACAGACGGCGCACCCAGCGGCGGGCCAGTTGGAGGGCCATCCGGCCTGGACCCGCAGGACGCTGCATCCCGGCTGGCGCGGGATGGGCCCAATGCGCTGGAGGATGTGCGTCGGCGCTCGACCCTGCAACACATGGCCGCCATGCTGGGCGAGCCCATGTTCGCCTTGCTGCTGGCGGCGGTCGTGATTTACCTGGTCTTGGGCGATCTGGGCGAAGGCGCGATGCTGGGCGTTTTTGTTCTGGCGGTGCTCGGCTTGACCTTTTACCAAGAGGGCAACGTGGTCAATGCACAGGACCTGCAATGCTTCCAATTCGTAGACAGTCCTGAAGCCGCCTGGACAGCCATCAAGGACTTCTATGCCTCGCACGACTGAACGGTGGTGGCTGACGCAGCCTGACGCCGCCGATGGAAGAAGACACGCGGGTCTGACCTCAGCGCAAGCCGCTGGTTTGCTGCGGCGCTTCGGCTCCAATACTTTATCCAGCCACGCCACAGCGTCGTTGTTGTGGCAGTTTGTGGCGCGATTCAAAAACCCTTTGGTATTGGTTTTACTCATCGCCAGTCTCGTGTCTGCGCTGACCGGCGAAGTTGCCAATTTCGCCATCATCAGCGGTATGGTGCTACTCAGCGTGACGCTGGATTTCGCCCAGGAATACCGGGCGAACGCCGCTGCTGAAAAGCTGCGCAACTCCGTGGCGGTGCGAGCCAATGTGATGCGCGACGGCGTTATCACCAGTGTGCCGGTTAGCGAAGTGGTTCCGGGCGACCTGATCACCCTTTCTGCTGGAGATTTGGTTCCGGCAGATGGACTTTTGGTGGAGGCAAAAGATTGTTTCGTCAACCAGTCGCTACTCACCGGTGAAGCCTATCCTGCGGAGAAACACGCAGGCACCGTGTCGGATACCGCCACAGAGTTGCAAGATGCCGCCAACGCCGTTTTCATGGGCACATCGGTCATCGGTGGCAGCGCCAGCATGCGGGTGGTCAAGACGGGCAAAGACACCGCGATCGGTGAAGTCGCCGACAGCATCAGCCGGCCTGCCCCCTCCAAATCATTCGAGCAAGGCACGCGCCGGTTTGGCATGCTGATTATGTGGCTGACCGTGGTGCTGGTGTTGTTTGTGCTGCTCGTGAACGCCTGGTTTCACAAGCCGTGGCTGGAATCCTTTCTGTTCGCCGTCGCACTGGCAGTGGGTTTGACGCCTGAACTCTTACCCATGGTGATATCCGTCACCTTGTCTCGCGGCGCGATGCGCCTGGCCACCCTGAAGATGATCGTCAAGCGCCAAAGCGCGATTCAGGACTTGGGCTCCATGGACGTTTTTTGTACGGACAAGACCGGTACCTTGACCGAGGCGCACATCCGTTTGGAGCGCCACATCGACACTCAAGGCGATGAAAGCCCGCATGTGCTGCAGCTTGCTTACCTCAACAGCTACTTTGAGACGGGCCTCAAGAGCCCCTTGGACGAAGCGATCCTGGCTCACACCGCAATCGACGTTGGAACATGGCGCAAGATTGACGAAATTCCCTTTGACTTTGAGCGCCGCTGCGTATCGGTCTTACTGGACGATGGAAACAAGCGCTGGCTGGTTGCCAAGGGGGCGGCGGACGAAATTGTCCGCCTGTGCACCCATATCCAGCTATCGGCAAACACACCCGGCGATGCCATGGATGCTGCCGCCGGGGACCGTGTTCGTGCGCAATACCACGCGCTTGAGGCCGACGGGCTGCGGGTACTGGGCATCGCCTGGCGCGAGGTCTCCCGAGACCACGCGACTGCCACCATCAGCGATGAGTCGGAATTGGTTTTAGCCGGGTTCGCTGCATTTTTGGATCCACCCAAACAGAGTGCCGCGCTGGCTTTGGAGCAACTGCAAAGCACGGGTGTCAGCGTGAAAGTCATCACCGGTGACAGCGATCTGGTGACGCAGCACGTATGCCGCCAACTGGGCATCGCGGTGACCGGTGTCTTGCTGGGCAGTGAGATTGCGGTGCTGGATGACCTGGCTTTGCAGCGCCGCGTAGAGAACGCCAATTTATTTTGCCGGGTGAATCCCGGCCAGAAACAACGGGTGATTCTGGCGCTCAAAGCCAACGGCCATGTGGTGGGCTACATGGGTGACGGCATCAACGATGCGCCTGCCCTGCACGCTGCAGATGTCGGTCTGTCGGTGGATTCGGCGGTCGACGTAGCCAGGGCAGCGGCCGATATCATTTTGCTGGAGCATGACTTGGGTGTGTTGCACGCAGGCGTGCAGGAGGGTCGACGCACTTTTGGCAACATCATGAAATACATCATGATGGGCACCAGCTCCAATTTTGGCAATATGTTCAGCATGGCCGGAGCCGCCTTGTTTTTGCCGTTTTTACCGATGCTGCCAACGCAAATTCTGCTCAACAACGTGCTGTACGACATCTCTGAAATACCCATCCCCTTGGACGAGGTCGATGCCCAGGATACGGCCAAACCGCGCATTTTGGATTTGAACTTCATCCGCAACTTCATGCTGGTGATCGGCCCCATCAGCTCTGTCTTTGACTTCATGACCTTTTATGTTCTGTTGGAAATCCTCCATGCAGACGAGAAGCTGTTCCAAACCGGCTGGTTTGTCGAGTCACTCTGTACCCAGGTGCTGGTGATATTCGTGATCCGCACGCGGGGCTCGCCATTTCGCAGCAGGCCGCATCCGCTGCTGGCGCTGACCTCCATCGGCGTGGTGACGCTGGCCATCGCCCTGCCGCTTACGCCCTTGGGGCTTTACTTCGGCTTTGTTGCCCCGCCCTGGCGCTTCTACTTGATTGTGCTGGCGATGGTGGCGCTGTACTTGGTGATGGTGCAGCTAGCGAAAGCTGTGTTTTATCGCTGGGTCAGCAGGACACCTGCGCTGACGCGTTCAAGATGACTCTGATCTGGGCGGCCAACTCCATCGGCGTTAAGCCAATGGGCCCAAACCCTGCAGCGACCAAAGCATCAGCCGCCCGCGCGTGGAGTTGCACCCCCAGGCAGGTCGCCTGCCACAGGTTCAGCTCAGCGCGAACACCCTGCGCCGCCAGGGCAGCAATGCAACCGGTCAAGACATCGCCCATACCCGCGACGGCCATACCGGGGTTGCCGTCCGTGCAGCGTTGCCCTGCTTCCCCCGGCGCGCCGACCAGGCTGTGTCGCCCCTTGAGGACAACGATGGCGCGGGTGTGTGCCACCAGGCGGTCCATCGCGGCGGGCCGGTCCGCTTGAACCCGCGCCGCATCCCACTGCAGCAGCCGCGCGGCTTCGCCCGGATGGGGCGTCAAAGCGGTGCAAGCCTGCCGGGATCGCAATGCGTGCAACAGCGCGGGGTTCTGAGCCATCAGGTTGATCGCGTCGGCATCGATCACCAAGGGACCGTTCCAATCCAAAGCCGCTTGCAGCCATTGCAAGGCCTGCGGGCTGCGTCCCAGGCCGGGGCCGATGGCGACCGCATCCGGGCGCGCGGTCGCGATCGCGCGGGCCGGCTCCAGATGCAAGGCATCGTGAACCATGAGTTCGGGCTGCGGCGCAACAACATGGGCGCTGTGGGGATCCAGCATCATGAGCAGCGTGTAACCCGCGCCGCTGTACAACGCACCCTGCCCGGCCAGAACCAGGGCACCGGCCATGGTTGGCGCGCCACCAATCAACACGACCCGGCCCGCATCGCCTTTGTGGGCATCCGGCTGGCGCACCAGTTGCTGCGCCAGGCCGAGGGCATGCAGGGTTTCCATAGAGGGTGGCTGTGGGAGGCAGGGGCCCGGCGCGGGCACAGGCGGGCGTTGGTACGCGCTAGTGCGCGTCTTCGCCGCTGGCAACCGCGCGCAATGCGCTCATATCGACGATGTGGATTTCACGCCCGTCCACCGTCAAAATGCCACGGCCCACCAGCTTGGTCAGGGTGCGGCTGACCGTTTCAATTTTCAGGCCCAGGTAGTTGCCCAGATCTTGGCGGGTCATGCGCAGCACCAGTTCGGTAGCTGAGAAGCCGCGCGCCTGCAAACGCTGCCCCCAGTTCACCAGAAAAGCCGCCAGGCGCTCTTCGGCCTGTGCGTTACCCAGCAGCAGCATGACCGAGTTTTCGCGCACGATCTCGCGGCTCATGATGCGGTGCACATGATGCTGAACTGCGGGGATTTCGCGCGACATGTGTTCCACACTGTCAAACGGGATCACACAGACTTCGGCGTCTTCCAGGGCCACCGAATCGCAGCGGTGCTTGTCCTCAACGATGCCGTCCAGGCCAATGATTTCGCCCGACATCTGGAAACCGGTAACTTGCTCGCGGCCGTCTTCGTGCAGGACGATTGTCTTGAAAACACCCGAACGGATCGCAAACAGGCTCTCAAAAGGGCTTCCGTTGCGGAACAAGGTTTCCCCTTTGGCAACTTTGCGCCGACCCTCCACCAGCGTGTCCACACGCAGGCTTTCGGCGGAATCCATGCCGATGGGCATGCACAGCTCGCGCAAATTACAGTTGGAACAGGCAACTTTCAATACATCGGCTTTCATGACTCCATTCAACCACAAAAGTATTGCTTTGAATCAAATACTTACCTTAATGGTAAAAGTAAATTGCCTACGCACAGCGCGGGCCAGGGGGCTTTGGCAAAACAACAGCGCTGCGGCTCGTTAAGCCCTTCGCACGGGCCCTTGGTGCGCTGTCGTACCATCTCCTGCGCAGCCACCCGCCTCCGGGTAGGCCAGGAGAACACCATGAGCGAGACAGAACAGAGCGCCCTGCTGGAGCCCCAGCTGGCGGCCTCCC
>CANCTD010000145.1 GCA_947380945.1 Comamonadaceae bacterium
TCGAGCAGGCCTTCCAACACGCCAACCGGGCCGGGGATGTGCAATGCCTGCGTCTGGGAGTTCATAGGCTGTGGCTACTGGGTGCGCAGGGCGGCAAGGGCATTAACGCCCCACCCCGGGGTCCAACTCCAGGCGGCGCACCACCTGGCCATCGCGCAGGTGGGTATTGACGATGTCATCAATGTCGCTGTGGTCCACATAGGTGTACCAGACGCCTTCGGGGTAGACCACCGCCACGGGGCCGCCCGCGCAGCGGTCCAGGCAGCCCGCCTTGTTGACCCGCACAGCACCCGCACCCGCTAAACCGGCTTCGCGCACGGCACGCTTGCAATGGTCAAAAGCTTCCTGGGCGCGGTGCTGCGCGCACGACGCCTCGCTGTTTTTGCGCTCATTGAGGCAAAAGAAAATATGGCGCTTGAAATAAGGGGGCTTGGCGGCGGGTTCTGGCAGGGGGAGCGGTGCGGTCATAGGCCATTGTAAATTTTGCGGTCCCGCCGACCCAGGCGCAGCACAAAGTACACGCCCGCCGCATACGGCCAGATCCAGCCGCACCACTGAGCAAGCCCGTTGAAACGGATAAACGTGCCTTGCTCCCAGGCCTGCAGGGTCTGGGCGAAATACGGGCTCTCGGGTGCCTGGTTGAGCAAACTGACATACAGGCCCAAGGCCAGCAGGGCGAGCGCGCAGCCCGTGCGCCAGGATGCCGCGCTGAAAACCAGGGCGCTGAGGCCGCCCAGCACCAGGCCGGCCTGCGCCAGGGGATCAAACCAGGCCCAGGCATGGGCAGGCCCCCAACTCAGCGCCGACGACAAGGTGTTGACCGCAATCGCCGTCACCAGCACCATCAGGCAAAACACCACGCGCCGGTACAGAGAAGGGATGACGCAATAGCCCAACAAGGCCGGCAGCATCACACCGATGGCCACGCAGGCCAGCTCCGAGCCCGGTGTCAAAGGGTTCTGGTCCACGGGGGTAGCCGGCAACAAATGGAACAAAAACTCCAGCAGAGGTTGCTGCATCTCAGGCGGGGGGCGGAGCCAGTCCTGCAAACGCGCCAGCAAGCGCACCCACACCTGCCCGAGCCCGAATGGGACCGCAGTGGGAAACAGCAGCGCGACCGGCCACAGCGCCAACAGAACCAGCGCCCCGCGCGCGTCGGGCACCAACCAGCGCCGCCGGATCACATTCCACCGCTCCAGTGCCCCCGCCTGCTCCAGCACCAGCGCGACCGCGGCGCCGCAAGCCGCCCCTAGGGCGTTGAGCATCCAGTCTTCGCGCGAGGCGACGCGGGCGGGCAAATAGGCTTGCAGCGCCTCCATCGCCAGCGACAACAGTGCGGCGACGGCAATGGCCAGCAACCAAGGCCGGCCCGTTGCGCCGCGCCGCACCGCAGCCAGGGCCAGCAAAGCACCAAAGGGCAGATAGCCCATGATGTTGACACCCACATCGAAGCCCGTCCAATAACGCGGCAAAGGCGCGAAAAAGAATGCCCAGGGCAGATTTCCCTGGTCCCGCCAATCGGCGAATGGATACAGGCTGGCGTAGACGATGGTTGCCGCATACAGGCCGGCAAGGGGCAAGGCGGCGGTTTTACGCATCACCGCCGCCGCGTCAAAACGGCTTGACGACTACCAGCACCACGGCTGCCACCATCAGCAGCACCGGTATTTCGTTGAACCAACGAAACCACACATGCCCGGGCAGCGCCTGACCGCGCTCAAAGCGCAGCAACATCTGCGTGCAGATGTACTGGTAAGCCAGCACCAGCGCAACCACCAGCAGCTTGGCGTGCATCCAGGCATTGCCTTCGCCCCAACCGATGCCGTAACCGGCCCAGAGCCAAAGGCCCAATGCGCCCGCAACAATGGACAGCAAGTGGGTGAAGCGCAGCAGCTTGCGCGCCATCAGCAATAGACGCTCGCGCTCAGCGCTGGGCGCTACATCCACCATGGCCAGGTTGACAAAAATCCGTGGCAGGTAGAACAGACCGGCAAACCAGCTGGCAACGAAGACGATGTGGAAAGATTTGACCCAGAGCATGGGCAAAGTGTAGTCCCGCGCCAAGGGCAAAAAAAACCCCAGCGCTGGGCTGGGGTGTCAAGCCTATTTGCTGTCACACATCAAGGCCCCGCTCAGGGAGGAAAAGCGGGGGGCCCCTAAGGACCCGCAGAAATTGTAGCAAACGCACGCGCCAGCGACGAAGCGCAAAAATGCCGCCCATCCGCCGTCCCACAGGCCTGGCGCCACCGGCATTGAGGCAGAATTGTCCGCATGAACACGCCCGCCCCCTTCCCCTCCGCACGCCCGCGCCGCCTGCGCCGCGATGCTTTTACCCGCAACCTGGTGCGCGAAAACCAGCTCTCCAGCCACGACCTGATCTACCCGGTATTTGTCACCGAAGGCAGCCGTACCCGCTTTCCGGTGGCGTCCATGCCGGGGGTGGAGCGGCTGACGCTGGACCTGCTGTTGCCCGTGGCCGAGGAATGCCAGCGGCTGGAAATTCCGGTCATGGCCTTGTTCCCGGTCATCGACACATCGCTCAAGACCTATGACGGCAAAGAGGCGACCAACCCGGATGGCCTGGTACCGCGGGTAGTACGGGCACTGAAAAAAGAATTCCCCCATCTGGGCGTGATGACCGATGTCGCGCTGGACCCGTTTACCAGCCACGGGCAGGATGGGATTCCGGATACGCGGCCCGAAGAAGAGGGCTACATCCTGAACGACGAGACCACGCGCATGCTGGTGCAGCAGGCGCTGGTGCAGGCCGAGGCCGGGGTGGACATCGTCGCGCCCAGCGACATGATGGACGGGCGCATAGGCGCAATCCGCCAGGCGCTGGAGGCCAAAAACCTGATCCACACCCGCATCATGGCCTACAGCGCCAAGTACGCCAGCGCGTTTTATGGCCCCTTCCGCGACGCCGTCGGCTCGGCCGGGAACCTGGGCAAAAGCAACAAAAAGTCCTACCAGATGGACCCGGCCAATAGCGATGAGGCGCTGCGCGAAGTTGCCATGGATATTGCCGAGGGCGCGGACATGGTGATGGTCAAGCCCGGCATGCCCTACCTGGACGTGGTGCGGCGCGTGAAGGACGAATTCAAGGTGCCAACTTTTGCGTACCAGGTCTCGGGCGAGTACGCCATGCTCAAAGGCGCTGCGGCCCATGGCTGGCTGGACCACGATGCGGTGATGCTGGAGAGCCTGCTGGCCTTCAAGCGCGCCGGTGCCGACGGAATACTGACCTACTTCGCCCTTGAAGCGGCACGCAAACTGAACGCCCGGTCTGCGACCTGAACATGGGCGATAACGCCACCTTCGACTACATCATCGTAGGTGCCGGTACCGCCGGTTGCCTGCTGGCCAACCGCCTCAGCGCCGACGCCAGCAAGCGCGTGCTGCTGATCGAAGCCGGCCCCAAAGACGACTACCACTGGATCCATATCCCGGTCGGCTATCTGTATTGCATCGGTAATCCGCGCACCGATTGGCGTTTTAAGACCGAAGCCCAAGCCGGCCTGAACGGACGCAGCCTGATCTATCCGCGCGGCAAAACGCTGGGTGGCTGCAGCAGCATCAACGGCATGATTTACATGCGCGGCCAGGCGCGCGACTACGACAACTGGGCCGCTTTGCTGGCTGACCCGGCCTGGAACTGGGAAAACAGCCTGCCCTACTTCACGCTCCACGAAGACCACCACGGCGGGGGATCACCCCTGCACGGCGCGAAAGCGCGCCTGCCTGCGATGCTGGCGCAGGCGACAAGTCCTTACCACCAGCTTCTGCAACACCGCCAGGCAGGCGGCGAATGGCGCGTCGAGAAGCAGCGCCTGCGCTGGGACGTGCTCGAAGCCTTTGCGCAGGCGGCGACGCAAGCCGGCATCCCGGCCAGCACCGATTTCAATACCGGCGACAACCATGGCGTGGGCTACTTCGAGGTCAACCAGAAGAGCGGCTGGCGCTGGAATACCGCCAAAGCCTTTCTGCGCCCGACCTGCTACGGGCGGCCCAATTTCGAGCTGTGGACTGGGGCGCAGGTCGCGCGCCTGCTGCTCGCACCCGCCAGCCAAGAAGCACCCCTGCGCTGCACCGGCGTGCAAGTGTGGAACGGCCGCGAGATGGTGCAAGCCCATGCCCGGGCCGAAGTGCTTTTGTGCGCAGGCAGCGTGGCCACACCCCAGATCCTGCAGCTCTCCGGGCTGGGACCGGCCGAGGTGCTGCAAGCCAAAGGCATCGCCGTGCAAAAGGACATGCCTGGCGTCGGCCGCAATTTGCAGGACCATCTGCAAATCCGCGCCGTGTTCAAGGTGCGCAATACGGTGACGCTCAATACCCTGGCCAACTCTTGGTGGGGCAAAGCAGCCATGGGGCTGGAGTACCTGTGGAAACGCTCTGGCCCGCTGAGCATGGCGCCCAGCCAGCTCGGGGCTTTCACCCGCAGCGACCCGCAGCAGCCCTACCCCAACATCCAATACCACGTGCAACCGCTCAGTCTGGACGCCTTCGGTTCGCCCCTGCATACTTTCAACGCCATCACGGCCAGCGTCTGCAACCTTAACCCGACCAGCCGGGGTACGGTGGAAATCAAGACCCCCGACTTCCGGGACGCGCCGGCCATTTCGCCCAACTACCTCAGCACCGACGCAGACCGCAAAGTGGCAGCCGATTCGCTGCGCGTGACCCGCCGCATCGTCAGCCAGAAGGCGTTCGAGCGCTTCGCGCCCGAGGAATACAAGCCAGGCGTGCAATACCAAAGTGACAGTGAACTGGCGCAACTCGCAGGCGACATTGCCACCACGATATTTCACCCGGTCGGCACCACCAAAATGGGGCGCGGAGACGACCCGATGGCGGTGGTGGATGCGCGGCTGCGGGTGTTTGGCGTGCTGGGCTTGCGCGTCGTCGATGCCGGTGTGATGCCCCTGATTACCAGCGGCAACACCAACTCCCCCACCCTCATGATTGCCGAAAAAGCCGCCCAATGGATTGCCGAAGACAGCCGCACGTCTACGGGAAACACCTGATACCCGGCACCCGGAATCGGCACTACATTAGTGCATCGGTTGCAAGCGCTGGGCATTTTCAGCCATGGCCCACAGCGATCCGAGGAGACACACAAAAAGCAAAAAAGCCCCGCACAACGGGGCTTTTTCATTGCAGGGC
>CANCTD010000146.1 GCA_947380945.1 Comamonadaceae bacterium
ACTGCGCTGGCTGCCACCGGCAAGCTGGTGACCTTTGGCATCCACCCGGACGCGCCCGAGACCGGTTACGGCTACATCCAGGCCAAGGGCAACACCGTGTTGCGCTTTGTGGAAAAGCCCTCGCTGGAAAAAGCCCAGGCCTATCTGGCCAGTGGTGACTTTTTTTGGAACGCTGGCATCTTCTGTTTTTCAGCGGGCGCGCTGCTGCGCGAGATGGAAGCACATTGCCCGCAGCTGCTGGAGGCAACGCGTGCCTGCGTGGCCCATTCGCGCAGCGCGCAGGGCGATGGTTTTGCGCAGTTAACGCTGGACCCCGTTAGTTTTGAGGCCGTGCCCGACGATTCGATTGACTACGCGCTGATGGAGAAATCCGCGCAGGTCGCGGTCGTGCCCTGCAACATCGGCTGGAGCGACATCGGTTCCTGGGCGGCGCTGGGTGACCTGGATGCGCCCGATGCGCAAGGCAACCGCGTGCGCGGCGAAGCCCTTTTACACGACACCCGCGACACCACCATCCACAGCAGCCAGAGGCTGGTGGGCGCGGTGGGCTTGGACCACCTGATCATCATCGACACGCCCGATGCGCTGCTGGTGGCGGACAAGGGTCGCGCGCAGGATGTGAAACATATTTATGCCCAGCTCAAGGCCAGCGGCCACGAGGCGCACAAGCTGCACCGCACGGTGCACCGGCCCTGGGGCACGTACACGGTGATCGAGGAGGGGCCTGGCTTCAAGATCAAGCGCATCGAAGTCAAGCCTGGCGCGGCGCTCAGCCTGCAAATGCACCACCACCGCAGCGAGCACTGGGTGGTGGTCAGCGGCGTGGCCATGGTGGTGAATGGCGCGCGCGAAATCATGGTCCACACCAACCAGTCCACCTTTATCCCCGCCGGCCAGCAGCACCGCCTGACCAATCCGGGCAAGACGCCCTGCGTGATGATCGAGGTGCAAAGCGGCGGTTACCTGGGCGAAGACGACATCGTCCGCTTTGACGACCAGTACGGCCGGGTGGACACTTAAGTCACTGCGGCCTTGCGCGCAAATTCCGGCGCGCGCCATGCGCCGCTTTCCAAGACCTGGCGGACATGGTCCACGGCATGCCAAATGTCGGCAAAGCCCAGGTACAGCGGCGTGATACCAAAGCGCAGGATATCGGGTGCGCCCGCCCCATCACCGGCACGGAAGTCGCCGATCACGCCCCGCGCAATCAGTGCCTGCACGATGGCATACGCGCTGTGGGGCGCGTCAGCATCGTGGTGCGTCAGCGATACCTGCGAGCCCCGCTGCGGGTGCTGGCGCGGCGTGGCAATGCCCAGCCCCATGCCGGCGCAGCGCTGTTCGACCAGCTCCATGAACAAGTCGCCCAGCGCCAGCGACTTGGCCCGCAACGCCGCCATGCCACCCAGCGGCTGCGCTGCGTCAAATACGTCCAACGCGCTGTCAAGCACCGCCAGGCTGATGACCGGCGGCGTCCCGCATAAAAAGCGCGCCATGCCCGCCGCGTTTTCATAAGCGGGTGTGAATGCAAACGGCCTGGCATGACCGAACCAGCCGGTGAGCGGCTGCATCCACGGCAGGTCGCTGCGCGCGGTATGGCGCGCATGGGCCCAGACAAAGGCCGGCGCGCCCGGGCCGCCATTTAGGAACTTGTAGCCGCAGCCCACCGCAAAGTCGGCGTCCGCGCCGTTCAGGTCCACCGGCACCGCGCCCGTGCTGTGCGCCAGGTCCCACACCGTCAAAGCACCCGCAGCATGGGCGGCCGCCGTGGTGGCCGCCATGTCGTGCAGGGCCCCGGTGCGGTAGTTCACGTGCGTGAGCAGCAGGACGGCAACCTGGCCATTCAGTGCCGCCTGGATCTGCGCGGATTCCACCAGTTGCAGCGTACAGCCGTGTGCCTGGCAGACGCTCTCGGCGATGTACAGGTCGGTGGGGAAGTTGGCGCGTTCGCTCAGCACCACGGTCTTGTCTGGCGTATCGGCGGCGGCAATCGCCAGCGCGGCTGACAGCACTTTGAATAGATTGACCGAGGTGCTGTCGGTGGCGACCACCTCCTGCGGTTTCGCCCCGATCAGCGGCGCGATCCGCGCGCCCACGCGTTGGGGCATATCGAACCAGCCCGCATCGTTCCACGAGCGGATCAAGCCCTGGCCCCATTCCTGTTCCACCACCTGTGCCGCCCGCGCTGCGGCCTGGCGGGGCAGGGCACCGAGCGAATTGCCATCCAGGTAAATCAGACCAGGGGGCAGGGCGAAGTGCGCGCGCAAGCCGCGCAGCGGGTCGGCAGCGTCGCGCGCCTGGCAGTCAGAGAAAGTGTGCATCGGGTTCTGGCGCTTGGTTGGAAACACCGAGAAGGTACCACTGCACGGCCGGGCGCTGACGCGCGTGCGCCGGGCGCGTGGTGAAATGCGGCGGACAGCGCCCGCGCATGACACCGCATCCAAGGCGCACACCCACAAGCCGCGACCAACCACCATGAACACACCGCCATGCGCCAATCCATGCCATCCCCCCTGCCGGTGAGACAGCTTGCAGTTCTTGCGTGGGCGTGGCCTGTGGCGTCTGCCGTTCATGCCATCCGGTTCGGCGCGAGCCGGATCGGGCGGTTTGGGCGTATGCGGCGTAGAGCGGCGCTGTCCCTTGCGGGCCTGTGCTGTGGGCTGAGCCTTGCGGCAGAACCAGCGATGTACCTGCTTGGCGAGGTGCATGACAACCCCGAGGGCCATGCCCTGCGGCTGGCGCAGATCGAGGACATAGTGCGCAGCGCGTCACGGCCTGTGATCGCCATGGAGCAGTTCGACCGCGAGCAGCAGTCCGCGCTGAGCGCCGCCTTGCAGCAATGCCCGGATGCCGCCTGCGTGGTGGCGCGCGCCGGTGCCAAGGGTTGGGATTGGCCGCTGTACCTGCCGGTGATTGCGCTGGCACTGCGCGAGCACATACCCCTGCTCGCGGCCAATGTGTCGGCGATAGAGGCGCGTGCCGTCATGCGCCAGGGCTTGGCTGCGGCGCTGGAGCCGCAGCTACTGGCAGGTCTGGGCTTGGGCGCTGGCGTGCCGCCCGATGTCGATGCGATACAGCGCGAGGCGGTGTTCCAGGGCCACTGCGCCATGGTGCCCAAGTCCGCGCTGGGCGGCATGGTGCAGGCGCAGGTGGCGCGCGATGTGTGGATGGCGCAGCTGCTGCAGACGCACCCGCAGTCCACTGTTTTGCTGCTCGCAGGCAATGGCCATGTGCGCAAGGATGCGGGGGTGTACCGCTGGTTGTCGGCGCAGGATAGGGCGCGCACCCGCGTGCACGCTTACCTGGAGGCAGTGCACGCCGAGGATGCGGCCCTGTACGACCAGGTGCACGCGATCGCATCGCTGCAGCGGGACGATCCGTGTGCCCCTTTGCGTGCGGGCAGCGGCAAGGCGCCCACGCCCTGATTCCTGGCGCCGCGCCGGGAATGCCATCGCCGCACGACCTGCGCAACCTAGAATGGACACCTACTTTTTGACTGGCCATCCCATGCCCCGCCATATTCTTGACGAAGCCCATATCCACCCCGCCATCCGCGACAAAGTCGCACACCACCAGGAGGCGGTGGTTCTGGAAGTGCAGGCGGCCATCGCACATCATGGTGTAGTCGTGGTCGGCATGAAGTCCAACCCCTTCATTGGCAAGGCGCGCAAGCTGCTCGATGCGGCCGGTATCGAACACCACTACCTGGAATACGGCAGCTACCTGAGCCAGTGGCGCGTGCGCAACGCGCTCAAGCTGTGGACCGGCTGGCCCACATTCCCCATGGTTTTTGTCAAAGGCGTGCTGGTCGGCGGTTTTGACGAGCTGAGCGCCCTGCAGCAGGGCGGCCAACTGCGCGCCATGCTGGCCTGACGGGCGTCCCCAACACCACCGCGCCATGCCAGACCCGCAAACGCCAGACACCCTGCTTGCAGACAGCCTGCTGCCGCCCGATGACGCATTGCGCGCCGGGCTGCACAACGAGGTACACACCCGCCCGACCGCCGAAATTCAGTTGCCGGCCCTGGTGCTGTACGTCGCGGTGCTCAACAGCGGCGTATCCAAAGACAGCGAGCACGCGCACTTGTGTACCTTGCCCGGCATGGCCGAGCTGGAGCGCAGCCGCTTGGATAGCAATTTCCTGCGCCTGACCCTGCCCGATTGCACCGTCAAGTGGGAGCGCCATTCCGAGTTCAGCCGCTACTCCATCGTCCAGGCCCTGCCCGCACACGCCGCCCTGGGCACGCAGGAGCCTGCACTCACACCGAGTCTGGCGGTCAGCGCGGACTGGCTGCGTGCGATTCCCGGGCGCACGATTGCGGCCATCAAACTGGCGCTGCTCACAGGCGACCTGGGCAATCCTCAAGAATTGATGCCGCAGGTGCGGGCCTGGTTTGGTGGTGCGCAGGTGGTGGCCTCGGTGGTCGGTGCCGACGGGCATTCGCTGGCGGTCAGCGACTTCGCCCTGCGGCCCAGCGGCTTCAGCCGCATGCTGGTGGTGGCCCCGGCGGGCACCTCGCCCAGCCGCGCCGGGCGCTTGACGCAGCGCCTGATCGAGGTCGAGACCTACCGCATGATGGCCTTGCGCGGCCTGCCGGTTGCGAAAGAGCTGGGCGCCCTGTTGTCGCAGTCCGAGTCGCAAGTGGCGTTCATCATCGCGCAGCTCGAAGGCAAAAGCGCCTCCGACCAGGAGTTGCTGGATGGCCTGGTGGCCCTGGCCGCCCGGGTCGAGCGGGCAGTGGCCGAGCACATGTACCGCTTTTCTGCCACTGCAGCCTATGACGCCTTGGTGCAGCAGCGCATCCATGAGTTGCGCGAGCGCCCGATTCCGGGCACCCAGACCATGGGCGAATTCATGCAGCGCCGCCTGTCACCGGCGATTGCCACGGTGGCCGCTACGCGGGTGCGATTGCAGTCGCTGTCGGAGCGGGTGGCGCGTGCCAGCGATTTGCTGCGCACCCGGGTCGACATCGCCACCGAAGCGCAAAACCAGCAGTTGCTGGAAAAGCTCACGCGCGGGCAGGAGCTGCAACTGCGGCTGCAAAGCACTGTCGAAGGCCTGTCGATTGCGGCGATTTCGTATTACGTCGTGAGCCTGCTGTACTACGGTGCCAAAGCGCTGCGCGGCCTGGGCTTGCCCCTGGAGCCCGAGGTGGC
>CANCTD010000147.1 GCA_947380945.1 Comamonadaceae bacterium
CACGGCGTAGGAGATGCGCTCAAAGGTCAGGAACACCATGGCGGTGGCCTTGTACTCGGCCGGTAGCCGCCAGATTTCGCGCAGCGGGTCGCGCGTATCGGTCACCGTGCCGGGGCGGGTCAGGACGCTGAGCAGGTGCCCCGTTTCCACGCCGTCCGTGCGCCCCTTGTTGAGCGAGATGATTTGGAGCTGGCTGGCCTGCGCTTGTTCCGTGGCGTACAAGCCCAGCACCCGCGCCTTGAGCATCTGCGCCGGCTGGTGTGCAAACAGGGCGTCGGGCGTCTGACTTTGCGCCATCAGCACGCGGTCACCGACCACGATTTCCTCCAGGCTGGATACCAGATCCAGGGTGGCCGGTACCCGCTGATCACCGCCGCTGTCGGTGTCGCTTGCCAGACCGCCCCCACGTACCCAGCGGGCGCTTCCCAGCAACTGGGCTTCCATGCCCAGTACCTCGCCGGTATCCGGGTCCTTCAGAGGCCGGACCTTGCGGAATATGCGCAGCCACTGCCCGCGCTGGGGCTGCGTCTGGCCGGCGAAGTCCGTGCCCACGGCGTATATCCGGTCGCCCGCGCTGAACAGCACCCGCCCCTCCGGACCGCCTATGAGGCGGGCCGCGCTGTCCACCTGGGCATCGCTGAGCACCAGCGGGTAGTGGAGAGTGGCCGACAGGCGCTTGAGGGCCTGGGCCGCCGTGTGCGCTGCCGCTGCGGGCGTGCTGCGCACGGCAGGGGCTAGCTTGACGGTGGGTATATCTGTTTGGGCCTGGGCCTGGTCTTGCGCCTGGCACAGCGCGCCGGGCAGCCAGAGCGCCGCGATCAGGGGCCAGCACCACAGAGCCCTATGACAATGGCCGGGCGGCAAAGACAATGTGGACGGACGGCGCATGTGGCGTGACTCCCCTGCAAAAGGCCGTGGCATGCACAGGGCATGGAGCTTGTGCGGCGCATCGGCTGGATATTTTGCAACTATTGTACGAATAGATGGCTGCGCTCACGCCGGGGCTGTTCCGACCCTGGCCAAATAGGGCGAAAATGCATGCCCCACGCTGAACCCCGCCATGGCTTTACTTCCCATACTCCAATACCCCGATCCCCGGCTGCACACGGTTGCGCGCCCGGTCAGCAGCTTTGACGCGCGTCTGCGCAGCTTGGTGGCCGATATGTTGGAAACCATGTACGACTCCGGCGGCATCGGTTTGGCTGCCACGCAGGTCGATGTGCACGAGCGCTTGATCGTCCTGGACATCTCCGAGGAACGCAATCAGCCTTTGGTGGTCGTGAATCCCGAAATCGTCTGGAGCAGCGAAGCCCGCAAACTCAATGAAGAAGGCTGCCTGTCGGTGCCGGGCGTGTACGACCGGGTCGAGCGCTTTGCGTCGGTGCATGTGCGGGCCTGGGACGAACACGGCGCGCAGCGCACCATCGAAGCCACCGAGGTGATGGCGATTTGCCTGCAGCATGAGATGGACCATCTGCTGGGCAAGGTTTTTGTGGAATATCTCTCGCCGCTCAAGCGCGACCGGATCAAGAAAAAAATGCGCAAAGCCCAGCGCGAGGATGCGCATTGAGACTGGTTTTCGCCGGAACGCCCGAATTCGCCCGCGTCGCTTTGGCTGCCTTGCATGCAGCGGGGCACGAGATTGCGCTCGTCTTGACGCAGCCGGACCGGCCGGCCGGGCGCGGCATGCAGTTGCAGGCATCGGCCGTCAAACAATGGGCGGTGCAACACGGCTTGCCCGTGGCCCAACCGCGCAGCCTGAAAACCGATGGTGCGTTCGCGGCCGATGCCGTGCAGGCGCGCGAGGCCCTGGCGCAGGCCGACGCACAGGCCATGGTCGTGGCCGCTTACGGGCTGCTGTTGCCGCAATGGGTGCTGGACATTTTTTCCCCGCCGTCGCGCCTGGGCTGCATCAACATCCATGCCTCTTTGCTGCCACGCTGGCGCGGTGCGGCCCCGATTCACCGGGCGATTGAGGCGGGCGACCCCCATACCGGCATCAGCCTGATGCAAATGGACGCGGGCCTGGATACCGGCGCGCTGCTGTTGTGCCGCGCGCTTGCGATTTCTGAGCAGGACACCACCGCCAGCCTGCACGACCGCCTGGCGGCGCTAGGGGCGGAGTTGGTGGTCGAAGGGCTGGCGAATCCCCAGAACTGGCAGGCGCAGGCGCAGAGCACCGACGGTATCGTGTACGCCGCCAAGGTCGACAAGGCGCAGGCGGCGCTGGATTGGCGTCTGGACGCCGCGCTGCTGGCGCGCCGGGTACGGGCTTTCAACCCGGCACCGGTTGCGCACACCGCCCTCCAGGGCGAAGCCATCAAAGTCTGGGCTGCCCACGCCCTGCCCAACGCTGACCCGGCACATGGGCAGCCTTGCGGCACAGTGTTGGCGGCTGGCGATACCGGCATTGCGGTGGCAACTGGCACTGGCACCCTGGTGCTCACCGCATTGCAGCGGGCCGGTGGCAAGCGCATGGACGCGGCTGCGTTTTTGCGCGGCTTTGCGCTGGCACCGGGCGCATGTTTCGATCTGTCGGGCGGGCCCGTGCCGCAGCCCCTGGCATAGCAGCCCATGTTCTGGCACGCGCCGTATTACCGGCATCCCTGTTTCCGCGAAGGCGCCATCGCCCAGCTCGGGATCGCCCCGGGTATCGCCGCCTGGGGCTTGATGACGGGCGTGGCCATGGTCAAACTTGGCCTGGGCGTGAGCGCTTCCATCGTCATGACCCTGGTGGTGTTTGCCGGTAGCGCCCAGTTGGCCACCATTCCGCCTCTGCTGGGAGGCGCGCCCATGTGGGTGGTGCTGGTTACCGCGTTCTGCGTGAACTTGCGCTTTGTGGTTTTCAGCGCCCACCTGCGCCACTACATGATGCACCTGCCGCGCTGGCACCGCCTGACCATGGGCTACCTGAGCGGCGACCTGCCCTATGTGCTGTTTGTGCAGCGCTTTCCGCAACCGGCGCAGGACGAGGAAGGGCGGCTGGCCCAAATGGCGTACTTGTGCGCCGTGGGCAGTACCAACTGGGCGACTTGGCTGGTGTTCAACCTGAGCGGCGTGGTGCTGGCGCAATGGATTCCCAGCAGCTGGGGCTTCGGTTTTGCCGGTGTGCTGGCCTTGTCCGGCGTGTTGTGGTCGCTGGCGGATACGCGGCTGCGCCTGATTTCAGCTGCCACGGCCGGCATGGCCGCTGTGCTGGCGGCGGGTCTGCCGCTCAAACTGAATATTCTGGTGGGCATTGCCGCCGCAGTGGCCTTGTGCCTGCTGCTGGAAAAGCATGTGGACCGTGTGGTGCACGAGGAGCCCCTATGAATGCCGGGTGGATGGACTGGTTTGCGCGGGCCGCGCGTGCGCTGGACGCAGCGGGCTTGGACGCCCACACCCTGCTGACCTTTGTGCTGATGGGCGTGCTGACCATGGTTGCGCGCTCCTTCTTCTTCATGTCCGACCGGGAATGGACCATGCCGCAATGGGCCCAGCGCGGTCTGCACTACGCGCCGATTGCGGCCCTGACCTCGGTGGTGGTGCCCGAAGTGGTGATGACCAACGGGCAGTTCATCGATTCCCTGGAGGACGCGCGGCTGGCGGCCATGGCGGCAGGCGCGCTGTATTTCTTCTGGCGCAAAGGCCAGGGGCAGGCGGTCTTGGGTACCATCGTCGCCGGGATGGCGGTCTATCTTCCCCTGCACATCGGGCTGGGCTGGTAGCCGCCGGACCGCGTGCGTTTTTCTCACTTCACCACCGATCAGCTATGCAAACCATTCGCTTCTCCGACCTGTGTGCCAGCGGCCAGGTACGCGGCAAACGGGTCTTCATCCGCGCCGACCTGAATGTTCCCCAGGACGCCAGCGGTGCGATCACCGAAGACACGCGCATACGCGCATCGGTGCCCTGCATCCGCATGGCGCTGGACGCCGGGGCTGCGGTCATGGTCACCAGCCACCTCGGACGCCCCACGGAGGGCAGCTTCAAGCCCGAGGATTCGCTCGCGCCGGTGGCCGTGCGCCTGGGTGAGCTGCTGGGCCGCCCGGTGCCGGTGCTGGCCGACTGGACCGAAGGCCTTGCGCTTGCGCCGGGCGAGCTGGTGCTGCTGGAGAACTGCCGGGTGAATGTGGGTGAGAAAAAGAATGACGCAACACTGGCGCGCAAGATGGCGGCTTTGTGCGACATCTTTGTGCACGATGCCTTTGGTACGGCGCACCGCGCCGAAGCCAGCACCTACGGCATCGCCGAATACGCCCCGGTGGCTTGTGCCGGCCCGCTGCTGGCGGCGGAAATGGACGCCATCAGCAAAGCGCTGCTTGCGCCCAAGCGTCCGCTGGTCGCCATCGTGGCGGGCTCCAAGGTGTCGACCAAACTGACCATCCTGAAAGCCCTGGCTGCCAAGGTGGACCAGCTGATCGTGGGCGGCGGTATCGCCAACACCTTCATGCTGGCTGCCGGACTGCCGATTGGCAAAAGCCTGGCCGAGCGCGACCTGGTGGACGAGGCCCGGGCGATCATGGACATGATGCGGGCGCGTGGCGCGGCAGTGCCCATCCCGACCGACGTGGTGACCGCCACCACGTTTTCCGCCGACGCGGTAGCCACTACCAAAGCGGCGAGTGCGGTAGCCGAGGATGACCTGATTCTGGACATAGGCCCGCAAACCGCCGCCGCGCTGTCGGCCCAATTGCAGCAGGCCGGCACGATTGTCTGGAACGGTCCGGTAGGCGTGTTTGAGTTTGCCGCGTTTGAGGGCGGTACCCAAGCCATTGCACATGCGGTTGCCACCTCGCCCGCATTCAGCATTGCCGGCGGGGGCGACACCCTGGCGGCAATTGCCAAATACGGGATTGAGAAGCAGGTCGGCTACATCTCGACCGGGGGCGGTGCGTTCCTGGAAGTGCTGGAGGGAAAAACCCTGCCGGCCTTCGAGATTTTGAGCCGCCGCGCAAAGAGTTTGTAAAGCGTTTTCGCCCGGTGCCTGCGATGTAGGACAATCGCGCCCGGGCAGCTATGGTGTTGCCAGTACATCTTCATGGAAAGTCAATCATGTCAAATCGTCGTGAATTCGCAGTGCAGTTGTGTTTTGGTGCCGGTGCTTTGTTGAGCGCCTCGGCTTTTGCAGCAGCTCCCATGGTGGACGA
>CANCTD010000148.1 GCA_947380945.1 Comamonadaceae bacterium
GCCATAGGCGGCGACTCCTACCGGGGCGACTCCGGCCCGCTGCATGTGAGCACCGGTGCCTGCAAAAACCCGCTGTACCGCGCTTTCATCGATGCCGGTGAGCAAGCCGGTTACCCGTTCACCAAAGACATGAACGGCTACCAGCAGGAAGGCCTGGGGCCCATGGACATGACCACCCACAAGGGCCGGCGCTGGAGCACGGCCATGGCCTATTTGCGTCCGGCGCTCCAACGCAAAAACCTGACGGTACGCAAGCACAGCGTGGCCACCAAAATCCTCTTTGAAGGCGGCGAACGCAAACCGCAGGCGGTGGGCGTGGAATACCTGCACAAAGACCGGCCCCAGACAGCGCGCGCGCGCCGCGAAGTGCTGCTGTGCGGCGGCGCGATCAATTCGCCGCAGCTGCTCATGCTCTCGGGCGTGGGCGACCCGGACGCACTGGCCGCGCACGGCATCGACCTGGTCGCGCCCCTGCGCGGTGTCGGGCAAAACCTGCACGACCACCTGGAAACCTATGTGCAGTACCGCTGCAAAGAGCCGATCACCCTGTATTCGGCCATCGGCTACCTGACCAAACTCAAAATCGGTATCCAGTGGCTGTTCACCAGCACCGGTCTGGGTGCGACCAACCATTTCGAATCCGGCGGATTTATCCGCAGCGAAGCTGGCGTGTTGCACCCCGATTTGCAGTACCACTTCCTGCCCATGGCGGTGCGCTACGACGGCAACGCGCCCGCCACCTGCCACGGCTTCCAGGCCCATGTGGGCCCCATGCGCCCGACCAGCCGGGGCGAACTCACGCTCAAAAGCGCCAACCCGCTGGAGCCGCCGCGCATCCTCTTCAACTACATGGGTACCGAGCAGGACCGCAAGGAAATGCGCGCCGCCATCCGCCTGACGCGCGAAATTTTTGCGCAAAGCGCGTTTGACCGTTTCCGCGACGAGGAGTTGTCACCTGGCGTGCAGGTGCAGACCGATGCCGAGATCGACGCCCATATCCGCCAGAGCGCCGAAACTGCGTACCACCCTGCGGGCACCTGCCGCATGGGCACCGACCCCATGGCCGTCACCGACGGACAGGGCCGGGTGCATGGCGTGCGCGGCCTGCGCGTGGTCGATGCCTCGCTGATGCCGCAAATCGTCAGCGGCAACCTGAACGCACCGACCATCATGATGGCCGAGAAACTGGCCGACGCCGTGCGCGGGCGCACGCCCTTGCCGCCTTCGGATGCACCGTTTTACGTGCATCCCAAGTGGCAGACCCACCAGCGTTGATTTTTTTGGGGTTTGCGCAGGGGCGCGCCCGGCGGTGGGCCGGGGACGATTCAGGCCTGCGCCGGTGGTGCCTCGCGCAGCTGCCACAGCACATGTGCCAGCAGCGCCACAAACACCACGCCGCCGCCCCATAGCGTTGCGGGACGCGGCGTCTCCTGGTGAATCAGCCAGACCCACAGCGGCCCCAGCACCGGTTCGGCAATGCCAATCAGCGCCGCAATCGCCGCAGGCACGCGCCGCGCGCCGGTCACAAACAGCGCCATGCCCAGGCCCAGGTTCAGCGCGCCGAACGCAAACAACAAGGCAAAGTCGCCTGCGCTCACCAGCGCCGGGGGCAGACTCCACGCCGCAAACAAGCCCGCCAGCGTGCAACCCGTCAAAACGGCCGGCATCATGGCCACATGGGCGTGGCGACGGGTGATCACGGTCGCACCCGCAAAGGCCAGGGCGATCAGCACCGCCAGCGCGTCACCGATGGGCGAGACGCTGCCGCTGAGCGAATCCGAGACCATGATCGCCACCCCGGCAATCACCGCTGCAATCGCCAGCCAGGTCGGGCCGGACACATGTTCCCGGAACAGCAGTGCCGACATCAGCGCGGCAATCAGCGGGACCCCGGCTTGCATCAGCAACACATTGGCCACACTGGTATAGGCCAGTGCGCTGACAAAGGCCGTGGACGCGATGGCGAAACATGCGCCCACCGCCAAGCCGGGCCAGCCCATGGCCAGGAACAGCGTGCGGGTGCCACGCAGCCCGTCGCGCCAGAGCATGAAAGCCAGCAGAAAAAGTGCCGCAAAGGTCGAGCGCCAGAACACCACGGTCCAGCTCTCCTGCACGGTCAAGAACCGCGCAATCGCCCCGCCAAAACTCCAGGCCGTGGCCGAGCCCAGGACCAGCAGCGCCGCACCGCGGTCCAAACGCGCGTGCTCCATGCTCAGACCGGGCCGGTGCGCTGTATCAGTTCAATCTTGTAGCCGTCAGGGTCGGTGACAAAGGCGATCAGCGTGGTCCCGCCCTTAACAGGGCCAGGCTCGCGGGTGATCTTGCCGCCGCTGGCGCGGATTTTTTCGCAGGCGGCGTAAATGTCGCCCATGCCCAGCGCGATGTGGCCATAGGCCGTGCCCATCTCATACGACTCGACGCAGTGGTTGTAGGTCAACTCCAGCTCGGCATGGTCCGGGTTGCTGCCAAAGCCCAGAAAAGCCAGCGTGTATTTGTACTCGGCGTTCTCGGACGTGCGCAGCAGCTTCATGCCGATGACCTGGGTATAAAAATCGATGGAGCGTTGCAGGTTGCCGACGCGCAGCATGGTGTGGAGGATTCGCATAGAAAAATTTGGCGCCTAGGCTGTTGAATAATGACCCGAATTTAGCACCCGCCCCACCATGACCCTCAACCCTCTCACCGTCTTCCAGCAAACCATTCTGTACACCGGCCCAGATGGACGGGCGCGGTTCAAAGAAGAAGCCATTCCCCTGAACCAGGGCAAGCCTGCCGCTGTGCTGTCGGAGGTATTTGCCAGCGGCGGTTACCAGTTGCGCCGCAGCCCGGTGGGCTTTCGCAGCGAGTTCCATTGCACGGGCGCGCCGCAGTGGGTGTTCATTCTGGAAGGGCAGATGGAAATCGGCGTGCACGGCGACGCGCAGTCGCCCGGCGGTTACAGCCGCGTCTTCGGCCCCGGCAGCCATTTTTTCAGCGCAGACCTTTTGCCCGAAGGCGCTGTGTTTGACCCCACGATCCACGGCCACTGGAGCCGCCAGGTTGGCGAGCAGCCGCTGACCACTTTGTTTGTGCGGGTGTGAGATGAAAAAAAGGGCTCCGATGGAGCCCTTTGTGTGAGTGCTTGCTGCGCCTCAATAGCCAGCCGAACCGCCGCCAGTGCCGCCGCCGCCACCAAAGCCGCCACCGCCACCACCACTGCGACCCCGGTTGCCGCCGCGGTTGCCACCGCCGCTGCGACGCGGGCCACCCGCGCCTGCAGGCTTGGGTGCGCCGGGGCCGTTGAAGCCTTCAGGTACGCCGCCGTAGCCGGCACCGAAACCGGCCGATGCGCCGCGTGGGCGGTTGCCGCCGTAGTTGCGGCGCGCGCCGCGTTCGGCCATCAAATCCACGCTGGTGCGCATGGGGTCGGGCTGTCCGCCCGCACCACCTGCTGGACGGGGTGCGCCGCCGGGCATGCCGCCACGGCCGCCGCCGCCATTGCGCTGACCGCGCGGGGCGTCATGGTTCAGCGGTGGTTGCTCCTCAAGATTCACAAAGTCATTGCGCGGCTGGGCCGGGCGTGGGCCGCCATGTCCGTTGCCACGGGGTGGCTGCGCGCCGCCGTGCGGGCCGCGTCCTGCGCCACCACCGCCGCCGTTACGGCCGCCGCCATGGCGTGGCCCTGCGCCGCCACCAGCGCCTTTTTTCTCCCGCACGCGTTCCAGCATTTCGCTGCGTGCGGCTTTGGCTGCGGCTTGCATGACGTCGCGGCTGGGCGGTTTGCCCGCGCCGCCCCAGATGGTTTGGCGGCCCATGGCGATGGGCTCTGCGCGCTCACCGGGTTCGGGGGCAAAGCCCTCAATCAGGCGCACTTCGATGGTCTGCTTGGTGAAGCGTTCGATATCGGCCATAAAGCCTTCTTCGTCCAGGCTCACCAGGTTGACGGCAGCGCCGTCGGAACCAGCGCGTCCGGTGCGGCCGATGCGGTGCACATAGTCTTCGCAGACGTTGGGGATTTCGTAGTTCACCACATGCGGCAGTTCATCGATGTCGATGCCGCGCGCGGCGATATCGGTGGCGACCAGGGCGCGCACATCGCCGCTTTTGAAGCCGGCCAGGGCCTGGGTGCGGGCCGACTGGCTCTTGTTGCCGTGCAGCGCCATGGCGCTGATGCCGTTCTTTTCCAGAAACTCGGCCACGTTGTTGGCACCGAATTTGGTACGCGTGAAGACCAGCACCTGGCTCCAGTTGTGTTCGTTGATGATGTGCGCCAGCAGCGCCTTCTTCTTGCCGCGCCCGACCGGGTGGATCACCTGGGTGATGCGCTGCACCGTGGTGTTACGTGGCGTGACCTGCACGCTTTGCGGGTCCTTGAGCAAGCCGTTGGCCAGGTCGCGGATCTCGTCGCTGAAAGTGGCGGAGAACAGCAGGCTTTGTTTTTCTTTGGGAACCAGCGCCAGCACTTTTTTCACGTCATGGATAAAGCCCATATCCAGCATGCGGTCGGCCTCGTCGAGCACCAGGATTTGCACCTGGCCCAGATCCAGCATGCCTTGCTGCTGCAAGTCCAGCAAGCGTCCGGGCGTAGCCACCAGAATGTCCACACCTTTTTTGAGTTTGCTGATTTGGGGGTTCATGCCCACGCCGCCGAAAATCACGGTGCTGCTGAGTTGCAGGTATTTGCCGTAGGTGCGTATGGATTCCTCCACCTGCGCGGCGAGTTCGCGGGTGGGGGTGAGCACCAGCGCGCGGATGCCGATGCCGCCGAATTTATTTTGTGCGCTGCGGCTCATGGTCAGGCGGTGCAGCAGCGGCAGGGTGAATGCTGCTGTTTTACCGGTACCGGTTTGCGCGCCGCCGAGCAGGTCGCGGCCTTCCAGAATCAGCGGGATGGCCTGCGCCTGGATCGGGGTGGGGACGTCGTAGCCTTGCTCGCGCACAGCTTTTAACAAGGCCGGAGCCAATTGGAGTTCTTCAAAAGTCATAAGGGTGCGTCCTGAGGACGCTTCACATACCGGCCGATCGGGGCGGGGAGCCCTGTCAGTTATTGGCTGGTAGATACAGAAAATTCAGCATGGTGCTGTCATTGCGGGTAACTGAAGCACCGCAACTGCGC
>CANCTD010000149.1 GCA_947380945.1 Comamonadaceae bacterium
GCGTGCCGTTGGTGGATAAGGATGGTTTTGAAAGGGTTTATACCCGCTGCGCAGGCGGCCCGGGCGTGGGCTTCATTCGCCGAGTTGCAGCAGCTGGGCTGCCACCGCCACCGCAATCACCTCGGGCGCTTTGCCGGCAATACCCGCTATGCCGATGGGGCTGGTGACCTGGGCCAGTTCCGCGTCGCTGAAGCCGCGCGCCTGCAAGCGCTTGCGAAAAGTCGCCCATTTGGTGGCACTGCCGATCAGGCCGATAAAGCGCAAATCCGCGTGGGCGCGCTGGCGCAGCAGGCAGGCCGCGACGATGTCCAGGTCCTCGGCGTGGCTGAAGCTCATGATCACCAGCCGCGACTGCGCGGGCAGGTGCGCAACCGCAGATTGCACCGGGTCCGACTGCTCGCAAACCACATTGGGCGGCAGATCCGCCGGGAAAATCGCATCGCGGCTGTCCAGCCATTGCACGCTGAAGGGCAAGTCGCCCAGCACCCGCACCAGGGCGTGGCCCACATGGCCGCCGCCAAAAAGTGCGACCGGGGGGCCGCTGTGGCGCAAGCGGGCTTGCACGGCCGCGCTGTCGGCGGCGCGGATGACTTCGAGCTGCAAATGCACCACGCCGCCGCAGCACTGGCCCAGGCTGGGGCCGAGTGCGAAACGCAGGGTTTGCGGCGGCGCATTGTCTGCCCCCAGCATGGCGCGGGCGGCGGCTATGGCGTCTTGCTCTAAACGCCCGCCGCCTACGGTGTTGATGGCCCGATCGGAAAACACCGCCATCCAGGCACCCGCATCGCGCGGGACCGAACCCTGGGCCTGCGCCACGGTGACCAGCACGGCAGCATGGCGCTGCAAGTGCGCCAGCACGTCAGTCAGGTGGCGCGGCACGGCGGCGGCGCTCAACCCAGCAGGTCGAGCAGCGTGCGGGCCACGACCTGGGTCGCCCGGCGCAGGTCGTCCAGCGCCAGCCGCTCGTCGGCGCGCTTGGCGTGCGACTCCAGCACCGTGCGCGGGCCCGCGCCGTACAAAACGCTGGGAATACCGGCTTCGCAAAAAATCCGCGCATCGGTGTACAGCGGCGTGCCCAGCGCCGGCACCGGTTCACCAAACACGGCGCTGGCGTGGAACTGCAGCACATCCACCAGCTGCTGGTTACCGGGCAGCGGCGTGAGCGCCTTGGCCAGCAGCAAGCGCCGGATGTCGATGCGGATACCAGGCGTCTTGGCTGCCGCTTCGCTGATAACGCGGCGGATGTCGGCCTCGACCTGCACCGGGTCTTCTTCCGGAATCATGCGGCGGTCGAGTTTGAAGCGCACCCGCCCGGGCACCACATTGGTGTTGGTGCCGCCTTCGATCAGTCCCACGTTCAGGTAGGGGTGGGTAATGCCTTCAACCTTGGAGTTGATCTGCCGGTAGCGCGTGTTCTGCGCATACAGGGCGCTCAAAATCTGCGTGGCGGCCTGCAGCGCATCCACGCCCGACTGCGGAATCGCCGCATGCGCCATTTGGCCGTGCACAGTCACTTCCATTTGCAGGCAGCCGTTGTGCGCGGTAATCACCTGGTAGGAAAAACCGGCGGCAATCACCAAATCCGGACGGGTCAGCTTCTGCGCCAGCAGCCAGGCCGGGCCGACTGCGCCGCCGAACTCCTCGTCATAGGTGAACAACAAGTCCACCCCGCCCTTGAGCGGGTAGCCCAGCGACTCGATGGCGCGCACCGCAAACGCGTAGGTGGCGAAATCGCTCTTGCTGACGGCCGACGCGCGACCGTAAATATGCCCGTCCACCACTGCGCCGCCATAGGGGTCGTGCGTCCAGCCCTCACCCGGCGGCACCACGTCACCGTGGGCGTTCAGCGCGATGGTGGGGCCCTCGCCATAGCGGCGGTGCACCACCAGATTAGTCACGCTTTGCAGCCCGGCGGCCTGCACCACATCCGCTGGTACCGGATGGCGCTCGGTGTGCAAACCCATGGCGTCCAGCAGATCGGCGGCACGCTCGGCGTGCGGCGCATTGTTTCCGGACGGGGTGTCGGTGGGAACCTGGATCAGGTTTTGCAGAAAACGCAGCTCTTCATCAAAGTGCGCGTCGATCCAGGTGTCCAGACGGATATGGTCCAAAGGGGATACGGGCATGGTGTGGGCCTGGTTGTGAACGCGGCCAAGCGCTCAGGTGGATGCGCGCCCGAGTTGGGCCAGCAGGTGGTCAAAAGCCTCAACCGCCAGTTGCATGTCGTTGCAGGTGGTGGACTCCAACGGGTTGTGGCTGATGCCGGCGTTCTCGCCGCGCACAAACAACATGGCCTGGGGCAGGATGGTGTGCAACTTCATGGCGTCATGGCCAGCGCCGCTGGGCATGCGGTGCACCGGCAGCCCCAGCGCCTGCACCGCCGCCTCCCAGCGCGTCTGCCAGACCGGATCGCTGGGCGCGGCGCTGGCGCGCACGGTTTGCGTGAGGCTGTGGGTCACGCCGCGGCGGGCGCATATCGCCTGCAATTGGTCCAGCACATCGCGCTCCAGCGCGTCGCGCTGCGCATCCGTCGGCGCCCGCAAATCCAGAGAAAAACTGCATCGCCCTGGCACCACGTTGATAGAGCCGCCGGGCACATGGAGCAAACCCACGGTGCCCACCGAATCGCCGTCCGCGCCGGCACGTTGTTCCAGAAACACCATCAGCTCAGCAACCGCTGCAGCTGCATCGCGGCGCTGGGTCATGGAGGTGGTCCCGGCGTGGCTGGCCATGCCGACCACCTCGCCGGTGTAGCGCACGCTGGCGTTGATCGATGTGACGATGCCCAAAGGCAGGTTGCGCGCGTTGAGCTCGGGGCCTTGCTCGATATGCACTTCCACAAAACCCAGATAGCGCGCCGGGTCGCGCTTGATCGATGGGATTTGCGCCGGGTCCAGGCCGGCGTGCCGCATGGCGTCGCGCATGGTCACGCCATCGGCGTCGGGCTGCTCCAACCAGGCCGGATCGAAGTCGCCGGTGAGCGCGCCCGAACCCAGAAAAGTCGCCCGGTAGCGCTGGCCCTCTTCCTCGGCAAAGGCCACGATTTCCAGGGCAAAGGGCAGGCGCTGCTGCGCGCCGGCCAAAGCCTGCACACAGGCCAGTGGCACATAAATGCCCAGGCGGCCGTCGTATTTGCCGCCATTGCGTACGGTGTCGTAATGGCTGCCGGTGAGCAGCGCAGGCGCATCAGCCCGCGTGCCCGCGTAGCGCCCGACCACATTGCCCACGGCGTCGGTGTGCACGCTGTCGCAACCGGCGTCCCGCATGTCCTGCGCGATGCGGGCTGCGCAGGCGCGGTGGGCATCGGTCAAATAGGTCACGGTCAGCTCGCCGCGCTCGGCAAAACCCGGGTCGCTGAAAGCAGCCAGGCTTTCCTGCAAGTCCCAAACCTGCTGGCCGCGCAGGGGCGGTAAGGCGAACTTGTCGGTTAAGCGGATTTCGGCGATGCGGTGCACATTGCGCAGCGCCTCCTGCAATTCAAAGTCGGGGTGGCCGCCCAGGCGGCGCTCCAACGTGGCAATGATCTGCGGCTTGAACAGACCGGTACCGCGCGGCCCGCGCACCGCCACGATGAAGGGAAAACCGAATTTCTCGCGGTAAGCGGTGTTGAGCGCCTGGATATGCGCCAGTTCCTGCGGTGTGCAGGCGGTCAGACCCGCCGTCTTTTGTTCGTGGGTGGATTCCCGGGTCAGCGCACCCGCCTCCATAGCCTTGCCCGCCAATTCGGGGTGGGCGCGCAACAGGGCCAAGCGCGCCTCCAGCGGCGCGTGCGTGACCGCTTGCGCCAGCGCGAACTGGAGCTGCGCCAGACTGACAAAGGGCCGCTGCGCCAATGCCGCATCCGCCACCCAGGGCGAATGCTCGTAGACGCCGTCGAGCAGCCGGGCGGCCGCATCCAGCGGCAAGGTGTTGAGCGATTCCAGCGTGAGCGCCATGGTGTGCATCAACGCGTGGCTCAGACCGGTGCGGGATGGGTGGCCGCCCAATGCCGGGCAATGTCCAGCCGCCGCGCCACCCAGACTTTGTCGTAGCGGGTGATATGGTCCAGAAAGCGCTGCAAAGCCGTGATGCGCCCGGGCCGGCCCAGCAGGCGGCAATGCATGCCGATGCTCATCATGGCCGGCTGGTTCTGGCCGTTGGGGTCACCCTGTGCGTACAGGGTGTCAAAAGTGTCTTTCAGGTACTGGAAAAACGGGTCCGCGTGCGAGTAGCCCTGGGGCAGCGCGAAGCGCATGTCGTTGCAATCCAGCGTGTAGGGCACGATCAGCTGCTGCGCCAGCGCGCCGTCGGTCTTGCGCACCTGCATCCAAAACGGCAGGTCGTCACCATAGTAATCCGAGTCATAGGCGAAGCCGCCGTAATCGGCGACCAGGCGGCGGGTGTTGGGGCTGTCGCGCCCGGTGTACCAGCCCAAAGCGCGCTGGCCGGTGAGCTGTTCAATGGCCTGCATGCCCAAACGCATGTGTTCGCGCTCGGTGGCCTCGTCGATGTTCTGGTAATGGATCCAGCGCCAGCCGTGGCAGGCGATTTCATGGCCCAGTTCCACGAACGCGGCGGTAACTTCCGGGCAGCGTTGCAAGGCCATACCCACGCCGAACACAGTAAGAGGCAGCTGGCGGATTTCAAACTCGCGCAGGATGCGCCAAACACCCACGCGCGCGCCGTACTCGTAAATGCCTTCCATGCTGATATGGCGCTCCGGGTAGCTGGCCGGATTGAACATCTCGGACAAAAACTGCTCCGAGCCCGCGTCGCCATGCAGCACGCTGTTCTCGCCACCCTCTTCGTAGTTCAGCACAAATTGCACCGCCACCCGCGCCCCGCCCGGCCACTGCGCATGCGGCGTGCTGCGGCCATAGCCGTGGAGGTCGCGGGGGTAGCTGGCGCTGCTGTCGTAGTGTCCGGGGGCTGGCATGGTGGGCAGGTTCCTGGCAAAAAGCGGAAAGTCGGTGGGGAACATTGTCACCGAC
>CANCTD010000150.1 GCA_947380945.1 Comamonadaceae bacterium
TCCGACAGGCGAAAACGTGCCATCAGCGCCGCGCGCGGCTCGTCCGACTGGCGGATGATGGCGATCACCTCGTCGATATTGAGCAGCACCAGTTGGCGGCCCTCCAGGATGTGGATGCGGTCCAGCACCTTGCCCAGGCGGTGGCGGGCCCGCCGCTCGATGGTGGTCTGGCGGAACGCAATCCACTCGGTAAGCATCTGGCGGAAAGACTTTTGCGTAGGCACGCCGTCCAGCCCGACCATGGTCAGGTTGATAGGCGATGAGGTCTCCAGGCTGGTGTGCGCCAGCAGCGCGGTGATCAATTCGCTTTGTTCAATGCGGCTGGTCTTGGGCTCAAACACCAGACGCACGGCCGCGTCTTTATTCGACTCATCGCGCACCACGTCGAGCACGGCCAGCACGCTGGCTTTGAGCTGGGTTTGTTCCTGGCTCAGGGCTTTTTTGCCCGCCTTGACTTTGGGGTTGGTGATTTCTTCAATTTCTTCGAGCACACGCTGCGTGCTCACGCCCGGTGGCAGCTCGGTCACCACCAGTTGCCACTGGCCGCGTGCGAGTTCCTCGATCTTCCAGCGCGCACGGACTTTGAGCGAACCGCGTCCGGTACGGTAGGCGTCGGCGATGTCGGAGGCTGCACTGATGATTTGCCCGCCGCCGGGGAAATCCGGGCCGGGCACCAGGGCCAGCAATTCCTCGTCCGTGGTCTTGGGGTTTTTGACCAGCGCCACGCAAGCGTCGGCAATCTCGCGCAGGTTGTGGCTGGGAATCTCGGTGGCCAGGCCGACTGCAATCCCGCTGGCACCGTTGAGCAAGGTGAAGGGCAGACGCGCGGGCAACTGGCGCGGCTCCTCGGTGGAGCCATCGTAATTAGGCACAAAGTCCACGGTACCCTGGTCGATTTCGTCCAGCAGCAGACTGGTGATCTTGGCCAGCCGCGCCTCGGTGTAGCGCATGGCCGCAGCGCCGTCGCCATCGCGCGAGCCGAAGTTGCCCTGGCCGTCGATCAGCGGGTAGCGCTGCGAAAAATCCTGCGCCATGCGCACCAGCGCGTCGTACGCCGCCTGGTCGCCGTGCGGGTGAAAGCGGCCCAGCACGTCACCGACCACGCGCGCGCTTTTTACCGGCTTGGCGCCCGCGTTGCCATTGGCTCCGCCAAAGCCCAGGCCCATGCGCGACATGGAATACAAAATCCGCCGCTGCACCGGCTTCTGGCCGTCGCAGACGTCGGGCAGCGCGCGGCCTTTGACCACGCTCAAAGCGTATTCGAGGTAGGCGCGCTGGGCGTAAGTGGCCAGGTTCAGTTCATCGTCACCCGGCGATGCAGATGCCTGGGGAGGGGGTGTCAACAAGTCACTCATACGTCAATCTCAATCGTGCTGCCGTGCAGCTCCATCAGCTCGCGCCGGGCGGCAGCCTCGCCCTTGCCCATGAGCTTGGTCATCAAGACCTCGGTATCGCCGAAGTCGATCGCCCCCAAGGCCACGGGCAGCAGGCGGCGGGTATCGGGGTTCAAGGTGGTGTCCCACAACTGCTCGGCGTTCATCTCGCCCAGGCCCTTGAAGCGGCTGATGCTCCATGCGCCCTCGCGCACGCCCTCTTTGCGCAGCTTGTCCAGCAAGGCGGTGAGTTCGCCCTCGTCCAGGGCATAGGCCTTGGAGGCCGGCTTTTTGCCGCGGGCCGGCGCGTCCACCCGGAACAGCGGCGGGCGGGCCACATAGACGTGGCCGGCCTCGATCAGCTTGGAAAAGTGCCGGAAAAACAGGGTCAAGAGCAGCACCTGGATGTGCGAGCCGTCCACATCGGCATCGCTCAGGATGCAGACCTTGCCGTAGCGCAAGCCGCTCAGATCGGGTGTGTCATTCGGGCCATGGGGGTCGACGCCGATGGCCACCGAGATGTCGTGGATTTCGGTGTTGGCAAACAGGCGGTCCCGGTCCACTTCCCAGGTGTTCAAGACCTTGCCGCGCAGGGGCAAAATGGCTTGGTTCTCTTTGTCGCGGCCCATTTTGGCGCTGCCCCCGGCCGAGTCGCCCTCGACCAGGAAAACCTCGTTGTAGGCCAGGTCCCGGCTTTCGCAATCGGTCAGTTTGCCGGGCAGCACAGCCACCCCCGAGCTCTTGCGCTTCTCCACCTTCTGCCCGGCGCGCTGGCGGATTTGCGCGGCTTTGATGGCCAGTTCGGCCAGCTTCTTGCCGTATTCCACATGTTCGTTAAGCCACAGCTCCAGCACGGGGCGCACGCAGGACGAGACCAGGCGCACCGCATCGCGCGAATTCAGCCGCTCCTTGATCTGGCCCTGGAACTGCGGATCCAGGACCTTGGCCGACAGCACATAGCTGGCACGGGCAAATACGTCTTCGGGCATGAGCTTCACGCCTTTGGGCAGGAGGCTGTGCAAATCGATAAAGCTTTTCACGGCGGTGAACAAGCCGTCGCGCAAGCCGCTCTCGTGCGTGCCGCCCGCGCTGGTGGGGATGAGGTTGACGTAGCTTTCGCGCACCGGCGCACCGTCTTCGGTAAACGCCACGCACCAGGCCGCGCCCTCGCCCTCGGCAAATGTCTCGTGCTGCGCGTCCGCAAACACCTCGCCGTCGAACAGAGGAATGACCAATTCGCCGTTAAGGGACTGCATCACGTAATCGCGCAAGCCGCCCTTGTACAGCCAGGTCTGGCTTTCTTTGCTGCGCTCGTTGTGCAGGCTGACGCTCACGCCCGGCATCAAAACCGCTTTGCTGCGCAGCAAATGGGTGAGTTCGGCCATGGGCAGTTGCGCCGACTCGAAATAGCTGGCCTGCGGCCAGGCACGCACCGTAGTCCCCGTCTTGCGATCACCTTCCGCGCCGGCCCGGATTTGCAGTGCCTCGACAACGTCGCCGTGGGCAAACACCAGCCGCGCCACCTTGCCCTCGCGGTACGAGGTGGCCTCCAGGCGCTTGGAGAGCGCGTTGGTGACGCTCACGCCTACGCCATGCAGGCCGCCCGAGAAGCTGTAGGCCCCGCCGCTGCCTTTGTCGAATTTGCCGCCCGCGTGCAGACGCGTGAAAACCAGCTCAATCACCGGCGCGTTTTCCTCGGGGTGCAGCCCGAAGGGAATGCCGCGGCCGTCGTCCTCCACCGACACCGAACCATCGGCGTGCAAAGTGACTTTGATTTTCTTACCGTGCCCGGCCAGCGCCTCGTCGGCGGCGTTGTCGAGCACCTCCTGGATGATGTGCAGCGGGTTGTCGGTGCGGGTGTACATGCCGGGCCGCTGTTTGACCGGCTCTAGCCCGCGCAGCACGCGGATCGAACTCTCGGAATACGCCGCCTGGGCGGATGCGCTGGACTTGGATGCAGGGGTAGCAGGACTCTTCATGCGGGCGATTGTAGTGAGCGCGGCAGCAAAAGCTGTATGAAATCACAGATAAGGGAGCGACTATATTCGACCGATGAACTCCGCACAGCCAAGCCCCGCCACACTTTCTTTGAAACGGGTGCTGGTATGCACCGCCGCCATTCTGACGCTCAGCATGGGCATACGCCACGGCTTTGGTCTGTGGTTGCAGCCGGTGACGCAGGCGCGGGAATGGGGTCGCGGGGACTATGGTCTGGCGATTGCGGTGCAAAACCTGTGCTGGGGCCTGGCCAGTATTTTTGCGGGCATGGCTGCCGACCGCTTGGGCGCATTCCGGGTGATTGTGGTGGCGGCTGTTCTGTACGCGCTGGGCATGGTGGCCATGGCGCACGCCGACACCGTGAGCCTGTTTGTTCTGAGCGCCGGTGTGATGATTGGCGTGGCGCAGGCCGGCAGCACCTACGGCGTCTTGTACGGGGTCATTGGACGCAATGTCCCGGCAGAACGCCGCTCCTGGGCGATGGGCGTAGCCGGTTCGGCAGGCTCATTCGGACAGTTTCTGATTGTGCCGCTGGCCGGGCAGCTGATCAGCGCGGCCGGTTGGCAGAACGCACTGGTGATTTTGGGCGTGGCGGCGCTGGCTATCCTGCCGCTGGCCTGGGCCTTGCGCGAGCCGCAATTTGCCGGTAGTGGCCCCGTTCGCCGCGACCAGACCATCTTGCAGGCCTTGCGCGAGGCGCTGGCTTATCCGAGCTTTCGCTGGCTGATGGCCGGTTATTTTGTCTGCGGCTTCCAGGTGGTGTTTATCGCCATCCATATGCCCAGTTACCTGCGCGACCACGGCCTGGAGCCGCAGGTGGCCAGTTACGCCCTGGGTCTGATCGGGCTGTTCAATGTGATCGGCACCTACACCGCAGGCGCGCTCGGCCAGCGTCTGCAAAAGCGCTACATCCTGTCGGCAATTTACCTGGCACGCGCAGTAGTCATTGGCATCTTCCTCTGGGCCCCGCTGAGCCCTATCAGCGTCTACATTTTTGCCTCGGTGATGGGCGTTTTGTGGCTGTCCACCGTACCGCCTACCAATAGCATCGTGGCGCAGATTTTCGGCGTGGCGCACCTGTCCATGCTGAGCGGTTTTGTATTTTTCAGCCACCAGATCGGCTCCTTCATGGGGGTCTGGCTGGGCGGCTACCTGTATGACACCACCGGCAGCTACGACGTGGTTTGGTACCTGGCCATTGCGCTGGGTGTTTTTGCCGCTTTGGCCAACCTGCCGGTCAAAGAAGGCGCCATCGAACGCCAGCCCGCGCTGGCCGGTGCCCACTGACATGCCACCGCAGGCCCGTCGTGCCCTTGGCGCTGCGGCGGCGGCCGGTGTGTTGGGCGCGGTCTTTCTGCTGTACACGCGCCCGGAATTCTGGGTACTGATGGCCAACCAGGTCTGGGCCTGTTTTTAACCATGGGTGCGCCCTCGTCCTGGATTCAGCGCTGGTCCCATCTGCTCGGGCCGCAGGCCAGCGTGCTGGACCTGGCTTGCGGCACGGGACGGCACCTGGCCTGGTTCGCTGCGCGCGGGCATGCGGTATGCGGCGTGGATATCGACACATCGGCAGCGGC
>CANCTD010000151.1 GCA_947380945.1 Comamonadaceae bacterium
TGACCGTGGGCTTGGTTTGCGCCTTGGCTGCGGCCTGGAGCGCCAGCGCCTGTGCGGCGGCTTCGTTGCCCGCGCGCTTGGCGGCTTCGCGCTGGCGCTTGGCCTCATCGAGCAGGTAGCGTTGGTAGTCGTCGAGGTCGCCGTCAAAAGGTTCGACGCCGCCGCGTGTGACCATCCAGAACTCGTCGCACACCGCGCGCAGCAGGGCGCGGTCGTGGCTGACCAGCATCACGGTGCCCTCAAACTCGTTGAGGGCCATGGAGAGCGCCTCGCGCGTGGCCAGGTCCAGGTGGTTGGTTGGCTCGTCCATCAGCAGGAGGTTGGGGCGCTGCCAGACGATCATGCACAGAACCAGCCGCGCTTTTTCGCCGCCGCTCATGCTGCCCACGGCCTGCTTGACCATGTCGCCGCTGAAGTTGAAGGTGCCCAAAAAGCTGCGCAAGTCCTGCTCGCGCGTGGCCTGGCCCTGGATCTTGCCCTGCGCCGTCAGCTCGCGCACCAGACGGATCATGTGCTCCAGCGGCGTGTCCGCCGGGCGCAGCACGTCGAGCTCCTGCTGCGCGAAGTAACCGATATTCAGGCCGCGCCCCTCGGTCACCTCGCCGCCCAGCGGCTGCAGGTCGCGGGCAATGGTTTTGACCACGGTGGATTTGCCCTGACCGTTGGCGCCCAGAATGCCGATGCGCTGCCCGGCCAGCACCGATTTGCTCACGTTGCGCACGATGACCGTGGGCGGCGTGTCCGCTGGTGCGTCCCCGGGTGCGGGGTAGCCAAAGCTCACGCCCTGCATGGCCAGCATCGGGTTGGGCAGGTTGGCCGGTTCTTTGAACTCGAAAGTGAAATCCGCATCGGCCATGAGCGGCGCGATTTTTTCCATGCGGTCCAGCGCCTTGACCCGGCTTTGTGCCTGTTTGGCCTTGCTGGCTTTGGCCTTGAAGCGGGCGATGAATTTTTGCAAATGCGCGATCTTGTCCTGCTGCTTGGAATAGGCGTTTTGCTGCAGCTCCATCTGCTCGGCGCGCATGTCCTCGAACTTGCTGTAGTTGCCGCCGTAGCGCACCAGCTTGCCCGCGTCGATATGCAGCGTCACATTGGTCACCGCGTCCAGAAACTCGCGGTCGTGGCTGATGACGACCATGGTGCCTTCGTAGCGCTGCAGCCAGGCTTCCAGCCATACCAGCGCATCCAAGTCCAGGTGGTTGGTCGGCTCGTCGAGCAAGAGCAAATCGGATGGGCACATCAGCGCGCGCGCCAGCTGCAATCGCATGCGCCAGCCGCCGGAAAAACTGTTCACCGGGTTGTCGAGTTCGGCGGTCTTGAAGCCCAGGCCGAGGATCAGCGCCTGCGCCCGCGCGGGGGCGTCATGCTCACCGGCGTCGTGCAGTGCCATATAGGCGTGGCCCATGCGGTCGCCATCATCGGTGGCCTCGGCAGCGGCGACTTCGGCACGCGCGTCGAGCAAGACCGTGTCGCCCTCGACCACAAATTCGGTGGCGCTTTGATCGGTCTCGGGCATGTCCTGTGCCACCTGGCCCATGCGCCATTGGGTGGGGATGTAGTACTCGCCCGCATCCTCGTGCAGGCCGCCGTTGAGCAGCGCAAAAAGCGAGGATTTGCCCGCCCCGTTGCGCCCGACCAGGCCGACTTTTTCGCCGGGGTTGATGGTCACGGTCGCGCCATCGAGCAAGACCTTGGCGCTGCGGCGCAGGGTCACATTTTTCAGAGTAATCATGGCAGCGGTGTGGGGCCCTGCAAAGGGCCGGATAAAGAGACGAGCGCGGGACGCTGGATGAGCACGACCTGGTCTTCCCCTGCGCTCGTTGAAAGCCACAGGCAGGGCAGGGTGGGAAAGGCGGCTTCGAAATAAGCCCGCTCATGTCCAATTTCCAGCACGAGGGCAGCATTGTCGGTCATCCGCGTAGCAAGTTGCGGCAACAGTGCGCGCACAAAGTCCATGCCGTCGCTGCCACCGCGCACATTGCCGTCCAGCGCCAGCGCGGGTTCCGCCAAAAATTCTGCTGGCAATGCGGCCATGCTCTGCGCGTTCACATAAGGCGGGTTGCACAGAATCAGGTCAAACGCGCCGCCCGCATGCAGCGCCTCTGCGGCCAGGCCGTCGGACTCCACCAGGTGCACGCGGTCGTTCACTTCGTGTTGCACCACGTTGATTTGCGCCACCGCCAGCGCGTCATTTGAAATGTCAGAACCCAGCACCTGCGCCTGCGGATACACATGCGCAGCAATGATGGCCAGGCTGCCGTTGCCAGTGCAGATGTCGAGCACGCGCGCCGGTGCATCGCCCACGAGGTAGTCCAGCGAGCCATCCACCAGCACCTCGGCAATCAGCGAACGCGGAACGATCACCCGCGCATCGACATAAAAACACCAGCCCTGCAACCAGGCCTGCTGGGTGAGGTAGGCCGCTGGCTTGCGCGTGCGTATGCGTTCTTCGATCAGCGCCATGGCATGGGCCACGCCCTGGGCATCGACCTGCGCCGCGTCTGCGGCATCGATGTCGGTGTCCAGCGGCAGATCCAGACGCCACAAGACCAGCCAAGCGGCTTCATCCAACGCGTTGGTGGTGCCGTGGCCGAAAACCACCCCGGCGTCTTCCAGCAGCGCGGCGCAGCGCGCCACCAGTTCGGCCAGGCTCATGCCAGGCCGGCGAGTTTGTCGAGGACCCTGCGGTAGATCTCTTTGAGCGGCTCGATGTCTTCGAGGCGAATGTGCTCGTCGATCTTGTGGATGCTGGCATTGGGTGGCCCCAGCTCCACCACCTGCGAACAGATTTGCGCCAGAAAGCGCCCGTCGCTGGTGCCGCCCGTGGTCGACAACTCGGTGGCGATGCCGGTCACATCCTGGATGGCGGCGCGCACCGCGTCCACCAGCGGGCCGGGTTCGGTCAAAAACGGCAGGCCGCCAATCGTCCAGGCCAGGTCGTAGTCGAGCTGGTGCTTGTGCAGCACCGCGCTCAGGCGCTGCTGCAATTGTTCGGGTGTGGATTCGGTGCAGAAGCGGAAGTTGAAGTCCACCACCACCTGCCCCGGAATCACGTTGCTGGCACCCGTACCGCCGTGGATGTTGCTGACCTGCCAGGTGGTTGCGGGAAAGTAGGCGTTGCCCGTATCCCAGACCATGGTTACCAGCTCAGCAAGCGCGGGGGCCAGCAAGTGGATGGGGTTTTTGGCCAGGTGCGGGTAGGCGATATGGCCTTGCACGCCCTTGACCGTGAGCCGCCCGCTCATGGTGCCGCGCCGCCCGTTTTTGATCATGTCACCGGTGCGCGTGACCGAGGTCGGCTCGCCCACCAGCACATAGTCCAGCACCTCACCGCGCGCTTGCAGGGCTTTGCAGACCACCACGGTGCCGTCGTGCGCCGGGCCTTCCTCGTCGCTGGTCAGCAGCAGCGCAATGTTCAGGGCCGGGTCGGGGTTCGCGGCCAGAAATTCTTCGATGGAAACCACAAAGGCCGCCAACGAGGTTTTCATATCGCTGGCACCGCGCCCGTAGAGCTTGCCGTCGCGGCGGCTGGGCACAAACGGCGGGCTGCCCCATTCCGCCAGCGGCCCGGTGGGCACCACGTCGGTGTGGCCGGCCAGCACCAGGGTTTTGCTGCCCGGTGCGCCCATGCGCTTGGCCCACAGATTGGTGACCCGGAAGGTTTCCGGCCCGCTCTCTATGGTTTCGCAGACAAAGCCCAGCGGGGCCAGGCGCTGCGCGATCACAGACTGGCAGTTGCCGTCCTGCGGCGTGACCGAGGGCAGTGCGATGAGTTGCTCGGTGAGCGCGAGGGTGGCGGCCATGCGTTTGGGCGCTTCAGTCGCGCAGCAAGTCGTTGAGCGAGGTCTTGGCGCGGGTTTGGGCGTCCACCCGCTTGACGATCACCGCGCAGTACAGGCTGTACTTGCCGTCGGCGCTGGGCAGGTTGCCCGATACCACCACCGAACCGGCGGGAATGCGGCCGTAGCTCACCTCGCCGGTGGCGCGGTCATAAATCTTGGTGCTCTGGCCGATGTACACGCCCATGGAGATCACCGAGTTCTCCTCGACGATGACGCCCTCGACCACCTCCGAGCGCGCGCCCACAAAGCAGTTGTCCTCGATGATGGTGGGGCCGGCCTGCATGGGCTCGAGCACGCCGCCGATACCTACGCCGCCGCTCAGGTGCACGTTCTTGCCGATTTGTGCGCAGGATCCAACCGTGGCCCAGGTGTCGACCATGGTGCCTTCGTCCACATACGCACCAATGTTCACGTACGACGGCATCAGGATCGCGCCCTTGCCGATGTAGCTGCCCCGGCGCGCCACAGCGGGCGGCACCACGCGCACGCCCGCAGCTTTCATCTGCGCCTCGTCCAGGTGCGAGAACTTGGTTTGCACCTTGTCATAAAAGCCCAGGTCACCGGCTTTCATCACCACGTTGTCGTTCAGCCGGAAGCTCAGCAGCACAGCTTTTTTGATCCACTGGTGGGTGGTCCATTGGCCCACGCCCTGGCGGGTTGCCACGCGCAGGCTGCCGTTGTTGAGCTGGCTGATCACGTGGTTCACCGCATCGCGCACTTCGGTGCTGGCCGAGGTGGCGGAGATGTTGGCGCGGTCTTCCCACGCGGCGTCAAGAATCTGTTGGAGTTGCTGGGTCATGGCGGGCAGCCTTTCTAGGCGGTGGTTGACAAAGGGGGCGGGGACAGGTGCACGGCGGCATGGCCATGCATAAAGCGCACGATGCGTTGCGCGGCTTCCAGGCATTCGGCGGTATCGGCGACCAGTGCCATGCGCACACGCCCGGCACCCGGGTTGTGGCCTTGCGCGCTGCGCGCCAGGTAGCTGCCGGGCAGCACGGTGACGTGGTAGGCCGCGTACAGGTCGCGGGC
>CANCTD010000152.1 GCA_947380945.1 Comamonadaceae bacterium
TACCGCTGGCCCAGAAAGCCATGGTATTTGCGGAGTTCGCCGGACGCGATACCACCGACCAAGTCACCCACGGCGGCCTGCGCTGGTGGTTAAAGTACGGCAAGATTGCGCTCGACATCTCGATGTCGAGCACCAAGACACTCGGCGACATGGGCGCCACCACAGAGCGCTTTCACGCAGGCCTGGTCTTTTTTGATTTGCGTTAACTGGCAACTTTGTATGCAAAACCCTTTCGACTTCCGACGATTTATGCGGCACCTGGCAAGCGGTCTGATGCTGTTTGCAGCCGCCACCTGTGCCTGGGCCGATGTGTTTGTCAGCAGCGAAAAAGACAACGCGATCGTCGTGTTGCACAACGACGGAACCTACGTTAAGCACATCCCTACGTGCAAGCGTCCGCGCCACATGGCTTGGGCAAACAGGGGTACACACATCATGGTGGCCTGTGGCGACAGCGACCAAATTGGCGTGGTGGATATAGCCGCTGGCAAGCAGGTTGACACACTACCCACCGGCGAAAGTCCGGAGATATTCGCGCTATCGCCCGACGGCAAAACCGCTTATGTGTCCATTGAAGAAGGCAGCCAGATGATTGCCTATGACGTTGCCAGCAAGAAACCGGTTTTTTCGGTGAAAACCGGTGCCGAGCCGGAAGGCGTTTTGGCCACACAGGATGGGAAACTGGTATACGTCACTTCCGAAGTCACCAATGCGGTCCACATCGTCGACGTTGCTTCCCGCAAGCAGATCGGGATGGTCAAAGTGGGAAAGCGCCCAAGACGCTTTGCTATGACACCGGATGGGTCGGAATTGTGGGTGACCAATGAACTGGGGTCGAGTGTGAGCATCATCGACACGGCCAGCCGCAGCGTCAAACAGACCCTGGATTTTGAGATTGCAGGCATGCGCAAAAACGACATCAGCCCGGTTGGCATGTTGATTACGCCTGACGGAAAAACCGTGTGGGTTGCACTGGGTCGTGCCAATCACGTTGCCGAAGTGGACGTGGCAACACACACCGTGCGCAAGGTGATACTGGCGGGCAAGCGGGCATGGGGCGTTGGCCTGAATGGCGATGGGTCGCGGCTTTATGTGTGCAACGGACTGTCTGACGATCTGACGATTGTGGATGTGGCCAGTGGCAAAGCCATCAAAACAGTGCCTGCCGGTCGTGTTCCCCACAGTGTGATCACCAACTGATGGCTACCCACAGAAGCGGGGGCGTCCGCCGCTTGTGCGCTTGGGCAATCATCCTGCTAATGCCGGTTTCGGTGTGGGCGGCGAGCTGGCAAGTTTTAGTGGTCGGGCTGCGCGATGACCCGCGCTACGACCGCAAAACCTTGGAGCAGGCTTTCATCGGCAAGCCTACCGGGAGACCATTGGTGGCAGCGCAACTCGCCATAGATGAGCTCAAGGACAACCTCCAGGACGCGGGCAACCAATTGAAATTGCAGGATTTGCAGTGGGATGGCAGAAACACCGCTGAACTGATCGCCGAGATCAACAAGCGCAGAGCCCAGGTCTTGTTATTGGACCTGCCCAAGGAACAACAAAAGGCTTTGATGGAAGCGTTTAGCAAAATCACAGCAGCTCCGATTGTTTTCAACATCAGCGAAAGCAGCGATGAATTGCGCGGGCCTTCCTGCCACCCCAATTGGTTGCACACCCTGCCCAGCGAGCGCATGCTCGCTGATGGAATGTCTCAATGGCTTGCCTCGCGCAACTGGCGCGACATCATTTTGCTGGTCGGACCAGGGCCACAAGACCAAGCCTTGCGCGACATCTGGATGGCATCAATCAAACGCTACGGTTTGAAAGTCAAGGCCGAGCGTAAATTTGTGCTCTCCGGAGACCCTCGACAGCGCGAAGCGAGCAACCCCAAGCTTCTGACGGCCGAACCCGCGCATGACGTGGTGATGGTGCTGGACACGGTAGGTGAATTTGCCAAGGGTCTGCCCTACAACACCGCCCTGCCAAGGCCGGTGGTGGGCAGCGGTGGCCTGGTGCCGCTGGCTTGGCATACATCGTGGGAACGCTACGGAGCGCCGCAGCTCAGCCACCGGTTTCAAAAGCTGACCGGCAAACAAATGGCCTCGCAAGACTGGGCATCGTGGATGGCGGTCAAAAGTTTTGCAACTGCGCTGGACGAGGAACCCAAAGCACCATTGGCACAGCTACTGAACAAGCTGCGCAGCGGCAAAACCACGCTTGATGGCTTCAAAGGCACGGCGTTGAGCTTCAGGCCCTGGGATGGGCAACTGCGCCAAGGAATTTTCATGGCCCATGGCCAGGCCGTTGCCGCTATGGCTCCAGTGGAAGGCGTGCTCCATCCCAAAGAAATTCTGGACACCTTGGGTGCCGACGAACCCGAAAGTCTTTGCAAGCGTCGCTGAGCCTGCTTGCAGCAGACCCCCCGCTATACTTCGGCGCACTTTTCAGACGGGTTGCTCATGCACTTTCGATTGGATTCGACCTATGGCCGGGTTATGGCCTGGCTCAATATGCACCTGGTCGATCACGGTTTTATCCGGGCCGTCTACAACAATATGTACGCCATTGGCGGCGGCATGCACCGCTCCAGCCAACCCAGTCCCGCGCAGATCCGCGATTACAAAAAACAGCTGGGTCTCAAAAGTATCTTGAACCTGCGCGGCGTCAACGAGTTCGGCTCATACGCGCTGGAGGCCGAGGCCTGCGATGCTTTGGACATACGGCTGGAAACCTTCCGGCTGTATTCCCGCCAACCGCCCACACGCGATGAAATCCACGGAATCAAGGCCGTGTTCGCCAATCTGGAATACCCGGCGCTTTTGCACTGCAAATCGGGGGCGGACCGCGCCGGCATCGGGGCCGCCTTGTTCCGCATCCTGCACCTCGGACACGATGTGCGCGACGCGCTGAGTGAGCTGAACTGGCGCTACGGCCACTTCCGCCGCTCACAAGCAGGGGTGCTCGAATTTGTCCTGGAAACCTACGTCGCCCGCAATGCCCGCGCGCCCATTGGCTTCCTGGACTGGGTTGACAGCGAATACGACCCGCAGGCGCTGGAAAAGCAATTCATCGCCGAGGGCTGGGCCTCGCTGCTCAACGACAAATTGTTAAAGCGCGAATGAAAAGCTCCTTGCAACTGTACGGACGGCTGATCCAGACGATCCGGCCTTACCGCGCAGTCGTGGCCTTGTCGGTGCTGGCCATGGTGCTTGCTGCCGCGCTGGAGCCGGTCTTGCCGGCCTTGCTCAAGCCTTTGGTCGACCAGAACCTGATTGCCAAAAACACCCAGACGCAGTGGTGGGTGCCGCTGGCGCTGGTGCTGTCTTTTCTGGCCAAAGGCGTGGCGGAATATGCCGCCAATGTCGCCAGCCAATGGATTGCCAACAAGGCCATCACCGACCTGCGCCGCCAGGTTTTCGCGCACCAGATGGAGCTGCCCCTGTCCGAACACCTGGCGCAATCGCAGGGGCGCATGCTCTCGCGCCTGCTGTACGACATTCCACAAGTGGGTGCTGCGCTGTCGTCCGCATGGATTGTGGTGGTGCGTGACACACTGATCATCATTGGCCTCACCGGCTACCTGATTTACACCGCCTGGGAACTGACGCTCTTGATTCTCGCGATTGCCCCCATCGTCGCCTGGTTGATCACCATCGCCAGCAAAAAGCTGCGCGGTGGCAACCAGGCCATGCAGGAAAGCGCCGGCACGATGACGGGGGCGATTGAAGAAAGCCTGGCAGGCATACGGGAGATCAAAATTTTCGGCACCCAGGCCCACGAGGCGCAGCGCTTTGCCGCAATCACCGAAGAGCTGCGCGCCAACACCATGCGCACGGTGCGCATAGGCGCGCTGAACGTGCCGCTGGTCCAGGTGCTGGCCTCACTCGCGGTGGCTGCCGTGATTTGGCTGGCGTCCAATCTGTCGGCGCAAGACCGGCTGAGCCCGGGCACTTTTGTTGCCTTTGTGGCGGCCATGGCCATGCTGTTTGAGCCGATCCGCCGTCTGACCAATATCAACGACGTGATCCAGCGCGGTCTGGCCGGTGCCCAATCGCTGTACGCGCTGTTGGACACCCCGGCTGAGCCCGTCAGCGCTGCGGCGGGACATGTTGTCCCACGGGCGCGCGGGCATGTGCGTTTTGAAGGGGTCAGCTTTCGCTATCCCGGCCAGGAAGCTTGGGCGGTGCAGGACTTCAACCTGGAGCTGCGGGCCGGCGAAACCGTGGCCCTGGTCGGCGCTTCGGGTAGCGGAAAAACCAGCGTGGTGCAGCTGATGGCGCGCTTTTTTGCGCCCACGCAAGGCCGCATCCTGTTGGATGGCCAGGACATCGCGCAGATGGACCTGGTCGCCTTGCGCAGCCAGCTGGGCTGGGTCGGACAGCATGTGGTGTTGTTTGATGACACGGTGGCGGCCAACATCGCCTATGGACGCCCGGAGGCCACGCAGGCGCAGATTGAACAGGCCGCCGCCGCCGCCAACGCGCTGGAGTTCATACAAGCCCTGCCACACGGTTTGCAGTCGCGGGTGGGCGTCAACGGCGGCCAGCTCTCGGGCGGTCAGCGCCAGCGGATTGCGATCGCGCGCGCTTTTATGAAGGACGCGCCTGTTCTTTTGCTTGACGAAGCCACCTCGGCCCTGGATAACGCGTCCGAGCGCGCGGTCAAAGACGCGGTCGCCTTGTTGCGCCAGCAACGGTCCGTCCTGGTGGTGGCACACCGCTTGTCGACCGTTCGCGACGCCGACCGCATCATCGTGATGGAGCACGGG
>CANCTD010000153.1 GCA_947380945.1 Comamonadaceae bacterium
CCAGCCGCGCCGGGTCTTGCAGGCGCACGCCGCGCTCCATCAGCGCCTGCGCGCTGCGCAGCTGGTGGGCGCGCTCGAGTTCGGCGAGTTGCGCCGGGCTGTTGATGCCGGCGACTTGCAGCGCGTCGTCTATGGTGTGCGCCACCACGCCCACGCCGTCGGCCACGGCCATGCGCACCACATCGGTCAGGTAGAACTCGCCTTGCGCGTTGCGGTTGTCCAGCCGCGCCAGCCAGCCTTTGAGCGCCTGCGCCGGCGCGGCCATGATGCCGCTGTAGACCTCGGTGACCGCGCGCTGCGCCTCGCTTGCGTCTTTGTGCTCCACGATGGCTTGCACCGCAGCACCCGCGCGCAGTACCCGGCCGTAGCCGCTGGGGTCGGCGAAATGGATGGTCAATAGCGCCAGCCGCTGTCCGCCGCAGGCTGCGACCAGCGCGCGCAGCGTGTCGACCTGAATCAAAGGCACGTCGCCCGACAGCACCAGCACGACTCCGTCATCGCCCAGCAACGGCGCGGCCTGCTGCACCGCGTGGCCGGTACCCAGCTGGGGCATTTGCCGGGCGAACTGCAGCGTGGGCTGATCCGCTGTGCCGGTGAGAGCTGCTTCAACGGTGTCAGCTCCGTGGCCGGTGATGACAACGGTTTTGCGGGCTTGCAATGCGCGCGCGGCGTGCAGCACATGCGCAATCAGTGGAGCACCGGCCAGGCGGTGCAACACCTTCGGCGTGCTGCTCTTCATGCGGGTGCCCTTACCCGCCGCCATAATGACCACATCCACAGGGGGCGGGGCGCTCATTTGATTGTCAGTTGCCACAACTATGCCTTTTTTCTTCACATCTTTGCGCGCGCAGCTCAGGGGCTTTGTCGCCTGTGGCGGGATTATCGGCGCAGCCCTTGTGCTGCTGCTTCTGGGTGGATGCAGCGCCATCGTTCCGGCCTACAACAACGCGCCCTTTGCCCTGCGCTGGTGGTTGGACGGCTACGCCGATTTCGACGCTGCGCAAACCGCGCAGGTGCGCGCCGACCTGGAGGCCTTGCACGCCTGGCACCGCAAAGAGGACTTGCCCCGCATCGCGCAGATGCTGCAAACCGTGCAGGCCGCAGCGCCGGGCGACTTGCGGACTGATCAGGTCTGCGGCTGGTACGGCGAGGGGCTGGATTACGCCCGCGCCCTGGCCCAACGCAGTGCGCCCGCGCTGGCCGCCACCGTGCCCACGCTCAAGCCCGCCCAAGCTGCGCGGGTGCGTCGCGAGCTGGCCAAGTCCGCAGCAAAATGGCGCGTCAAATGGTTGCAGCCACCTGCCTCGGAACAAATCGAGCAGCGTTTGGACAAGGCCTTGGACAACGTCAAGTCCTGGTACGGTTCGGCCACGACCTTACAAATTGCCTTGTTGCGCAGCCAATTAGAGGCCACGCCCTATGAAACGGCCCTGGCCTGGAAAGAGTTGCAGCGTCGGCACAATGAAATCGGTGACGCCCTGGAGACCTTGCGCGGTCTGCCGCCCGACCGGGCACAGCCCCTGTTGGAAGCATTGCTGGAGCGCAGTCTGGTCTCGCCGGACCCGGTTTACAGCGCTTACCTGGAGCGCATCATGGCCGCCGACTGCGCGCATGTGGCGGAGTTCCACAACAGCGCCAGCCCCGCCCAGCGGCGCTACTTCGCCGACAAGCTGGCGACTTATGTGCGCGATTTGCAAAGTCTGGCTGCGCAAAAACCTTAGCGTTGCGCGGTCTGGGGTCCGCGATCAGCGCTGCGGCCGCGACAGATCGGCCACCGGCCAGGCCTCACCGAAGTCGGTCAGGATCGCGTCCAGCGGAATATCGTGTGCCTCGGGTGTGAAGTCGCTCACAAAGCCCACACCAAAGCCCAGCCCAACCGTGAACGGCCGCGGTTCTAGGCTGCCCAGCATGCGGTCATAAAACCCGCCGCCGTAACCCAGTCGGTAGCCGCCTGCGGTATAGCCCACACAGGGAACAAATAGCAGCGTGGGTGACACCATGTCGGTGTCTTTGGGTTTGGGAATGCCGTAAGCGTCTTCTTCCATCTCGCAGCCCGGGTACCAGACATGGAAGGTCATGGTTTTGTGCGCTTTGTTGATCACGGGCAGTGCGATCCTGCGTGGTTGCGGCTCGTCTAAGAGCTCACCGTCTTCTTTCCAGCGGTGCAGCGCGGGCAAGGGGTCGAACTCGCCTTTGATGGGCCAGTAGGCCCCGATCACGGTGTCCTCGCGGCGCAGCAGCCAGATGCGCATCACCTGCTGCAGCAACTCGCTGCGGTGCAGGCGGTCGGGTAGTGCGTTGCGTAAAGCCAGCAACTCCTTGCGCAGGGCTTTTTTGGCTTCAACCGCAGAACCGGCGGGGTCATTAGCGGGTCCGGGGGACTTGTCCATAATCAGTCAATGAAGTTAAGTGGAACCATTTTGACAGCTTTACCCCGTTGGACCTATTTTTGCGCTACCGCCTTGCTGCTGGGCGCGACCTTGTCGCTATTGCCTGCGCCGGCCCGGTCGGCTTCAGCGGCCACTGCGGATAACCCCCGGCTTGATGCCGCTTTGCTGGACATGGCCCAAGCCTTCAAGCGGCGTGACAGCCGCGCGCTGGCCGCCGCCCTGCCGCAATTCAAGGGCTATGTGCTGGAGCCCTGGGCTGCGTATTGGGACTTGTCGAACCGCCTGGATGTCGCCTCCAAGGCCGATATCCAGGCCTTTTTGATCAACTACGCAGGCACTTACCAGGAGGACCGTTTGCGCGCCGACTGGCTCTTGCAGCTGGGCCGCGCAGGGGACTGGGCGACCTTCAATGCGCAGTACCCGCTCTACCGCATGGCTGACGACCGCTCCATCCAATGCTACGCCGCGCTGGCGGATTTCGTGACCAGCCGTTCGGATGTCACGGCCATTGTCCAAGCCAACTGGCTGGTCTTGCGCGAGGCCGAAGACGGCTGCGCCAGCGCCTTCGAAGCGCTTTACAAGGCCCACAAGCTGCCGGCCCAGGTCGCTTGGCTACGCGCCCGACTGGCCATGGAGAACGACCGCCCGCAGGTCGCTGCGCAGGCCATCGGCATTCTGGATCCCGCCTGGGTCAAGGGTTTTGATACGGTGTACCAGCGCCCGGCCAAATACCTGGACGACAAGCTCACCGCCATGCGCCCCAAAACCCGGGAGCTGGTGTCGCTGGCCATGATCCGCCTGGCCGATTCCGACTACCAGAAAGCCGCCGTGCAGATCGACAAGCTGCGCTGGCGGGCCCAGCTCAGCGCCGAAGAGCGCAGCTGGGTCTGGGGCGTGATCGGCAAGCGCGCCGCGCAAAAGCTGGACCCCGATGCCCTGGCTTATTTCGCCAAAGGCAACCTCGCGCAAATGCACGAAGACCACCTGGCCTGGGGCGCACGTGCCGCGCTGCGCGCCGGGCAGTGGGCGCGGGCGCAGGCTTTTATCGCGGCCATGCCGGCTGGTTTGCGCGCCGATCCGGCTTGGACTTATTGGCACGCGCGCACCCAGCTCGAGCTCAGCCCGGGCGCAAACGACCCCGCGCGGCTTGCGGCGCTGGCTGTTTTGCAGGCACTTGCCGGGACCCGGGGTTTTTATGAAATGCTGGCGCTCGAAGAAACGGGCGGCCGCATCACCGCGCCGGCCCGTCCGGCGCCACTGACCGCGCTGGAGCGCGAGGCGGCGCGCCAGAACCCGGGTTTGCAGCGCGCCCTCTACGCCATCCAAATTGGCCTGCGCTCCGAGGGCGTACGCGAATGGAACTACAGCACCAATCTGCACCAATACGGCGGCATGGACGACCGCGCCTTGCTGGCTGCCGCCGAAATGGCCTGCCGTGCCGAGGTCTGGGACCGCTGCATCAACGCCAGCGACCGCACCCGCAACGTGGTCGATGTCGAGCAGCGTTTCCCCACGCCGTTTAAGCAATCCGTCTTGGCCCGTACCGCCACCATCGGGCTGGATCCTGCGTACGTGTACGGCCTGATCCGCCAGGAAAGCCGTTTCATCATGGACGCGCGCTCGGGCGTGGGCGCCTCCGGCCTGATGCAGGTTATGCCGGCCACTGCCAAGTGGACTGCCAAGAAGCTGGGCATGAATGACTTCGCGCCGCACAAACTCAATGACCGCGACACCAACATCGCCATCGGAACCGGCTACCTCAAGTTGGCCCTGGACAGCTTCGGCGGCTCCATGCCGCTGGCTGCCGCTGCCTACAACGCCGGCCCCAGCCGCGCACGCCTGTGGCGCAATGGCCCGTCCGCTGTCGAAGGCGCAATCTGGGCCGAGAACGTCCCTTTCCCCGAGACCCGCGACTACGTCAAGAAGGTACTGGCCAACACCACTTTGTATGCCGCCATCCTCAGCGGTCAACCGCAGTCCATCAAAGTCCGTTTAGGTCGTATCGGCCCGCAGAGCGAGGCCGAAGCCGCGCTGCCCGACCCCGGAGCAGACCTCCCCTGAGCCACCACGTCGATTGCCATGCTGAAACTCCTGATCGGTAATAAAAACTACTCCTCCTGGTCCATGCGCCCTTGGGTTTTGCTGACCCAGGCCGGCATCCCGTTTGAGGAGGTTATGGTGCGCTTTGACTCCTTTGCCCCGGATTCACAATTCAAGACCACGCTGCGCGCACTCAGCCCTGCTGGCAAGGTGCCGCTGCTGTTGGACGGTACGCTGGCGGTATGGGATACGCTGGCCATTGCCGAATACCTGGCCGAGCAATTCCCGGACAAGCAGCTGTGGCCGCGCGCT
>CANCTD010000154.1 GCA_947380945.1 Comamonadaceae bacterium
ACCGCAGCGCGCACGCCCTTGGCCAAATAGCGGTGGCGGGCGATGACCTGGTCCAGGCCCTCTTCCTCGATCATCTTGAGCGACTCGACCAGCCCGTGCATCAGCGACAGCGCCGGGGTGTAGGGGTAGTAGCCGTTGGCATTGGCCTGCTGCATATCCACCAGGTCGAAGTAGGCACGCTTGAGTTTGGACTGCGGGTACATAGCCATGGCTTTGGGGCTGGCGCACAAAATGCCCAGACCGGCGGGCAGCATCAGGCCTTTTTGCGAGCCCGAAACCGCCATGTCCACGCCCCAATCGTCAAAGCGGAAATCCAGACAGCCCAGGGACGAGACGCAATCGACAAACAACAGCGCCGGGTGCTTGGCTTCGTCCAGCGCCTCGCGCACGCCCGCAATGTCAGACACCACGCCGGTCGCGGTCTCGTTCTGGCAAGCCAGCACGGCTTTGATACGGTGCTGGGTGTCGGCCTTGAGGATGTCAGCGTATTGCTGCAAGGGCACGCCGGTGCCCCACTCGCAGTCGACAATCTGCACGTTCAGGCCGAGTCGCTCGCACATATCGATCCACAAGTGGCTGAACTGGCCAAAGCGCGCGGCCAGGACGGTGTCGCCGGGCGACAGTGTGTTGGTCAGGGCGGCTTCCCAGCAACCGGTGCCCGACGACGGAAAGACAAAAGGCGTGCCGACCTTGGTGCGGTAGATGTTCTTCAGCCCCGCCATGATGATGTTGGTCAGCACAGGCAAATGGGGTGAGCGGTGGTCTTCCTGCGGCACGACCATGGCGCGCAAGACGCGCTCGGGCACATTGGTGGGACCGGGAACGAACAGAAAATTGCGACCTGCCATGGCTGTCTCCTTGATGGGCATTAAGTGGTGGAAAATCCATCAACTAACGGAGCCCTTAAGCGGGCAGGAGCCATAGCTGACGACGCCGATGGGCCCGAAATGAGCGCCTTGAACGGCATAAACTGAATATAAGAAAAGCCGATGACTAAGTAAATTCAGACATTCTTTGCTATAACTTCAGAAAAACTTAATGGCGCTGCCGGGCCTTCGCTAACATAGCGCGAAAACGCACGCGCAAGGATTGTGATGCACCGTATTGCCGCCAACGGCCATGAATTTTTCTACCTCAGCGCCGGATCCGGACCCAAGGTACTGCTTGTGCACGGTTTTCCGGATGTTGCAAGCACCTGGTCCTCGCAAATGGACGCACTGGCTGCGGCCGGTTACTGCGCGATTGCACCGTTCTTGCGGGGGTACCACCCCAACCGGGTACCTACCGGCGCCTTTTATGACAAGGCAACCTTGGTGCAGGACATGGCCTGCCTTATCGAGACACTGAGCCCCGAAGAGCCCCTCTTTTTTGTCGGCCAAGACTGGGGGGCGATCATAGGCTACGCGCTGTGCGCGGCGCGCCCAGATCTGGTGAAGAAGGCCGTACTCATGGCGGTGCCACACCCTGCCATCGTCGCCAAGCACCTGCTGACACCGAAGCATATTCAGCGCTCGTTTCACTGGTGGTTTTTTCAGCAAGCGGACTTGCCCGAAAAAGCCCTGCTTGCCGATGACATGGCCTTCATTGACTTTTTATGGCGCGACTGGTGCGCACCAGGCCATGAGGACGGGGAACATATCGAGGCCGTCAAAGCATGCCTGCGCCAGCCGGGCGTCCTGTCAGCCGCGCTGGCCTATTACCGGGCCATGTTCATCCCCGAACATGCAGATCCCCAATGGGCGGCGCTGCGGGCGGACATGGGACGCACCATCACCGTCCCAACCCTGGCACTTTGCGGGGCGCAGGATCTGCGTGCGGAGTTAATGCGTGCGCAAGACGCCTACTTCGGCGGCGAATACCACTACCACGAAGTAGCTGCTGCAGGCCATTTTCTGCACCGCGAGCAGCCCGCAAGGGTCAACCGTCTGCTACTGGACTGGTTAAAAAGCGGCGACTGAACCCGGCAGGCACGGCTCTCAGTGCAGTTTGACCGTCGGGTTGGTCTGCTTGGTGATCATGCGCGCCAGCGTGTAGAGCGTGGTCTTCAGCACGCCGTGGATGGCGAGCTCGTGCAACTTGTACAGAGACAGGTACATCAGCTTGGCAAAGTAGCCCTCGATCATGAGGTTGCTGCCAATCAGACCGCCCATCATGTTGCCCACGGTGCTGAACTTGCCCAGCGAAACCAGCGAGCCGAAGTCCTTGTAGTAATACGGCTTGAGCGGCTTGTTGGCAAAGCGGCGCTTGATTTGCAGGAACAGGTGGGACGCCTGCTGGTGCGCGGCCTGCGCGCGCGGGGGCACCATGCCGGCGCGCCCCCCGGCGGCGTCACCGCAAGGGCAGGCGGCGCAGTCACCCAGGGCAAAAATGTCGGCATCGCGCGTGGTTTGCAGCGTGTCATGCACCACGAGCTGGTTGATGCGGTTGGTTTCCAGGCCGCCAAAATCTTTCAAAAAGTCAGGCGCTTTGACCCCTGCCGCCCAGACCACCAGCTCGGAGTCCACCACCCGCCCGTCGGCCAGGCGCACGCCGGTGGGCATCACCTCCATCACCTTGGCCTGCGTCAGGACCTGCACGCCCAGACGCTGGATCAGGGCTTGCGTGGCCGCCGACAGGCGCGGGGGCAAGGCGGGCAATATCCGGTCGGCAGCTTCAATCAGGCTGACCTTGATGTCCTTGTCGGCGTCAATCCGGTCCAGGCCGAAAGCGACCACCTCACGCGTGGTCCTGTGCAATTCGGCCGCCAGTTCCACGCCGGTCGCACCCGCGCCGATGATGGCCACGTGCAACTGGCTCTTGTGGATATCAGCCGCCTGGTTGTGCGCGCGTATGCAGGCGTTCACCATCTTGGAATGGAACTGCTTGGCGTCGTGCTGGGTCTCCAGCCGCAGGGCAAATTCCTTGACACCTTGGGTCCCGAAATCATTGCTCAGGCTGCCAACACAAATCACCAGGGTGTCGTAGGCAATGCGCTGGGTCGGTGTCACCGGCAGGCCGTCGCTGTCGATGTAGGGCGCCAGCTCAATCGTCTTGCCCTGGCGGTCCAAGCCTTTGAGTTCGCCGATGCGAAAGGTGAAATGGTTCCAATGCGCCTGTGCCATGTAGTCGACCTCGTGGTCGCCGAAGTCCATGCTGCCGGCGGCAATTTCATGCAGCTTGGGCTTCCAGATGTGGGTGCGGTTTTTGTCCACCAGCGTGATGTGGGCGCGCGCGCCGCGACCGAAGGCTTTGCCCAGGCGGGTGGCCAGTTCCAGACCGCCGGCACCGCCGCCGACGATTACGATTTTGTGCAGGTCTTGGGTCATCGTTGATTCCAGCTTATCGAGCCCTATTGTCAGGGCATCGCCGCGCGGTGCCCCACCTGGACCGCCAAGCCCGCGAACGCTGCCGTCGATTTAGCCGGCGCGGCCCTGTTCAAAGAAGCTCGGGCGTCAGCGCTTGGACAGCCTGGTAGCTGCTCAGAAATACCTGGCCGTGCAGGGTTTTCAGGAAATCGGTCTTTTGCAACTTGTCCATCAAGGGGCCTTTGATCTCGGAAAAATGCAAGGCGATGCCGCTGTCGTGCAAGCGCGTGGCAATCGCGTGCAGGCTCTCCAGCGCGCTGGCGTCGATATCGTTAACCGCAGAACATTGGAGCAAGACGTGGCGCAGGTCCGGGCGCGCAGCCACCTCGGCGTTGATGCGGTCCTCGATCGCGCGGGCATTGGCAAAAAACATGCTCGCATCCACCCGCAAACACACCAGGCGGGGGCTGACCCGCACCGGGTGGCGCGCGACGTTGCGGAAATGCTCGGTGCCGGGCATCAGTCCCACAGTGGCAATGTGGGGGCGGCTGGCGCGCAACAAAAACAAGGCCAGCGAAACCACCACGCCCAAGACCAGGCCGGTCTCCACACCCGCCGCGAGGGTCGCGAGCAAAGTGGTCACCACCGCCAGGAAATCCAGTTTGGAAAAGCGCCAGGTTGAGCGCAACATGCCGAAATCCACCAGCGATAAAACGGCCACGATGATGGTCGCCGCCAGCGTGGCCTGCGGCAGGTAATACAGGGCCGGCGTGAGGAATAGCGAGGCCAGTGTGATGCCGACTGCGGTATAGACCCCGGCAGCCGGGGTGACCGCGCCAGCGTCAAAGTTCACCACCGAACGGGCAAACCCGCCGGTGACCGGGAAGCCGCCGGTCAAGGCTGCGGCCACGTTGCTGGCACCGAGCGCCACCAGCTCCTGGTCCGGCTCAATGCGTTGACGCCGCTTGGCCGCCAGGGTTTGTCCGACCGAGACCGATTCCACAAAACCCACCACGCTGATCAAGAGCGCAGGCACCAGCAACTCCCGCCATAGCGCCAGGTCCCACAAGGGCAGCGTCAGCGGCGGCAAACCTTGGGGCACCGTGCCCACCAGCTTCATGCCCTGGCCCCCCCAATCCTGCGACCAGGCCAGGAGGGTGGTCAGCGCGATGGCCAACACGGGACCGGCCTTGGCCATAACCCCGGCAGCCTTGTCGCCCAAACCGGCTTTGCGCAGCAAAGGCCGCAGCCCCGAACGCACCCAGAACAAAAACAGCGTGGCTGCAACACCGACCACGACGGTCAGCGCATGCGCATGGGTCAACTGCTGCACCAGCGCGTACACGAGTTCGACAAAGTTGTGCCCCTCGGCTTTGACGCCCAGAATGGTCTTCATCTGGCTGGCCGCAATCAGCAAACCGGAGGCCGAGATAAAACCCGAGATCAC
>CANCTD010000155.1 GCA_947380945.1 Comamonadaceae bacterium
GGCGGCTTACTCCGATGCGGCAGGCTTGGCCTGCGCCGTGATCCGCCGGGGCAGATAGTGGTTTGCCGGCTGCGTGTCCCACTCGGGCATGAGCTGGTAGCCACCGCGCTCGGCGATGGCTTTGCTGACCACGCTATCCGGATCCTTGATGTCACCGAACAGGCGCGCGTTGGTCGGGCAGGCCTGCACACAGGCGGGCTGGCGGTCGGCCTCGGGCAGCAGCGGGTCGTGCACCCGGTCCACGCACAGCGTGCACTTGGTCATGACCTGGCGCTCTTCGTCCAATTCGCGCGCACCGTAGGGGCAGGCCCAGGCGCAGTATTTGCAGCCAATGCATTTGTCGTAATCCACCAGCACGATGCCGTCTTCCGCGCGCTTGTAGCTCGCGCCCGTGGGGCAGACCGGCACGCAGGGCGGGTCTTCGCAATGCAGGCAGCTTTTGGGAAAGTGGATGGTGTCGGTACCGGGGAATTCACCGGCCTCGTAGGTTTGCACGCGGTTGAAAAACGTACCCGTCGGGTTGGCGCCATAGGCGTTCAAATCAGCCAACGGTCCCGCGCTGCCCGAGGTATTCCATTGCTTGCAGGACGTGACACAAGCCTGGCAGCCCACGCACACGTTCAGGTCAATCACCAAGGCCAATTGCTTGGCCAGGGTTTCGCCCTGGCGGGCGCGCACCCGCACCGGGGGCGATGTGTCCTTCGCTACGCCACCGCCAGCTTCGGCAAGCGGCGGTTGCAAAAGGTCTTTGAGCCACTGGATCATGGTTTCTTGCCTCCCGCGAAATAGCGCAAAACCTGCGCCGCTTTGCCCACCACGCCGGGCACACTGGGCATGCTGTCCATTTGTGGGAATGTCTCGCCGGCTTCATCGGGCGCGGCCGGGCGTATGCGAACCCGCACGTCGTACCAACCGGCTTGGCCGGTAATCGGGTCGGAGTTGCTCACCGTACCGCTGGCCGTGCCACGCATGGGCAGTTCTTCGGAAATCAAATGGTTGAGCAAAAAGCCTTTGCGCGCTTCATCCGAACCGGGGGCGAGCTGCCAGGCGCCGTCGGCCTTGCCAATCGCATTCCAGGTCCATACCGTACCCGGCTCTACGGCCTCGCTGTGGCGCACCATGCAGCGCACTTTGCCCCATTGGCTTTCCACCCAGGCCCAGCCACCGTCGGCAATACCGGCGGCCAGCGCGGTGCGCGGATTGACGTTGAGGTAGTTGTGGCTGTGGATCTGGCGCAGCCAGGCGTTTTGCGAATCCCAGGAGTGGTACATGGCCATGGGCCGCTGGGTGATCGCGTTAAGCGGGTAGCTGCCCAAATCGGTTGCAGCGTCTTCCAGCGGCGCGTACCAAAAGGGCAGCGGGTCGAAATAGGTGTCTATGCGTTCGCGCAAATGCTCAGGCGGTTGGCGGCCCGCGCTCTTGCCTTGCGCGGCCAAGCGGAAGGCCTGCAAAGTGTCGGAGTAAATCGCCAGCTGCACCGGATCGTTCTTTTGCCGCCAGCCTTTGTCTTTGGCAAAGTCCAGGTATTCACGGTTCCAGTTGCGCATGTAGTGCATGCCCTCGGGCATGTGGTACTGGAACACGCAGTTATTCTTTTCGTAGGCTTCCCACTGCTTGGGGTTGGGCTCGCCGCGCAAATGCTCGTCACCGTTTTTGCCGCGCCAGCCCATCAAAAAGCCGATACCGGGTTGGGGCTGAAAGTTCACCACAAAATCCGGATAACCCGTGAATTTGCGTGTGCCCTCCGGCGTAGTGAAGGCCGGGAATTTGAGGCGTCCGGCCAGCTCGATCAGCACCTCTTGGAAGGGCTTGCATTCGCCCAGCGGCTTGACCACGGGCACGCGCACCGAATCGACGGGCCCGTCAAATTCGGAGATGGGGCGGTCCAGCATGCCCATCACGTCGTGGCGCTCCAGATACGTGGTGTCGGGCAGCACCAAATCGGCAAAGGCCACGGTCTCGCTTTGGAAGGCGTCGCACACCACCAGAAAAGGAATCATGAACTCGCCGCTCGCGTCCTTGCGGTTGAGCATCTCGCGAATGGCCATGGTGTTCATGGTGCTGTTCCAGGCCATATTGGCCATGAACATCATCAGGGTGTCGATGCGGTAGGGGTCGCCGCGCGTGGCGTTGGTAATCACGTTGTGCATCAGCCCGTGCGCCGACAGCGGATGCTCCCACGAGAAGGCATGGTCGATGCGGATGGGCGAGCCATCCGGGTTGATCGCCAGCTCCTCGGGATTGGCCGGGAAGCCCAGCGGCGCGGCATTCAGCGGCGTGTTGGGCTGGATCATCTCGGGCGAATTGAAGGCGCGGTAATTCGGCACGATGTGGCGCGGGTAGGGGGCTTTGTGCCGGAAACCGCCGGGTGCGTCTATGGTGCCCAGCACGCTCATCAGCACCGCCAAAGCACGCACGGTTTGGAAGCCGTTGGAATGCGCCGCCAAACCCCGCATGGCATGGAAAGCCAGGGGCCGGGCTTGGGTGGTCGGGTGCAGCTTGCCCCAGGCATCGGTCCAGGGAATAGGCAGCTCGAACGCTTGTTTCAAAGCCGCGTGCCCCATCTCTTGCGCCAGCGCCACGATGCGTTCTGCGGCAATGCCGGTAATGGCGGATGCCCACTTTGGCGTGCAGCTTGCGACGCGCTCGCGCAGCAACTGAAAAGCCGGTGTCACGCGCGTGCCGTCGGCCAGCGTGTAGTGGCCCTCTAAAGCCGGGTCGCAACCATCTGCAATGCCTTCGGGATAGGCGTTGAGCACCTGCCCGCTGGTCTTATCGAACACCAGTTTGTTATGCGGATTGCGGCCGTCGCCCGGCGGGCCTTTTTCCGGGTTGGCATCGAAGGCAAACAGGCCTTCGCGCGCGCCCGCGTCCAGCACCACGAGTTGCGGCGCGTTGGTAAAGCGCTTGAGAAAAGCGTGGTCCAGCGTGTCGGTGCGAATGAGTTCATGCAAGAGCGCCATCAAGAGCGCGCCGTCGGTGCCGGGCTTGATCGGAATCCATTCGTCGGCAATCGCCGAATAACCGGTGCGCACCGGGTTGATCGAAATAAAGCGACCGCCCTCACGCTTGAATTTGGAGAGGGCAATCTTCATGGGATTGCTGTGGTGGTCTTCGGCCGTACCCATCATCACAAAGACTTTGGCGCGTTCCAGATCCGGCCCGCCAAACTCCCAGAAGCTGCCGCCCACGCTGTAAATCATGCCCGCGGCCATGTTCACCGAACAAAAGCCGCCGTGCGCCGCGTAGTTGGGTGTGCCGAACTGGCGGGCGAACAAACCCGTTAAAGCCTGCATCTGGTCGCGCCCGGTAAAGAGCGCAAATTTCTTGGGGTCGGTGGCGCGGATATGGGCCAGGCGCGTAGTCAGGATGTCGTAGGCCCGTTCCCAGCTGATGGCTTCAAATTCGGCGGCACCGCGCTCGCTGCCGGCTTTGCGCAAGAGCGGCTGCGTGAGGCGCGCAGGCGATTTTTGCTTCATGATTCCCGAAGCACCTTTGGCACAAATCACACCCTGGTTCAGCGGGTGATTGGGGTTGCCGTCGATGTAGCGCACCTCGGGGCCGTCCTCGCCCTCACGCAGATGCACGCGGATGCCGCAGCGGCAGGCGCACATGTAACAGGTGGTGCATTTGATCGTCGTCTCGTCGACCGGCGTGGGCGCGTCCAGCGGCTGGTGCAGGGGCTCGGAGGACAAAAATTTGAACATGGTGCGTGTCCCCTTGTATGCGTTATGCGGGCGCGCCGGCAAGAACTGCCAGCGCCACCGAAGCCATGCGCGATTGCAGCGAATCGGCGCGCGAGGTCAGCACGATGGGCACTTGCGCGCCCAGCACCAGACCGGCGCAATCGCCGCCGCCCACGTAATTGAAACTCTTGTAAAGCATGTTCCCCGCATTGAGGTCGGGCATGAGCAACAGGTCGGCATCGCCCGCCACCTGCGAGTCGATTTTCTTGATGCGCGCGGCCTCGGCTGAAAAGGCGTTATCAAAACCAAACGGGCCTTCCACGATGGCGCCCTGCCAGGCCCCGGCTTGTGCCATTTCGACCAGGGCTTGTGCATCGAGTGTGGCCGGAATCGACGGGTTCACCACTTCCACCGCCGCGACGATGCCGACTTTGGCTTGCGCAATACCCAGCTTGTGCAACAAGCCCACGGCGTTGCCCAGGATGTCTTTTTTGGTTTTCAGATCGGGCGCGATGTTGACCACACAATCGGCCATCGCCAGCAGCTTGTGGTAGCGCGGGAGATCAAACACAAAAGCGTGGCTGATGCGGCTGCCAGCGCGCAATCCCTGTTCTTTGTTGACCACAGCGGCCATCAATTCATCGGTGTGCAGCGAGCCCTTCATCAGCGCGCGCAGGTCCCGGCTGCGCGCCAGCGCGCAGGCGCGCAACGCGGCGTCCGGCGCGCTGCTGCCGCTGTCGATCAACTCAAAATCGCGCACATCCACCTGCGCGGCATCGGCCGCTGCGGCGATCAGCGCCGCCGGTCCAATCAGCACCGGGCGCGCCATGCCGCTGTCCCGGATGCGCCGCGCCGCGTCCAGCGCCAGCGCGTCACAGGGGTAGACCAAACCCAGCGCAGCGGGTTGACCGGCGGCCTGCGCGCTGGCGCGGGCCATCAGTGCTTGCAATCGCGGATGCGTGGTGTCCATGCTGCGGCCGGTAGGCTGCGCCGCGTGGTTTAAACGTAGTCCTTGTACTTGTCCAAAAAGCGCACCGGTTT
>CANCTD010000156.1 GCA_947380945.1 Comamonadaceae bacterium
GCGGTGCTGCAAATCCGCACCGAAGCCAAACGCCTGCACCTGACCGCCGAAGAATTGGGCGCGCTGATCGAAAAAGCCCACGCCGAGCGCGAATCCAAAGAAGACCTGTCCAGCCTGACCCTGCATGAAATTGCGCGCAACCCGCTTCAGGTCATCGAGTACTACAAGCAGCAGCTCGGGCAGTTGCGCCAGTTAGGCTTGTTGAGTGATCTGGCGCAGTTCGAGGCAATCGCCCGCAAGCAAGACCACCTGACCGCCACCGACATCGCGGTGTGGAACGCCATTCAGCGCCGCACACCCACAGACCCGCCACCGCGCTAGGCCGCAGGGACTTCAGACGCGCCGGTAGCGCACCAGGCTGTAGGCGAGTCCGCTGGCAGCGGTATGCGCCTCGCGGCTGTGCTCCTGCCACTGCGGTCCCAGCTCCGGCGCATAGGCGTCACCGGCCACCTCCAGATCCAGCTCGGTTACCGCCACACTGGCCGCCATGGGCAGCGCCTGGGCATAGATTTGCGCACCGCCTATGACCCAGACATGGGGCGCGTCAGCGCACAGCGCGAGTGCCGCCTCCACCGACGCGGCGGACCGGGCTCCGCTGGATTGCCAGCCGCTTTGGCGCGTGACCACGATGTTCTCGCGCCCCGGCAGGGGACGGAACTTGGGCGGTAAAGAGTCCCAGGTCTTGCGGCCCATGACCACCGGGCAACCCAGGGTCAGGCGTTTGAAGTGCGCCAGGTCTTCGGGCAGATGCCAGGGCAGGGCGTTGTCGCGTCCGATCACGCCATTGCGGGCGCGGGCGTAAATCAGGTGCAGTTCCACGCGGCCCGCCTCACACTGCTACCGGCGCTTTGATGGCCTCGTGCGGCTCATAGCCGCTGACCACAAAGTCCTCGAAGGCGTAATCAAAAATCGAATCCGGGCGGCGCTGGATGTGCAGTGTGGGGTAGGCGCGCGGCGCGCGGCCCAGTTGCAGCCGCACCTGTTCGGCGTGGTTGCTGTAGACGTGGCAATCGCCCCCGGTCCAAATGAAATCACCCACATCCATATCGCACTGTTGCGCCACCATGTGGGTCAGCAACGCGTAACTGGCGATATTGAAGGGCACACCCAGAAAAATATCGGCGCTGCGCTGGTAGAGCTGGCAGCTCAGGCGGGGCCGTGTTCCCGGCCCGCTGGCCGGGGCTACATAAAACTGGAAAAACGCATGGCAGGGCATCAGCGCCATTTTGGACAAATCGGCCACGTTCCAGGCGCTCACGATCATGCGGCGCGAGTCCGGATTTGTCTTCAGCGTGGCCATGAGTTCGCTGATCTGGTCGATGTGGCGGCCATCGGGCGTGGGCCAGCTGCGCCATTGCACGCCATAAACCGGTCCGAGTTCGCCGTCCGCAGCCGCCCATTCATCCCAGATCGAGACGCCGCGCTCTTTCAGCCAGTTGTTATTGGAGGACCCGGTGAGGAACCAAAGCAGCTCCTGGATGATGGAACGCAGGTGCACCTTTTTGGTGGTGACCAGCGGAAAGCCCTCGTTCAGGTCAAAGCGCATCTGGTAGCCGAACACGCTGGTGGTTCCCGTGCCGGTGCGGTCGGATTTGGCCACGCCCTGGGTGAAGGCGTGGCGCAGCAAATCTTCGTACTGGTGGCGGATAGGGCGGGGCGTCTCGGCTGGCATGGCGGGTCTCGGTTTGGGGGCAAATTCTAGGGCTGCGCCAATCGGCCGCTTTCAGGTGAGCTGATCCAGGCGGCGCGTCAGCAGCAACAGCAGCACCAAAAGCAGCACCACCACCGGCATCACCGCGCCCAGACCCGCCCAGGTGGCCAGCAGGCCGAAGGCGGCGGGCACGACCGAACTGCCCACATAGGCGCAGGTCATCTGGCGCCCGATCAGGGCACGCACCGCGTCGGGCGGAAAGCGGCGCGCGGTTTCGTGCATCAGGGAGGGGAAAATCGGCGCGCAGCCCAGGCCCATGAGTACCAGTCCCAGGCGGGACACCGGCCCGAACACATCCGGTACGGCAAAGAGCAAAGCCCCGGCCATGGCCAGCGTGACGCCCATGCGCACCAGGCGGCGGTTGCCAAGCCGCTCGGCAACCAGGCCGACCGCAAAACGCCCAACCGTGATCGAGCCGAAATACAGCGACACCCACATGCCTGCGTCGGCGGCGGGCAAGCCCCGGTCGCTGACCAAAATGCTCGCAGCCCACAGGCCTGTGCCCATTTCGGCCGACACATAGAACAAAAAGCACAGCGGTGCCAGCCAGAGGGCCAGCGGCGGCGCAGCGGGAACTGGCGCTTGCGCAATACCGTTCGCCGACTCCGGCGCTGCCTGCGCGGTTTCCCGCGACCACAGCGACACCGTGGCCCACAGCAGCAGCGCCAGTGCGAGTTGCATCAGGCCTATGGTGCGCGCGCCGTAAGCCCAGCCGCCTTCGCTGGCCAGCGCCATACCCATGACCAGCGGCCCGGTGGTCGCACCCACGCCCCAGAACCCGTGCAGCCAGTTCATATGCCGCGAGGAGTAATGGGCCGACACAAAATGGTTCAGGCTGGCGTCCACCGCGCCCGCGCCCAGACCCAGGGGGACGGCCAGCGCCACCAGCCAGCCAAACGATGGCGCTACCGAAAAGCCCAAAATTCCCAGCGCCGTCATCAGGCAACTTGTGGCCACTACCGCGCCGGTGCCAATGCGCTGCACCACGGCCCCGGCCATCAGACTGGAGGCTGCGGAACAGGCGGTCATGGTCATGGTGATCGCACCCACAGCCGCCAGCGGCTGGTCCATTTGCAGCCGCATGACCGGCCAAGCCACACCCAGCATGCCGTCGGGCAAGCCAATGCTGACAAAGGACAGGTACACCAGTCCCAGTAAGACGGTGTGCGCCATCAGGGGGTGGCTGAATCGCTGTGTGCGCCGCCGGGCTGCAGCATGCGGCCCGGGTTCATCAGGTTCTGGGGATCCAAAGCCGCTTTGATGGCGCGCATCATGTCCAGTGCGACGGGGGACTTGTGTTTGGCGAGCTTTTCGCGCTTCAAGCTGCCAATGCCGTGTTCGGCGGATATCGAGCCATTGAAGGCATCGACCAGGGCGTAGACCACCGCGTTGATCGGCCCTTCCTCATCGCGCAAAAAGGCTTGCGCATCGGCGTCCTGCGGGGCTTGCACATTGAAGTGCAAATTGCCGTCACCCAGGTGGCCGTAATTCACCAGCCGGATACCGGGGTGGCTGCGGGCCAGCGCCGCTTCGGCCTGCGCCACGAAGTCGGGAATGCGGGAAACCGCAATCGAAATATCGTGCTTGACGTTCAGGCCTTCCTTGGCCTGCGCCAGCGGGATGCTCTCGCGTATGTGCCACAGCGCACGCGCCTGCGCGAGGTTCTCAGCGACCACTGCGTCGGTCGCGCAGCCATTTTCCAGTGCGGCCTGCAGCAGGGTTTCGAGTTGTTGGCGGGCATGCTCCTCGGACTCGGTGTCCGAATGCTCCAGCACCACGCAGTAAGGCACGGTTTGGAAAAACGGCACGCGCTGCTGGGGGAAGTGTTTGTGCACCAGGCTGAGCGCAAACTGGCCCATCACCTCAAAACCGGTCAGGCCTGCGCCCAAATGGGCGTGGGCCAGCCCCAGCAACTGCACCGCCGCCTCCAGCGAGGGCAGCGCTACCAGCGCGGTCATTTTGGCGCGGGGTGCGGGGTAGAGCTTCATAACGGCTGCGGTGATGATGCCCAGCGTGCCCTCAGAGCCTATGAACAGGTGGCGCAGGTCGTAGCCGGTGTTGTCTTTGCGCAAGCCGGTCAGCCCGTCCCAGATCGCACCTTGCGGCGTCACCACCTCCAGGCCCAGGCACAGGTCGCGGGTATTGCCAAAGCGCACCACCTGGGTGCCGCCCGCGTTGGTACCCAAATTGCCGCCAATCGTGCAACTGCCTTGCGAAGCCAGGCTGAGGGGAAACAGCAATCCGGCCGCCTCGCACACCGTTTGCAGGTTTTGCAGGACGCAACCGGCTTCCACCGTGATCGTGAGGTTGGCGGCGTCCAGCACCCGCACTGCGTTCATGCGCCCCAGGCTGATCACCACCTGTTGGCCGCTGGCGTCCGGGGTCGACCCCACCACCATTCCCGTGTTGCCGCCCTGCGGCACCATGCTGATACCCGCCTCAGCGCAGGCCTTGACCACAGCGGCAACCTCGGCCGTATTGGCGGGGCGCACCACGGCCAGCGCCTTGCCGCGTTCACGGCCGCGCCAGTCCATCTCATAGGCGCTCAGGTCGCCGTCCGACAAAACATGGGACGCACCCACCAGTGCACGCAAGGTCTGTAGCAATTCTTTATGCGGCATCGCGGGCATTCCTGAAACGCAGCCGCACATGCCAGGCGCAGGCGGCGAACAAAAGCAGACACAAAATCACCTCCAACAGGGCCAGCCAGTTGCCCGGAGCCCGGTCGCCCCAGGCGCGCACCACGCCCTCGGTGAAATACAGCCACACCAGCAAACTCACCCAGCGGTAGGTGTACATGCGGTTTTTCAGCAAGCCGGCCAAAGGCACACACAAAGGCAGCGCCTTGAGTGCCAGCAGCGAACCGCCCGGGCGCAGCGGCGCGGCCCACAATTCCCAGACCAGGCTGAGCAAAATCAGACCCAACAGGCTGCCCACCGCCAGCCAGCGGGTGCGGTCAACCAAATTAGGGGGGGAGGGAATCTGCGCGGCGGCAGT
>CANCTD010000157.1 GCA_947380945.1 Comamonadaceae bacterium
AATCCGTTTGCCGCGTCCGGTCTGCTGTGTTCGCCGCCGCAGCGGGTGCAGGCTTTTGCACAGGTGCTGATCGCGGCCGGCCTGACCACCACGGTACGCAAGACCCGTGGCCAGGACATTGACGCGGCCTGCGGGCAGCTGGCCGGCGACGTAATGGACCGCACCCATGTGCAGGAACGCATGCAGCGCCTGCGCACGGTGCAGGTGGTGCGCGGCCCCTTGGTGACGGCAGGGGTAGTGTCGTGACTGTGCGCTATGGGGCTTCGCCGTTGGCGCTCGTGCTGGTGCTGGTGCTCAGTGCGATTTTGATGGCGTGCGCCGGCGGTACTGGCCGCGTAGGCGCGGGCGTGGCAGATTTGCCGACCGAGTCGGACATCACGCCGGACCAGCGTCGCGCGTTCTTGCGCCTGGAGTTGGCGAGCGGCTATTTCGCCAATGGCCAAAATGCGGTGGCGCTTGACGAGGTCAAGCAGGCGATTGCATTGAACCCCCAATCGGCTGATGCCTACAGCCTGCGCGGGCTGATATACAACCGCTTGGGAGAGCCTGAGCTCGCAGAAGACAGTTTCAAGCGCGCACTGGCTATGAAGCCTAATGCGGCAGCCATTCAACACAATTACGGCGTGTTCTTGTGCCAGCAAAGCCGCTGGGCTGAGTCCCAAATGTGGTTTGGCAAGGCGCTCGCAGCGCCCGGTTACGGCGAGCGCTTGAAAACCTGGACAACCCAGGGCCTGTGTCAGCGCAAGGCAGGCGCCTTGGCCGACGCCCGAGACAGCATGCTGCGCGCCTTTGAGATGGATCCGGCCAACCCAACTGCCGGTTATTACCTGGCCTTGCTCATGGCGGAAACCGGCGAATGGTCCCGCAGTCAGTTTTATTTGCGGCGTTTGCATGCATCGGGTGCGCTGACGCCGGAGTCGTTGTGGCTGGCGATCAAAGCAGAGCGTCGTGTGGGCGACGCAAACACCCTGGCGGTGCTGGCCACGCAGTTGCGCACGCAGTTCCCGAAATCGCCTGAATTACAACTCTACGAGCGCAAGGCCTTTGATGAGTGATACGCAGGACGCGCCCTTGTTGCGCATAGTTGATTCCGACGCACGTCCCGAGCCAGTCCCCGCGGCGGTGCAGGCGGGTGCTTTGTTGCGCGGATACCGCGAACAGGCTGGCCACGACATCGAAGCCTTGGCGGCCATTGTCAAGGTCCCGGTTCGCAGGCTGCAGGCGCTAGAAGCCGGGTCCTGGGATTTGATGCCCGAACACGTTTACCTGCGTGCTCTGATCGTGGGTATTTGTCGGGTTTTGAAAGCGGACGCGCAGCCGGTTCTTGTCCTGTTGCCCCCGGGCGCGGCTCAACCGCTGAAAAAGGATGGCACCATGGAAGCCGTGGCCTTTTCCCCTCCCGGCACCAACAAGGGATATGGCTTGCGTGATTGGATGTCCAAGCCGCATATGGGGTGGGCTTTGGTTTTTGTGATCGGGTCGGGGCTACTGTATGGGTTTCCCGAAATCACGGTGTGGTTAAACGGAATCGCCGCAGACGCGGATGTGCCCACCCTGGTGCGGCCATTGGTGGCACCAGAGCCTGTGGCTAGAGTCGTGAGCACACCGGAAGTGGATCCGCCGCCTGCAGATGAAGCTCCAGCCCCCGTTCTCACGCCAGCGGCGGCGAATGGAAAAGCTGATGCAGTGGGTGGCACTTCACCGGCCGGCCCGTTGAGCTCGGACATGCTGGCGCTCAAGGCGCACGGCCGCACCTGGGTTGAAGTCCTTGACGCCAAGGGGGTTGTGGTCTTGCGTCGCCATCTGGAAGACGGTGAAAGGGTTGGTGTCAGGGGCCAGCCGCCGCTGGCGGTGGTGGTCGGACGTGCCGAGGTGACCGAGGTCTGGGTACGGGGGAAAGTCATGGATATCAAAGCTATTTCGCAGGACAACGTGGCCCGCTTTGAGGTGAAGTAATGGATACAGATTCGGCAATTGCCCAGGGTGCAACCGCTTTTTCCGCGCCGCATGTGCGTGCATCTTTGCAGGCGCGGGTGTCCTGGGGCAGCCGGGTGGTGACCGTGGGTGGCGGTGCGCCGGTGCGCATACAGTCCATGACCAATACCGACACGGTAGATGCCGTCGGCACCGCCATCCAGGTGAAGGAGTTGGCCAATGCCGGGTCCGAGATGGTGCGCATCACCGTGAACACACCGGAGGCGGCGCAGGCGGTTCCCTACATCCGGGAGCAGCTGGACCGTATGGGTATTGATGTGCCGCTGATCGGTGATTTCCACTACAACGGACACCGGCTGCTGAGCGATTTTCCGGACTGCGCGCAAGCGCTGTCCAAATACCGCATCAACCCCGGCAATGTGGGCAAGGGTGACAAGCACGACCGGCAGTTTGCCCAGATGGTCGAGATCGCCATGCGCTGGGACAAGCCGATCCGCATTGGCGTGAACTGGGGCAGCCTGGACCAGGAGTTACTGGCGCGCTTGATGGACGAAAACAGCCAGCGCGCGCGGCCCTGGGATTCGAAGCAGGTGATGTACGAGGCATTGCTGAATTCGGCCATCGGTTCCGCCGAGCTCGCGCAGTCGCTGGGCATGGCGGCAAACCAGATTATTTTGTCCTGCAAGATGAGCGCGGTGCAGGACCTGGTCGCGGTCTACCGCGAGCTGGCCAAACGCAGCAATTACCCCTTGCACCTGGGTTTGACCGAAGCCGGGATGGGAACCCGTGGCACCGTAGCTTCTACGGCGGCTTTGTCGGTTTTGCTCCAAGAGGGCATAGGCGACACCATCCGGGTGTCACTGACCCCCGCCCCGGGCGAAGCCCGCACCCAGGAAGTGTTGGTGGCCTCTGAGATATTGCAGGCGCTGGGTTTACGCAGCTTTGTTCCCAGCGTGACCGCCTGCCCCGGCTGCGGCCGCACCACCAGTACCACCTTCCAGGAATTGACCCAGCAGATCGACAACTTCCTGCGCGAGCAAATGCCGGTCTGGCGCACGACCTATCCCGGCGTGGAATCGCTCAAGGTCGCGGTCATGGGCTGTATCGTCAACGGGCCGGGCGAGAGCAAACATGCGGACATCGGCATCAGCCTGCCCGGCACCGGCGAAGCACCTGCAGCGCCGGTTTTTATTGATGGCGAAAAGCGCATGACCTTGCGCGGCGCGGCGATTGCCACCGAGTTCCGAGCGGTGGTCGAAAACTACATCCAACAGCGCTTTGGCCCCCAAGGCCAGGCCGCTCCTTCTGATCTGGCATTGAATGACTGACTCTGTGACTGCGCCCAAGGCGGAAAAGCTCGCCGCCATCAAGGGCATGAATGACATCCTTCCGCCGGATTCGGCGCGCTGGGAGGCTTTGGAGGACAACGTGCGCAGCCTGATGCGCGCCTATGCCTACGAGAACATCCGCACCCCCATCGTTGAACACACGGCCTTGTTTGTGCGTGGCCTGGGCGAGGTGACCGACATCGTTGAAAAGGAGATGTACTCCTTTGAGGACAAGCTCAACGGCGATCGCTTGACCCTGCGGCCGGAAAACACCGCCGGTGTGGTGCGCGCAGCCATTGAACATTCCCTGCTCTATAACGGCGGCAAGCGCCTGTATTACATGGGCCCCATGTTCCGCCATGAGCGCCCGCAGCGGGGGCGCTACCGCCAGTTTCACCAGATCGGCGCCGAAGCGCTGGGCTTTGGCGGACCGGAAGTCGACGCGGAAGTAATCCTGATGGCGCACGCCCTGTGCCAGCGGCTGGGTATCGCCGACGTGGAGTTGCAAATCAACAGCCTGGGCCAACCCGGCGAGCGCAACGCCCACCGGGCCGCCCTGATCGCGCACTTCGAAGCGCACCACGACGCGCTGGACGCCGAAGCCAAGCGGCGTTTGCATCTCAACCCCTTGCGCTTGCTGGACAGCAAAAACCCGGCGATGCAGGATGTCATTACCGCGGCCCCCAAGTTGATGGACTTTCTCGGTGAGGCGTCCAAGGCCCATCTGGCTGCAGTGCGCGGCATGCTGGACGCCAACGGCGTGGCCCACACCGTCAACCACCGCCTGGTGCGCGGCATGGACTATTACAACCTCACGGTGTTTGAATTTGTCACCATGCAGCTCGGTGCGCAGGGCACTATTTGTGCGGGCGGGCGCTACGACTACCTGATGGAGCAGGTGGGGGGCAAGCCCGCGCCGGCCGTGGGTTGGGCCATGGGCATGGAGCGGGTGCTGGAGCTGATTGCCCAGCAAGCGCTACCCGTGGCCGCGCTGGACGCCTATGCGCTGGTGACGGATGTGGCATTTTTTCCTCGGGTTCACCAATGCCTGGAAGCTTTGCGCCAGCGCGGCGTGCGCGTGCAAATGCAGGCGGCAGTGGACGGTGCCTTGCCCGGCATGAAGGCGCAGTTCAAGCGCGCCGACAACTCGGGTGCGCGTTTTGCGCTGATTTTCGGGGCCGATGAAATGGCCGACGGTGTGGTCACCATCAAAGCCTTGCGCGACCCGCAGGCTGCCCAGCTTCGCCAGCCCCTGGCTGATGTGGCGCAATGGGCGCAGAGCCTACAATCCGCCGCTTAACCAGCAGACCCTCCATGGCTATCAACAACCTCAATCTCGAAGAGCAAGAACAAGTCGACGCGCTCAAGCATTTTTGGAGCCGTTTCGGCAATGCGATTACCGCCTTGCTGCTGCTGATCCT
>CANCTD010000158.1 GCA_947380945.1 Comamonadaceae bacterium
TGGACAAACTGCACATCCGCGCCAGTCGCCTCGGCGAAAGCGCGGGCGTTGAAGCTCTCGAAGAAGAAGCCGCGTTCGTCCCCGAAAACCCGGGGTTCGAGCAAAAAAACATCGGCAATAGCGGTACGCGTGGCTTGCATCAGAACACCCGGTCTTGCAGCAGGCGCAGCAGGTAGGCGCCATAGCCCGACTTGGCCAGCGGACGCGCCAAGGCCTGCAGCTGCGTATCGTCAATCCAGCCGCTGCGCCAGGCAATTTCCTCGGGCGCAGCGACCTTCAGGCCCTGGCGGTTCTCCACCGTGGCGATGAACTGGCTGGCTTCCAACATGGACTCGTGCGTGCCCGTATCCAGCCAGGCGTAGCCGCGCCCCATGGTTTGCACGGTGAGCGCGCCACGCTCCAGGTACAGGCGGTTCAGGTCGGTGATTTCCAGCTCGCCGCGCGCCGAAGGCTTTACCTGTTTGGCCAGCTCCACCACCTGGGTGTCATAAAAATACAGGCCTGTGATCGCGTAGCGGGATTTGGGCTGCGCCGGCTTTTCCTCCAGGCTGATGGCCCGTCCCTGCGCGTCAAATTCGACCACACCGTAACGCTCCGGGTCCTGCACGGGGTAGGCAAAAATCGTCGCCCCGGCTTCCCGCTGCATGGCCGCTTTCAGGGTGCTGGCAAAGTCGTGGCCGTAAAAAATATTGTCCCCCAGCACCAGCGCGCTGGGCGCACCGTCCAGAAATGCCTCGCCGATCAAAAACGCCTGCGCCAGCCCGTCCGGCGAAGCCTGTACGGCGTAGCGGATGTGGATGCCCCACTGGCTGCCGTCGCCCAGCAACTGCGCAAAACGCGGCGTGTCCTGCGGCGTCGAGATCACCAAGACCTCGCGGATACCCGCCAGCAACAGCGTGCTCAAGGGGTAATAAATCATGGGCTTGTCGTAAATCGGCAGCAGCTGCTTGCTCACGACCTGGGTGGCCGGGTACAGCCGCGTGCCCGAGCCGCCAGCCAGGATGATGCCCTTGCGGGCCGGAGTCGATGGATTCATAGGGCGTTCAGACGGATACAGAAGGAGAAAGCGGTGCGGGCGGGCCGATTTCCTGCAGCATGCGCAGAACGCCGTGCTGCCAGGGCGGTAAAACCAGCCCGAAGGTAGCGCGCAAGCGCTGGGTGTTCAGGCGCGAGTTCAAGGGACGGGTGGCCGGGGTCGGGTAGCTGCTGGTGGGAATGGCGTGCACCGCCGTGCTCGCGGGCACTTTCAGCGCCCAGCCCAAGGCACGCGCCTGCTCCAGCACCCAGCAGGCATAGCCGTGCCAGCTGGTTTCACCGGCTGCCGCGCAGTGGTACAGGCCGGCATGGGCGGGATGGTGCAAGGCATTTTTCAGGATGTGGGCGCTCACATCGGCCAGCAATTCGGCCGAAGTGGGGGCTCCGTGTTGGTCGGCAATCACGTTCAGCGTGTCGCGCTCAGCCGCCAGGCGCAGCATGGTTTTGGCGAAATTGCCGCCGCGCGCGCCGTAGACCCAGCTGGTCCGCAAAATGATGTGGCGGGCGTGGCGTTGCACCGCTTGTTCACCGGCCAGTTTGGTCTGGCCGTAGACGCTCAAAGGCCCCGTGGTGTCGTCCTCGGTCCAGGGGCGGGTGCCGGAGCCATCAAAAACATAGTCGGTGGAATAGTGCAGCAGCCAGGCACCCAGGGTGGTGGCCTCTTGCGCCATGACCGCCGGTGCCTGCGCATTGATGCGGGCCGCGCCCGGCACATCGGATTCGGCCCTGTCCACCGCCGTGTAGGCGGCTGCGTTGACGATCACCGCCGGAGCCACGGTGCGGATCGTGCGCGCCAAGCCGGTGAGATCGCCAAGGTCGCCGCACAAGCCATCTGCATCCGGTGTGCGTCCCGGTGCAAGCACCTCCCCCAATACGGACAGGCTGCGGCGCAGCTCCCACCCCACCTGGCCCGTGCTGCCGAACAGGAGTATGCGCATGGCTTTAAGCGGGCGCGTACTGCTTGGCCACCCAATCCCGGTAGGCCCCGCTTTGTACTTGGGCGACCCAGTCCGGATGGTCCAGGTACCACTGCACGGTTTTGCGTATGCCGCTGGCAAAGGTTTCGGCCGGTCGCCAGCCCAGTTCGCGGTGCAGCTTGCTCGCGTCAATCGCGTAGCGGCGGTCGTGCCCTGGCCGGTCGGTGACGAAAGTGATTTGCGTGCGGTAGCTCGCCCCGTCGGCGCGGGGTTGGAGTTCATCCAGCAGCGCACACACGGTGTGCACGATGTCCAGATTGGGCATCTCGTTCCAGCCGCCGATGTTGTAGGTCTCGCCCACGCGGCCCTGCGCCAGCACGCAGCGGATGGCGCTGCAATGGTCTTTCACGTAGAGCCAGTCGCGGATCTGCTGGCCGTCGCCGTATACCGGCAGCGGCTTGCCCGCCTGGGCGTTGACGATCATCAGTGGGATGAGTTTTTCGGGGAAGTGCAGGGGCCCGTAGTTGTTGCTGCAGTTGGTTGTCAGCACCGGCAGGCCGTAGGTGTGGTGGTAGGCGCGCACCAGGTGGTCGCTGGCGGCCTTGCTGGCGCTGTAGGGGCTGTTGGGCTCGTAGCCATGGGTTTCGGTAAACGCCGGGGCGTCTTTGGCCAAAGAGCCGAATACCTCGTCGGTGGACACATGCAGCATGCGGAACGCGGCTTTCGCGGCGGGTTCCAACGCGCCCCAGTAGGCGCGCACGGACTCCAGCAAGTGGAAGGTTCCGACGATATTGGTTTGCACAAAAGCGCCCGGACCGTGGATGGAGCGGTCCACATGGCTCTCGGCGGCGAAATGCAGGACTGCGCGCGGCTGGTGTTCGGCCAGCAGCCGGCTTACCAGCGCTGCATCGCCTATGTCGCCGTGCACAAACACATGGCGGGCGTCGCCGCGCAGGCTGTCCAGGTTGTGCACATTGCCCGCGTAGGTGAGGGCATCCAGATTGACCACAGCCTCATCGCAGCCGGCCAGCCAGTCCAGAACAAAGTTACTGCCGATGAATCCAGCGCCGCCGGTAACAAGAATAGTCATGGTCTGAGTTTAATCGCCGCTCTTCAAGACAGCCCGGCCAGTTCGCGCACATGCACCTCGACGCTGCGCCCCAGCGCGCTCAGGTTGTAGCCACCTTCCAGGCAGGAGACGATGCGCCCCTGCGCGTGGCGTTGCGCCACCGCCTTGATCTGCTGCGTGATCCAGCGGTAATCGTCCTCCACCAGCCCGAGCTGGCCCAGATCGTCTTCCCGGTGGGCGTCAAAGCCGGCGCTGACAAACAGCATCTGCGGGGCGAAGGCGTCCAGGCGTGGCAGCCACTGCGCCTCGATCAGCGCGCGTACCGCCGGGCCCTTGGTATAGGCTGCGACCGGCAGGTTCAGCACATTGGCCGCGCCCGAGCTGCTGCCCCCGTGCGGGTAGAAGGGATGTTGGTAAAAGCCGACCATCAGGATGCGCGCGTCACCGGCCACGATGTCCTCGGTTCCGTTGCCATGGTGCACATCGAAGTCGACGATGGCCACGCGCGCCAGGCCGTGGTGTTCCAGCGCGTACTTGGCCGCCAGCGCCACGTTATTGACCAGGCAAAAACCCATGGCCCGGTCATGGCAGGCATGGTGTCCGGGCGGACGCACCGCACAAAATGCGTTCTGCGCTTCGCCGCGCAGCACCGCGTCGGTGGCCGCCAGCGCCGCACCGGCCGCGCGGCGCACGGCGTCCCAGGTACGCGGGTTCATGGCGGTGTCGGGGTCCAGATAACTCAAAGCGCCCCGCTCCGTGCCGGACGCGGCTGCCAGCCGGGTGTGGTGCAACAGCAGGTTTTCCAGGTGCGCGTGCGTGTGGGCCAGCGCCATCTGCTCCATGGTGGCCAGCGGTGGCGCACACAGGTCAAGTGCGTCCATCAGGCCGCTGGCGTGCAGCCGGTCGTTGATGGCGGCAAGCCGCTCGGGGCATTCGGGATGTCCGGGCCCCATGTCATGGGCCAGGCAGTCGGGGTGCGAGAAATAGGCGGTCGTGGTCACAAGTGGAGGCCTTTCAGCGCCGCAGCCGGCGGTTCAGCGCATTGTCCACCAGCGTCAGCGGCGGGCAGCCCGCGTCTGCCCGCCTATCATCGACCCATGCCCTTTGATGCCCTGTTTTTTCTGGCCGCCCTGGCAGCGTTCCTGGTCGGCTCTTCCAAAGGCGGGCTTCCCGCCGTGGGCATGCTGGCGGTGCCGGTGCTCTCGCTGGCGATGTCGCCGGTGCTGGCTGCGGCCTTGCTGCTTCCCATTTTTGTGGTCTCGGATGTCGCCGGACTGTGGCTGTACCGGCGCGATTACAACGCCGCCAACGTGCGCATCCTGGTGCCTGCCGGTATCGCGGGCGTGCTGGTGGGCTGGCTGACTGCATCCTGGGTATCGGACCGGGCGATCACCTTGCTGATTGCGCTGGTTGGTCTGGGCTTTTGCCTGAACCTGTGGCTGCGCAAGAACCGCGATGCACCGCCCCTGCCGCCTCAGCGCGCCAAGGGCTGGTTTTGGGGAACGCTGGCGGGCTTTACCAGCTTTATTTCGCACGCCGGTGCGCCGCCGTTCCAGGTTTACATGCTGCCCCAGCAACTGCCCAAAGCCGCATTTGCCGGCACATCCACCATCGTCTTTGCATTTATCAACGCAGCCAAAATCATTCCCTACCAAAA
>CANCTD010000159.1 GCA_947380945.1 Comamonadaceae bacterium
GAGGGCAGGCCGTGGTTGCGTTCGACATAGGCCTGGGCACTCAGGTATTCGAGGTTGATCCACACCGGCGGCCGCCCGCCCGGCGCGGCCCGAACCCGCCCCGCGAAGTGGGCGACAAAGCCGGCGGGAATTTCGCACCCGAAACCCTCGATCCACACATCGGCGCGATCCAAGGCGGCGCACACCGAAGAATCACCGGCATCGTTCCAGGCCCGCACCTGCACCCCCGGCCACCGGCCCTCGGTGGCGCCTGGCGCCATCCACGCCAGGGCGCTGGCGTCGTCTATCCACAGGCGCACCTGTTCGCCCCGCGCTGCAAGCGCAGCGCTTAGGCGCCAGAGCACGCCCACATCGCCGTAGTTGTCGATCACCCGGCAGAAAACATCCCACAGAGGCTGGGTCCGGAATTCGGCAGACGGCGGTGCGGCGGGTTGGGACATGGGCAGCATTGTCGGCGCAGGCCTGCACAATACGCGCCATGCCGGACACCGACTCCCATAGCCCCGCTTTGTTGCACGAAGTCGCCAGCCTGCCCAATCTGCCCGGCGTCTACCGCTACTTCGACGCTGACGGTGGCCTGCTTTACGTGGGCAAGGCCAACAGCCTGAAAAAACGGGTGTCCAGTTATTTTCAGAAAAACCATGGTGGCACCCGCATCGGCCACATGGTGGGCAAGATTGTGCGCATGGAGACCACGGTGGTGCGCTCCGAAGCCGAGGCGCTGCTGCTGGAAAATAACCTGATCAAGACCCTGCAGCCCAAGTACAACATTCTGTTCCGGGACGACAAGAGCTACCCCTATTTGAAGATGACTGCGACGGTGGTGCCGGACGATGCACCCCGGCCCGCAGGTGGGCAAGGCGTTGCAAGCGCGCAGCCCCTGCATTTTTCCCGCGTGGCGTATTACCGGGGCGGGGTGGAGAAAAAGCACCACTATTTCGGACCCTACCCCAGTGCCTGGGCGGTCAAAGAGGCAGTGCTGCTGATGCAAAAGGTATTTCGCTTGCGCACCTGCGAAGACTCGGTTTTTTCCAACCGCAGCCGCCCCTGTCTGCTCTACCAGATCAAACGCTGTTCCGGGCCTTGTGTGGGCCACATCAGCGCCGCCGCGTATGCCCAGGATGTCGCCGACGCGCAGCGCTTTTTGCAAGGTGACGCCCAGGACGTGATGCGCGATCTGGAGGCGCGCATGATGGCGCACGCCGACCGGCTGGAGTTTGAACAGGCGGCTGAACTGCGCAACCAGGTGGCGGCGCTGTCCAATGTGCTGCACCAGCAGTCGGTGGACAATGTGTCCGACCGCGACGTCGACATCCTGGCGGTGAAAGTGCAGGGCGGTCGGGCCTGCGTGAATCTGGCGATGGTGCGCGGCGGGCGGCATCTGGGCGACCGGCCCTATTTCCCCGCGCAACTCGAGGCAGCGGCCAGCCTGGACGACGACGCGGTGACAGCGCCGCGCAGCATGGAGCAGCGCGTGCTGGAGGCTTTTCTGGCACAGCACTACATCGGCATTCCCATGCCCGGGGTGCTGGTCCTCAGCGAGCCGGTGGACAAGGCCCTGGTCGATGCGCTGTCCGAGCAGCACGGGATCCGGGTGAATGCGGTGCACCAACCCCGCGAGCAGCGCCGCGCCTGGCTGGACATGGCCGAAACCAACGCCGCATTGCAACTGGCCCGCCTGCTCTCCGAGGAGGGGTCACAGCAAGCGCGCACCCGGGCACTGGCGCAGGCGCTGGACCTGGCGGTCGAAGCCCTGGAAACGCTGCGGATCGAATGTTTTGACATTTCCCACACGGCGGGTGAGGCAACCCAGGCTTCGTGCGTGGTGTTTGTCGGCCACGCCATGCAAAGTGCGCATTACCGGCGCTACAACATCGAGGGCATCACGCCGGGTGACGATTACGCCGCCATGCGCCAGGTGCTGACGCGCCGCTATGCCAAGCTGGCCCAGGCCCAGGCGCAGGCCCGGTTGCAGGGCGAGGCCGTGCCGGCGGCGGCGCGCATGCCGGACCTGGTGCTGGTCGATGGTGGGCGCGGCCAGGTGTCGATGGCGCGCGAGGTGTTTGCGTCGCTGGGCCTGGATCTGGGGCTGATTGTTGGCGTGGAAAAAGGCGAGGGCCGCAAAGTCGGCCTGGAGGAGCTGGTGTTCGCCGACGGCCGGGACAAGATTACCCTGCCGCCCGACTCCGCGGCCCTGATGCTGGTGGCGCAGATCCGCGACGAGGCGCACCGCTTTGCGATCACCGGGATGCGGCAAAAACGCGCCAAGGTGCGCGTGGACGGCGGTGCCCTGGAAACCATTCCCGGAATAGGCCCCAAGCGCCGCGCCCGTCTTTTGCAGCGCTTCGGTGGCGTGCGCGGTGTGGCGCAGGCCAGCGCACAGGATCTGGCCGGCGTCGACGGCATATCGCGCGAACTCGCCGAGGAGATCTACCGTGCGCTGCGCTAGCCGTGCCACAATGCCCAGATGTTCTGGACCCTGCCCACGCTGCTTACCTGGACGCGGATTTGCGCACTCCCGCTGATCGTCGGGGTGTTCTATTTGCCGGCGGATGCGATGCCGATCGCGGAGAAAAACCTGTGGGCTACGAGCATGTTCGTGGTTTTTGCCCTGACCGATTGGCTGGACGGTTATTTGGCCCGCAAGCTGAACCAGACCTCCAGCTTCGGGGCTTTCCTGGATCCGGTGGCCGATAAGTTTCTGGTGTGTGCCTGTGTGCTGGTGTTGGTTCACCTGCAGCGCATAGACGCTTTTGTGGCACTGATCATCATCGGCCGGGAAATTGCCATATCGGCTTTGCGCGAGTGGATGGCGCAAATTGGCGCTTCCCGCAGCGTGGCCGTGCACCGGATCGGCAAACTGAAAACCACCGCGCAAATGGTGGCCATTGGCTTTTTGCTGTTTGACGGGCCGGTGTTCGGCTTGGTGGACACGCATGTCTGGGGCGGCTGGCTAATCTGGATGGCTGCGGTGCTGACCGTATGGTCCATGGTTTATTACCTGCAAAAAGCCCTTCCCGAGATCCGCGCGCGCGGCCTGTGACGCGCGCTGAGCCTGGAATTTCCGAACCCAAAACTGGTACATTCCACGGCTGTGGCTTTGGCAGCGATGCCGGCCTTGCACGGAATGCATTGCGCAAACCGGGTGATTAGCTCAGTTGGTAGAGCGGCGCCTTTACACGGCGTAGGTCGGCGGTTCGAGCCCGTCATCACCCACCATAGCGCACTCCAAGGCGAACACCGGTTCGCCTTTTTTTTGTTTCCAGGAGTTGTTCTGCATGTTTGATTCGATTCGCAAGTATTCCAAGTTCATATTTGTGCCGATTTTTGTGCTCGTGATCTTGGGTTTTGTGTTGACCGGGGTGCAGGGTTACCGGGGAATCAGTGCCTCTGGTGAAGCGGTGGCCAAGATCGGCAGTGACCGCATCACCCAGTCGGACTGGGACGCGGCGCAACAAGAAGAGGTCAAGCGCATCCGCAGCGCCATGCCCAATGCGGACCCCAAGCGGCTGGATTCGCCTGAGGCACGCTATGCAACGCTGGAGCGCATGGTGCGCGAAAAGGTATGGGCGCAGGCCGCCAAAGACGCAGTCCGCGTGGTCAGCGATGCCCGGCTCGCCAAGGAAATCGAGGCTATCCCGGCGATTGCCGCCTTGCGCCGGGCCGATGGATCATTTGATGTGGAAGGCTACCGGACCTTGCTCAAAAACAGCGGCATGGAGCCGGCGCAGTTTGACGCCCGCGTACGCAATGACCTGCTTTTGCGGCAGAACGAACAGGCGGTCGGGCGCAGCGCGTTTGCAACCAAGCCGCTGGCGGATTCGGCTTTGAATGCTTTTTTCCAGCGGCGTGAAGTGCAACTGGCCTACTACAAACCCGCCGATTTCATTGCCAAGGCCAAGCCCAGTGATGCCGAAATGCAAGCCTATTTCGACGCCAACCAGGCCCGCTACCAGTCGCAGGAATCGGCCGACGTGGAGTACGTGGTTTTGAACCTGGATGCGGTCAAGAAAACCGTTGTGGTGAACGAAGCGGAATTGAAGACCTATTACGAGCAGAACGCCCAGCGCCTTGCAGCCAAAGAGGAGCGCCGTGCCAGCCATATTTTGATAGCTGTAGCCAAGGACGCGCCAGCTGACCTGCGTGACAAGGCCAAAGCGAGTGCGCAGGCGCTGCTAGCAAAGGTTCGCGCCAAGCCCGCCAAATTTGCCGAATTGGCCCGTAAAAATTCACAAGACAGCGGTTCGGCGGCCCAGGGCGGTGACCTGGGTTTCTTTGCCCGCGGTGCGATGGTCAAGCCTTTTGAAGAGGCTGCATTTGCGCTGAAAAAAGGCGATATCAGCGAACTGGTGGAATCCGATTTCGGCTACCACATCATCCAGACTACCGACATCAAAGAAGCCAAGCAGGCCAGTTTTGAAAGTGTGCGCCAGAAGCTGGAAACCGAATACCAGGCGCAACTGGCCCAGCGCAAGTTCGCCGAGGTGGCCGAGCAATTCTCCAACGCGGTGTACGAGCAAGGCGACAGCCTCAAGCCTGCTGCCGATAAGCTGAAGTTGGAAATCAAACAAGTCACTGGCGTGCAGCGGCAAGGCCCCGCGAACGCAGGCGCCGGTTTTTTTGCGCAAGCCCGTGTGCT
>CANCTD010000160.1 GCA_947380945.1 Comamonadaceae bacterium
GCGTGCCCGATAAAATCGCACCCTCCCCCGCCCGCCTCGCCACATTGCGAGCGGTTCCTTTGCGCTTTGATCAGGCCGTCTATGACCATTTCTCACTCATCCCACATGATGGCCAGCGCAGTGCGCGCACTCGCCATGGACGCGGTACAGGCCGCCAACTCTGGCCACCCCGGCGCGCCCATGGGCATGGCCGATATGGCAGTGGCCCTGTGGGGCGGCCACCTGCAACACAACCCGGTCAACCCGCATTGGCTCAACCGTGACCGCTTTGTGCTGTCCAACGGCCACGGCTCCATGCTGATTTACGCGCTCTTGCACCTCACCGGCTACAAACTGCCGATGGACGAGCTCAAGAATTTTCGCCAGTTGCACAGCAAAACCGCTGGCCACCCCGAAGTCGGCGTGACCCCGGGTGTGGAAACCACCACCGGCCCGCTGGGCCAAGGCATCAGCAACGCCGTGGGCATGGCGCTGGCCGAGAAGCTGCTGGCCAGCGAATTCAACCGTGACGGCCACGCCATCGTTGACCACCACACCTATGTGTTCCTGGGCGACGGCTGCATGATGGAAGGCATCAGCCACGAGGCCAGCGCCCTGGCCGGTGCCTGGAAGCTGAACAAACTCATCGCCTTGTACGACGACAACGGCATCTCGATTGACGGCCAGGTCGCGCCCTGGTTTATCGACAACACCGCGCAGCGTTTTGCCGCTTATGGCTGGAACGTGATTGACGCCGTAAACGGCCATGACGCCGCCGCCGTGTCTGCGGCAATCGCCCGCGCCAAAGCCAGCAGCGACAAGCCCACACTCATCGTGTGCAAAACATCCATTGGCAAAGGCAGCCCCAACCGCGCCAACACCGCCAAGGCCCACGGCGAGCCGCTGGGCGCCGAAGAAATCAAACTCACCCGCGAAGCCATTGGCTGGACTTCGCCACCTTTTGTCATCCCCAAAGCCGTTTACGCCGACTGGGACGCCAAGGCCGCAGGCCGTGCGCGTGAAAAAGCCTGGAACACCCAGTTTGCCGCCTACAAAAAAGCGCACCCTGCGCTGGCCAAAGAGCTGCTGCGCCGCGTTAAGGGCGAGCTGCCCAAGCATTTTGTGCAAACCGCCGTGGACGCAGTGATCGCCGCCCACACCAAGGCACAAACCGTGGCCAGCCGCAAAGCCTCGCAGCTCGCGCTCGAAGCCTTTACCGCCGCCCTGCCCGAGTTGGTGGGTGGATCGGCCGATTTGACCGGCTCGAACCTGACCAACACCCCGTCCACCCCCAATCTGCGCGTGGACGCGGCGGGCGCAGTGGTCAAGAACGAAGCCGGCGTCGGCGGGCGTCACATCAACTACGGCGTGCGCGAGTTCGGCATGGCGGCCATCATGAACGGCGTGGCGCTGCACGGTGGCTTTATTCCGTATGGCGGCACTTTCCTTACTTTCAGCGACTACAGCCGCAACGCCATCCGCATGGCCGCGCTCATGAAGCAGCGCGTGATCCACGTCTTTACCCACGACAGCATTGGCCTGGGTGAAGACGGCCCGACGCACCAGTCCATTGAGCACGCCGCATCGTTGCGCCTGATTCCCAACCTGGACGTGTGGCGTCCGGGCGACACGGCCGAGACCGCCGTGGCCTGGACCGTGGCGCTGCAAAACGCGCACAAGCCCACCGCCTTGCTGCTGTCACGCCAGAACATCAGCTACGCTGCCAAATGCGATAGCGCCACCGCGTCCCACGCCAGTGGCCTAGACGCCATCAGCAAAGGTGCCTATGTGCTGGCCGAACCGTCGGACGCGGGCCTGAAGAAGAAAGCCCAGGCCGTGATCATCGCCACCGGCTCGGAAGTGCAACTCGCCCTCAAGGCGCAAGAGCTGCTCGCCGCACGCAAGATTGCGGTGCGCGTGGTTTCCATGCCCAGCACCACCACGTTTGACTTGCAAAGCGCGGCCTACAAAACCGAAGTGCTGCCCGCAGGCCTGCCCCGCATTGCGGTGGAAATGGGTTCGACCGGCGGCTGGTGGAAATATGGCGTGACCGCTGTCGTGGGTATCGATACCTATGGCGAATCCGCCGCCGCGCCGGCCTTGTTCACGCACTTCGGCTTCACGCCTGAGAACGTGGCCGACACGGTGCAAGTCGCGCTGCTGCGCAAATAGGCACATTTGGTATGAACGGTCGTCTACCGTTGTTTGAGGCGTCTGCGGAAACGCTGTATGCCAACGCAACGCATCCCTATCCCGTGGTGTCTCTGTTTTCAGGGGCTATGGGATTGGATCTGGGGCTGAACCAAGCAGGCCTTCGTGTAGCGGTATCTCAAGACATAGACCGTTGGTGCGTCGAGACAATGCGCCGAAATCAGCACGTGGCGATCGAGGGTGATATTCGCGCTCTGGTCGACGCAGATCCCACTTGTGAATTCATGCTCGCTGCAAGTGGAGTGCGCCGAGAATCTGTATTCGCCGTAGTGGGAGGGCCACCTTGCCAATCATTTTCTACGGCTGGAAAGCGTCTTGGAGTGGAAGACGCTCGCGGGCAGTTGTATTTGGAGTTCATCAAGGTAGTGTCCGCATTGCGCCCACGTTTTTTCATCATGGAAAACGTGAAAGGCCTAGCCTCCATGCCGTCCGATCCACTGGACAAGAAATCAAAACCAGTGTTGCAGGACATTCTGGAGGCGTTCAAGGCAATTGGATACACAACCACGCACGGTGTGTTGGACGCGGTGCATTACGGAACACCCCAATTCAGGGAACGACTTGTCATCGTGGGTAGCCGCGACAACGAAGCAATTTATCTTCCCCTCCCAACACATTTTCCAAAGCATCAGAACCCGCTTCAGCGGTGGAGAACACTCGGCGATGCATTAGCAGGAATGGACGACGTAGGGCCACACGCGAAATTTTCGCCGGCGGTTATGCGTTTTCTGAAGTTGCTACCGGAAGGCGGTAACTGGAAAAGTTTGCCCGCGAATCTGGTCGAAGAGGCCATGGGTGGAGCCTTCTCCTCTGGTGGCGGCAAGGTAGGGTTTTATCGACGCCTCAGTCGGTCAGAACCCTCTCCTACTTTAGTGACCAGCCCCATACAAAAGGCCACGATGCTGTGTCATCCCACTGAATTACGACCACTTTCAGTCCGTGAATATGCGCGCATCCAGCAATTTCCGGATGATTGGAAATTTGAGGGGAAAACAACAGACTGCTACCGGCAAATCGGTAACGCGGTACCCACCCCTCTGGGCTGCGCGCTCGGGCAAATGTTGATGTCTGTCGCCGAAGGTAACTCCCAGGTTCATGCCAAACGCATGCGTGGTACGTCGGTGCACAAAGCGTTGCAAATCGAGTCGAAAGGATTGCACGATGATCTCTGATACTGATTTGCAAACGGAGATTGGTGGACTTCTTGCGACGCTTTATAAAAAGCGGTTTGCAGCACTTGAAAAGCTATCGCTAGATAAATTACTGGGCAAGAACCCTTATCTCTATCGAGCGCTAGGCATATCCGACCCATCGGAGTTTGTAAGTCAACTGATGATTGCGTTCGTTTCCAGCTCTGACGAGACGATTTTTGGAAATGACTTTTTCGAACCTCTTGCCATATTTGCAGCACGAAATGGAAGAGGAGAGGGGGGTGAGCAGCGCGCAGTTTCAGTTGGTGCGGGTGCTGGGCAAGACATTGCCATCGAAACTGCGACTTCCTATTTGGCCATTGCCGTCAAGTCGGGCACGAATATTTTTAACTCGCAAAGTGCCAAAGGCCAGGACAGCGAGTTTGTTGCTCTGCAAGCACGATTGAAGAAGCTCAATAAGATGTTTCGCCCCATCGTTGGGCACGGGTATGGCCGCAAGTCTGCGCGCGTTGTGTCGAATGTGGAAAAACTTGCTGGGCAAGCGTTTTGGCAGCTCCTGTCTGGCGAGGTGGATTTTTATCTGCGAATTTCCCGCGCCATGGAAAAGTTTGCACTTGATCACGGTGATGGATACAAGAAAGAGTTTGAAGTGAAACGCAACCAGTTGCTGCGCGATTTCATGATCACTTATGTGCAGCAAGATGGCGTAATCTTGTGGGATAAGGTAGTCGCCTTTAATAGTGCGATTGATAAACCCAAGAGAACTACGAAACCTCAATAACGACCCTGATTTTTAACTTGGCAGAAAGACGCATATGACAATCAAAGTAGGTATCAACGGATTTGGCCGCATCGGCCGCATGGTGTTTCGCGCTGCGGTGCAAAACTTCTCGGACATCGAAATCGTCGGCATCAACGACCTGCTTGAGCCCGACTACCTGGCCTATATGCTGCAATACGACAGCGTGCATGGCCGCTTCAAAGGCGAAGTTTCGGTGCAAGACGGTGCGCTCATCGTCAACGGCAAAAAAATCCGCCTGACCCAAGAGCGCGACCCGTCCAACCTGAAATGGGGCGAGGTCGGCGCGGATGTGGTGATCGAAGCCACGGGCCTGTTTTTGGACAAACCCAGCGCCGAAAAACACCTGGCTGCAGGTGCCAAGAAAGTGTTGCTATCAGCCCCCAGCAAAGACGACACGCCCATGTTT
>CANCTD010000161.1 GCA_947380945.1 Comamonadaceae bacterium
TGCGCGGCGATCTCGCGCAGCGCGCGCTCAAACACCTCGACCGGCTGGCCGCCCGAGATCAGGTGCTTGTCGTTGATGATCACGGCCGGCACCGCGTTGATACCGGCGCGCTGGTAATAGCCCTCCAGCGCACGGACCTCGGTCTTGAATTCGCCGCTTTGCAAAATTGTGCGCGCCTGCTCCACGTCCAGCCCGGCTTCGGCCACTGCGGCCAGGAGCACGGCATGCGACTCGATGTTCTCGGCCCGGCCCTGGTAGGCCTGCAGCAGCGCTTTTTTGAGCGCGTACTGCGCACCGCGTGGGCCGGCGTAGCCCGACCAGTGCAGCAAGCGGTGCGCGTCCAGCGTGTTGTAAATGCGCTTGCGCCCTTCGGGGCTGAAGGTGAAGCCCACGGCTTCGCCGCGCTGGCGTATGGTTTCGTAAATCTGCGCGCGTTGCTCGGGCGTGGAGCCGTATTTCTCGGTCAGATGCTCACCCAGGTCCTGTCCGCCGGGCGGCATCTGGGGGTTGAGTTCAAACGGCTGGAAGTGCATATCCACTTCCACGCCATCGCCCAGGCGGGCAATCGCCTGCTCCAGCGCACCCAGCCCCACGGCGCACCAAGGGCAGGCCACGTCGGATACGAAATCGATTTTGAGTTGAGCGGTCACAGGAAAAGCCTTTGGTAGGTTGAAAAATCAGGCGGCGGCCTGCATGCCCGCCAGCCCGGCCACAGCCAGCGCATAACCGTTGACGCCAAAGCCACACATCACCGCTTTGGCAACCGGTGAAATATAGGAATGGTGGCGGAAAGCCTCGCGGGCGTGGACGTTGCTGATGTGCAGCTCGATCAATGTGACCCCAGTGCCTTTGATGGCGTCGTGCAGCGCCACGCTGGTGTGGGTGTAAGCCCCGGCGTTCAGGACCACGCCGGCCAGCTTGCCCTTGGCGTGCAGGCGTCCGGCTTCGTGAATGGCGTCCACCAGTTCGCCCTCGTGGTTGCTCTGGCGGAAATCCAGCGCAAAGCCATTGGCCGCACAAGCGCGTTCGCACAGGGCTTGCACATCGGCCAGGGTCTGGCTGCCGTAAACCTGCGGCTCGCGGGTACCCAAAAGGTTGAGGTTAGGGCCGTTCAAGATCAGCACGGTTTTCATAAGCGCTCCGGGAAAAATAGCGGGTTCAGCCGGGAATGTGCAGCGCGGGCTGCACGTCGCCGCACTGGGCGCGGTGTTGCAGCGCGTGCTCCATCACCACCAGCGCCAGCATGGCCTCGGCAATCGGCGTGGCGCGTATGCCCACGCAGGGGTCGTGGCGGCCCTTGGTCACCACCCGCGTGGCCTGCCCGGCGCGGTCCACCGAATCACGCGGCGTCAGGATGGAGCTGGTCGGCTTGATCGCAATGCTGACCTCCAGATCCTGCCCGGTGCTGATGCCGCCCAGCACGCCACCAGCGTTGTTACTGGCAAAACCGCCCGGTGTGAGCGAGTCGCCGTGGATGCTGCCGCGCTGCGCCACGCTGGCAAAACCTGCGCCGATTTCCACACCTTTGACTGCGTTGATGCCCATCATGGCGTAGGCAATGTCGGCGTCGAGCTTGTCATACAGCGGCTGGCCCAGGCCCACCGGCATGTTGGACGCGGTAACGCGGATGCGCGCGCCGCAAGAGTCGCCGGACTTGCGCAGCGCGTCCATATAGGCTTCCAAAGCATCCACATTGGCCATCGGCGCGAAAAACGGGTTGTTGGGCACGTGGTCCCAGCCCTCAAAAGCCACCGGCAACTCGCCGAGCTGCGTCATGCAGCCGCGAAACACCGTGCCGTATTGGGCCAGCAGCCACTTCTTGGCTACCGTACCGGCGGCCACCATGGGCGCGGTCATGCGCGCCGAAGAGCGCCCTCCCCCGCGCGGGTCGCGCAGGCCGTACTTCTGGAAATAAGTGAAATCCGCGTGCCCGGGGCGGAAGGTGTCGAGCAGATTGCCGTAGTCCTTGCTGCGCTGGTCGGTGTTGTGGATGAGCAGCGCAATCGGCGTTCCGGTAGTCCGGCCTTCGAACACGCCGCTCAGAATTTGCACCGCGTCGGGTTCGTTGCGCTGGGTGACGTGGCGGCTGGTGCCGGGCCGGCGCCGGTCCAAGTCGCCCTGTATGTCCGCCTCGGACAACTTCATGCCCGGCGGGCAACCGTCAATCACACACCCGATCGCCGGGCCGTGGGATTCGCCAAAGTTGGTGACCGCAAAAAGTTGTCCAAAGGTGTTTCCGCTCATGCGGGGGATTATCCCTGAGCGCCTTTGTCCGCCTCGGGCCAGTCCCGTATGTAGGCCTTGAGCATCTGGTTCTCGAAATTCTGGCTGTCGACCACGGCTTTGGCAACGTCGTAAAAGCTGATCACACCCATGAGCATGCCGTGGTCCATGACGGGCATGTAGCGGGCGTGGCGCTCCAGCATCATGCGCCGGACTTCGTCCATCTCGGTTTCCAGCGTGCAGGTCAGCGGGGCGTCGTCCATAGCGCTGCGCACCAGGGTGCTGCCGAGGTTGCCGCCGTTTTTGACAATGGCCTGGATCACCTCGCGGAATGTCAGCATGCCCACCAGATCGCCGTGCGACATCACCACCAGCGAGCCCATGTCGCGCTCGGCCATCAAGGCGGCGGCTTCGGCAAGGGGTTCATCGGGGCGGGCAGTGAACAAAGTGCCGCCCTTGAGGCGCAGGATATCGCTGACTTTCATGGTGTGTCCCTAGGGCCGTGGGGTGCGCGGGTGCGCGCCGGATGGTGAATCGTGGTTCCAATATAGCCCACAATAGGTCTTGTACCCCCCTGAACTGCGCCGCAGCCGGGGCATCCACGACCCGGAGTTTCCACCATGGCTGGCTATTCAGACCCCCACTTTGACACCCTGGCGCTGCACGCGGGCGCCAGCGTCGACGCCACCGGTGCGCGCGCCGTGCCGATTCACCTGACCACCTCCTTTGTCTTCGAGTCCAGCGACCATGCCGCCTCCTTGTTCAACCTGGAGCGCGCGGGCCACGTGTACAGCCGCATCAGCAACCCCACCAACGCGGTGTTGGAGCAACGCGTATCGGCGCTGGAAGGCGGCATCGGTGCGATCACCACCTCCAGCGGACAGGCCGCGCTGCATCTGGCGATTTGCACGCTGATGGGCGCGGGTTCGCACATCGTGGCGTCCACCGCGCTGTACGGCGGCTCCCACAACCTGTTGCACTACACGCTCAAGCGCTTTGGCATTGAGACCACCTTTGTCAACCCCAGCGATATGGACGCCTGGCGCGCCGCCGTGCGCCCCAATACCAAGCTTTTTTTCGGCGAGACCGTGGGCAACCCCGGCCTGGACGTGCTGGACATTGCGCAGGTCAGCGCCATCGCCCACGACAACGGCGTGCCGCTGCTGGTGGACTCCACGCTCACATCGCCCTGGCTGATCAAGCCTTTTGAGCACGGGGCCGATCTGGTGTACCACTCGGCCACCAAGTTCCTCTCCGGCCATGGCACCGTGGTGGGCGGCGTGGTGGTCGATGGCGGCAGCTTTGATTGGGAACGCTCGGGCAAATTCGACGAGTTATCGAAGGTCTATGCGGGTTTCCACAACATGGTGTTCAGCGAAGAAAGCACCGTGGGCGCGTTCCTGCTGCGGGCGCGCCGCGAAGGCCTGCGCGACTTTGGTGCTTGCATGAGCCCGCACAGCGCCTGGCTGATTTTGCAAGGCATTGAGACCCTGCCCCTGCGCATGGCGCGGCACATGGGCAATACCGAACGTGTCGTGGAATTTCTGGCCGCCCACCCCATGGTCTCGCGCGTCGGTCACCCGATGCTGGAGAGCCACCCCGGCCATGCCCTGGCCAAAAAGCTGCTGCCGCGCGGCGCGGGCTCGGTGTTCAGTTTTGACATCGCGGGCAGCCGCGCCCAGGGCCAGAAATTCATCGAAACCCTCAAGGTCTTCAGCCACCTGGCCAATGTGGGCGACTGCCGCAGCCTGGTCATACACCCCGCCAGCACCACCCATTTCCGTATGGACGACGCGGCACTTCGTAACTCCGGCATCGGTCCCGGCACCATCCGCCTGTCCATAGGCCTGGAAGACCCGGACGATTTGATCGAGGACCTGAAACGCGCGCTCAAAGCAGCCGAAAAAGCAGGAGCCGCCGCATGAAATACGCAGTTCTGGGCGCGAGCCTGTACGCCTACACCGGCGGCAAAGCCTTTAACCCGGCGCAGCCCACCGCCGTCTTCATCCACGGCGTGCTCAATGACCACAGCGTGTGGATTTTGCAGACCCGGTTTTTCGCGCACCACGGCTGGAATGTGCTGGCCATCGATTTGCCGGGCCACTGCAAAAGCGCGGGCACCCCCCCGGCCAGTGTGGAAAATGCGGCCGATATGGTGCTGGCCCTGCTGGACGCTGCCGGGCTGGAACACGCCGCGCTGATCGGCCACAGCTTTGGTGCGCTGATTGCGTTGGAAGCCGCTGCCCGCGCGCCGCAGCGGGTCAGCCACCTGGCGCTGCTGGGCGTGGCCTATCCGCTGCGGGTGTCTGCCGCGCTGCTGGAAGC
>CANCTD010000162.1 GCA_947380945.1 Comamonadaceae bacterium
CCAATGATGTCGCCAATGATGCGCATGCTGGGCGCGGGTGGGTAGATGTAGGTGTTGCGCACCATGAACTCTTTCAGAATGTCGTTCTGAATCGTTCCCGAGAGTTGGTCCTGGGCCACGCCCTGCTCTTCGGCGGCCACCACATAACCGGCCAGCACCGGCAGCACCGCGCCGTTCATGGTCATGGACACGCTCACTTTGTCCAGCGGAATTTCGTTGAACAGAATCTTCATGTCCTCAACCGAGTCAATCGCCACGCCGGCCTTGCCAACGTCGCCAGTTACGCGCGGGTGGTCGGAGTCGTAACCGCGGTGCGTGGCCAGGTCAAACGCGACGGATACGCCCTGCCCGCCGGCGGCCAGCGCCTTGCGGTAGAAGGCGTTGGATTCCTCAGCAGTAGAAAAACCCGCGTACTGGCGAATCGTCCAGGGGCGCACCGCGTACATGGTGGCTTGCGGGCCGCGCACATAGGGCGCAAAGCCGGGCAAGGTATCGGCGTAGGGCAGGTTTGCGGTGTCTGCCGCCGTGTACAGGGGCTTGACTACGATGCCGTCGGGCGTGATCCAGTTCAGGGCGTCTACATTGCCGCCGGGCGCGGACTTGGCGGCGGCCCGCAACCATGCGGCGTGGTCGCCCTGCTGAAAATCGGGCCAGGTCGCGGCGGATGCGTCTTGCTTGGCGGCTGGGTTCAGGCTCATGGCTGGTGCTTTCGAAACGGAATACGGAAAAGTGGGGCGCAGTATAACCGCCGTAATTATGAATTCAAAACCTTATTTTGACTTACAATCCCGGCCATGCCACCCCTGACCCTCACCCCCCGCGCCCTCTATGAGGAAGTCGCCGAGCTGCTGCGTGAACGGATTTTCACCAGCCAGCTCGCCCCGGGCAGCTGGATCGACGAAACCCGGCTGGCCGAGGAGTACGGCATCAGCCGCACACCGCTGCGCGAAGCGCTCAAGGTGCTGGCAACCGAGGGGCTGGTGACCATGAAGATGCGCCGTGGCGCGTATGTCACCGAGGTGAACGCAAAAGACCAGACCGATGTCTACCACCTCTTGTCCTTGTTGGAATCCGACGCGGCGGGCGTGGTCGCCAGCCGCGCCAGCGACCCGCAACTGCGGGATTTGCAGGCACTGCACACAGAACTCGCCGCTGCGGTGGGCGATACCAACGCCTTCTTCGCCGTGAACGAGCGCTTTCATATGCGCCTGCTCGAAATCGCCGACAACCGCTGGCGCGACCAGCTCTGCGCCGATTTGCGCAAGGTGATGAAGCTCAACCGCCACAACTCGCTGCTAAAGGCCGGTCGCATCCAGGAATCGTTGCGCGAACACCAGGCGATCATGGATGCGCTGCTCGCGCGGGACGCAGCGCTTGCCACCCAGCGCATGCGGGAGCATTTCAGCGGCGGCCTGGAAGCCGCCAGCTAAGGGTGCTGCGCCAGCGAAGCCGCCGCTGCCGCCCGCCCGCGTTCGTCGCGGATTAAGTACAAGCCGCTCAGGATCACTATGAACCCGCCGATCAGCGTATAGCGGTCGGGCGTGGTGTCCCAGATCAGGTAGTCAATAGCAATCGCCCAGGCCAGGGCACTGTATTCAAAGGGGGCGACGCTGGCGGTCTTGCCGTGCTTGAAGGCGTAGGTAATTGCCACGGTGCCGCCAAAGCCGGTCAGGCCCATGGCCGCGATCATGGGCCAGTGAACCGGCTGCACCGTCTGCCAACCGGGCAGCGCAAGAGCGCTGGCCCCGGCGGCCATGAAAAACGTGGTCCAGAACACCACGCTGGCCGTGCCCTCGGTGCGGGTGATGATGCGCGCGGTCAAGACCGTGCCGCTGTAGCACAGGGATGACACCAGAATGGCCAGCGCGCCCCAGGACACCATGCTGTCGCCGCCCGGTCGCATGGCGATGAGCACGCCGCACAAGCCGATGCCAATGGCAATCCAGTGCGCCCGGCGCGCCGGCTCTTTGAGCAAGGGAACCGCCAGCGCGGTTACGACCAGCGGCGAAATGAAAAACAGGGTGTAGGCCTCGGCAATCGCCAGATGGCCGATCCCCAGAGAAAAGCTGCACAACATGCCCACGTTCAACACACCGCGCAGCAGGTGCATGGGCCAGCGCACCTGCACCAGCGTGCGCAGCGGAACTTGCCAGGCAATGTAGGCGCACACCAGCGGGAAGGCGGCCAAACCGCGCAGCGCCGCAACTTGCAATGGCGGGTAGGCGCCGGTAAGCCCCTTGAGGGCTGCGTCCATCAGGGAGAAACAGCCGACCGCAGCCAGCATCGCCAGAATGGCGCGCAACGAAGCGCTCAAGCCGCTCAATTGCGCACAGGCTCTTGCAAGACCGCCGGGTCGTAGGGCGTGCGACTGAACACCGCATGCACCAGGGGCGCAAAGTGCGCCAGCTGCTGCGTGGGATACGCGGGGTCGAAAGAATTCTGGTCGTAGGCCTGGCAAAAATGCTGGCAGCTATCAAACCAGGGATGGTCGCGGTAGCGCAGCCGGCCATCGCGCTCCTGCCCGAGGTGGTGCGCGTAGTACTGCATCTGGAACAGCGCATGCTTTTCCACCACCCAGGTCACTTCGGCGCGCACATAGGGCCGGATCAAGCTGGCCGCATAGGCAGCGTGGTTGGCGGGGGCGAGCTCATCGCCGAGGTCGTGGACCAGCGCACCGACGACCATGTCCACATCCGCGCCATCGGCCTGCGCCCGGGCTGCAGTTTGCAGCGCATGGGTCAGGCGGTTCACCTGGTAGCCGGGAAGCGTATCGGCCGTGCGCTCCAGCGCAGCCAGAATCCGCTGCGGGAGCGCGCGCATGTAATCCGCTTCCAGCGCGTGCAGAAATGCGTATTCCTCGTGGGTGCCGTCTTGCATGGCGGTGAAAGCGACGTGTTCCATAAAGGGTTCCTCTCAGCTGTTGGCGGCGGTATTCAGGGGTGCACTTCTTGGGCCGCAAGCGTGGCCTGCCGCTTGGCGGCACGCGGATCGAGTTGCAAGACCACCAGCGAACTGGCCTCCATGCGCACATAGTCGCTGCTGTGGCCGGGGTTGCTGAAGATGCGGCCTTTGCGGGTGGCGAAAAACCAGACCGCCAGGGCCAGCAAACCCAGCATGCCCGCGAAGTACAGCATCAGGCTCTCAGGCCCCAGCACATCCATCAAGCCGCCCGCCAGGGTCGGACCTATGGTGGCGCCAACACCGTACAACAGCAACAGACCGCCCGTGGTCTCCAGAACCTCAGAGGGGTCAATCAGGTCATTGGTATGCGCCACGCTCAGGCCGTAGACCGCAAACACCAGTGCGCCAAAAGCAATTCCCAGCAAAAGCAAGAGATTCTCGAACTCGCGGGCCACGTAAAAACCCAGCACCGCCAGCGCGCCGGAACCCACGCACACCCAGAACAAGACCCAGCGCCGGTCGTAGCGATCCGACAAATGGCCAATCGGCCACTGAAAGGCCGCGCCGCTCAGGATGGTGATGGCCATAAATGTCGCGGTGCGCCCATCGCTGAAACCCACGCCGTGGCCAAAAACGTTACCCAGGCTGAAGAAGGTGCCATTGATCAGCCCCGAACCCATAGACGCCAGCGCGCCTATGGGCGAGACCGCAAACAGGCGGCGCATGCTGAGCGCAGGTGTCTCGGTTTGCACCGGCTCGGCAATCGTGGTCATGGTGGTGGGCACCAGCGCGAAAGAAAACAAAATTGACGCAAAAGCAAAGGGCACGAAGCCGAAACGGTCGCCAGCCAGAATCAGCCACTGCCCCAGCGCCATGGAGACGCCGCTGACCGCCATGTACGCGGCAAACACCTTGCCCCGGTCTTCGCTGCCGGCCACCACATTGAGCCAGCTCTCAATCACCATGTACAAACCGACGATGCACAACCCGGTCGTGAAGCGCAGGGTGCCCCAGAACCACGGGTTGGTCCACAGCGCGTGCAACATGGGCAAGGCCGAGGCCACCGAGGCCAGCACGGCAAAGGCCCGGATATAGCCGACCCGCTTGATCAGGCGCGGGCAGGCGTAGGTGCCGTACACAAAACCGGCAAAGTAAGCCGACATCACCATGCCGGTCACCAGGCCCGAGAAGTGCGCGGTACTGGCTTGCGAGCTGATGGCCACCGTGAGCAAGGCGATGCCGACCACCAGCATGGCCACGCCACTGAGCAAAGAGGCCAAGGGCCAGAACAAAGGACTCACGCAAAGATCCGGTCAAGAAGAAAGCAGCCTGGAAGGCGCGGTGCGCAAACCCAGGCACAGGACTGGCGCAACGGAGCTACCCCTCGCGCGCCGCATGGTGACACGGGCGAAGCCTAGCGCATGTACGGAGCGCGACCTGGGTGCGGCGGGGCGCGACAAGCGCCGGGCAGGCTGGTCGCACCGGCTTGCTCCCATGTCGCCAGCAGGCTGGCCCGGGCACCCGCACACTCCTACAGTGGCTGTCAGCCCCTACACTTGCCGCAGCGGCACCGCGCCCGGCGCAGGCCACGGGCACCC
>CANCTD010000163.1 GCA_947380945.1 Comamonadaceae bacterium
ATCTTGAAGCCAGGCCCCTCCTCGATCACCGTGTACGTGCCCCAGGGCCGGTGCACCGTGCGGTGCAGCTTGTGCGCCTCGTGGCCGCTGGCCTTGAGCTGGGCATAAATATGTTTCACATCCTGCGCGCGACCCTTGTCCGCCACCAACAGCGCATCGGGCGTGTCGATGATGATCAGGTGGTCCAGGCCCACCGCGCCCACCAGCCGCTGGCTGCTGTGTATGGTGGTGTCGCGGGTGTCGTGTAACAGGGCTTCGCCGCGCACGCGGTTGCCTTGCGCATCGGGCGCATCCAGGTCACCCAGCGCCGCCCAGGAACCGATGTCGCTCCAGCCGATGTTGCAGGGCACGACTGCGACCTGCGCGGATTTCTCCATCAGCGCGTAGTCAATCGAATCGTCGGGCACGGTCTCAAAACTAACGGGGTCCAGCGTTAACTGCGCAAAACCATCGCCTTGCGCGCTGCGCGAATGGGCCACGCAGGCACGCGTTGCCTCCAGCAGCTGCGGACAATGTGCTTCCATCTCGCGCAGCAGCGCGCCCGCTGAAAAACAGAAGATGCCGGCGTTCCAAAAAAAGTCTCCACTGGCCAGATAGGCCTGGGCTTTTTCCAGCGAGGGCTTTTCCACAAAGCGCAACACGGTGTTGCCCTTGGCCTGGATGTAGCCGTATCCGGTCTCGGGCGCGTCCGGGTGGATGCCAAAGGTCACCAGCTTGCCGGTGGCGGCCAGCGCAGTGGCCTGCGCCACCGCCGCCGCAAAAGCGGCCTGGTCGGCAATCAAATGGTCGGCGGCCAGCACCAGCAGGATCGCATCCTCACCCACGGTCTGGGCGATATGCAGCGCGGCGGCGGCAATGGCCGGGGCCGTGTTGCGGCCGAAAGGCTCCAAAATAAAACTGGTCGCCAAGCCCTTGGGATTAACCGGGGCGTAGGCGTCCTGGGTTTTGAAGGTCAGCTCGCGATTGGTGACCGTAAGCACCTGCGACACGCCCGCCAGCGCAGCCCCGCGGATAAAGGCCTTTTGCAAAAGGCTTTGGCCGTCGGCCAGGGAGATGAAGGGCTTGGGATGGGTGTCGCGGGAAACCGGCCACAGGCGCGAACCTGCGCCGCCGCAGAGGATGACGGGGATCAGAGAAATGGGGTGGGGGCTGGACTGTTGTGCCATGGGTTTCCTGTTGGTGGGGCGGGCGTTCGGCCTGGGGCTCAGAACCGGATTATCGGTTCGCGCCCAGCAGGTGCCGATAATGTGTACTGACGGCGCGTGCAATCAAAACCTAGCCAGTGGTACCTTTGACAGTCTCTTTTTCAGGAATTCCCCCATGCTCAGCAACAAAACCGCCCTCATCACCGGCTCCACCAGCGGCATCGGCCTCGGGATGGCCAAGGCCCTTGCCGCGCAAGGCATCAACATCGTCATGAACGGCTTTGGCGACAAGGACGCGCCTATGGCCGAGGTCGCTGCCTTGGGCGTGAAGGTCGGCTTTCACGGAGCCGATATGAGCAAACCCGATGAAATCGAGGCCATGGTGCGCTACGCCGAGGCCCATTTTGGCGGGGTCGATATCCTGGTAAACAACGCCGGTATTCAGCACGTGGCGCGCATCGAGAACTTCCCCACAGAGCGCTGGGATGCCGTGATCGCCATCAATCTAAGCAGCGCTTTCCACGCAAGCCGCATGGTCTTGCCCGGCATGCGGGCGCGCAACTGGGGCCGCATCATCAACATCGCATCGGTGCACGGGCTGGTCGGTTCGGCCGAAAAGTCCGCCTATGTCGCCGCCAAACACGGCATCGTCGGGCTGACCAAGGTCTGCGCTTTGGAAAACGCCACCAGCGGCGTGACCTGCAACGCCATCTGCCCGGGTTGGGTGCTGACGCCACTGGTGCAAAAGCAGGTCGACGCCAAGGCATTGGCTCTGGGCGTTTCGAACGACGAGGCCAAGCGCCTGCTGTTGGCGGAAAAAGAGCCCTCGCTGCAGTTCACCACGCCCGAAGAGCTGGGCGCGCTGGCGGTGTTCCTGTGTTCGCCCGCCGCCGACAACGTGCGCGGCGTGGCCTGGAATATGGACGGGGGCTGGGCGGCGCAATAGCCACCCGGATCTAAGGCCGGGCCAGCAACACAACGGCCCGCGCCTCCATCGCCCGCCCCTCGCCCACCGGACCCATTTTTTCGGCGGTTTTGGCTTTCACGTTAACGCAATCCACATCGATATCCAGCGCTTGCGCGATGTTCTGGCGCATGGCTGCAATATGCGCAGCGAGCTTGGGGGCTTGCGCGATCACGGTACTGTCTATATTGCCAATCGCGTAGCCCTTGGCGCGCACCAGGCGTGCAGCCTCGCGCAGCAGCGCCAGGGAATCCGCGCCCTTGAAGGCAGCATCGGTATCCGGGAAATGCGTGCCAATGTCACCCATGGCGGCCGCGCCGAACAGGGCGTCGGTGATGGCGTGCAAGAGCGCGTCGGCGTCCGAATGTCCCAGCAAACCTTTGGCAAAGGGGATATGCACCCCGCCCAGGATCAAGGCGCGCCCCTCCACCAGTGCGTGCGTGTCCCAGCCCTCGCCGATGCGGATGGTCATGGTGCAGCCTTTCGTGTGCTCAGATTCATGCGTTGTATGGGGCGATCACACGCAGGCCCGCAAAGTAACGGCGGAAAAAACCAGCATCGGCAGTGATCAAGCCATCGGCTTGCGTAAGCGCGTGGGCACCGATCAAAAAATCGGGTGCTACGCGTTCGCGCGGGCCCTTGTTGGCTGCGTAGGCCCGCATGATGCGTGCCGCTTGCAGCGCCGCCTCAAACGATACCGGGTCGTGGTCGATCTGGCAGTCGGCCAGAAAGTCCCGCAGGTCCTCTGCGCTGGCGAAGTAGCGCCCCAATTCGGCCACCACTACCGCGCAAACAGACAGGCTGCCGCCCGACAGCGCCTCCTCGAGCGACGCCTGCGCTGCCGCAGCACCGGGTGCGCCCTTGACGATGTCAAACAGCACGCTGGAATCGACTGCTGTCTTCATGGGGCCGGGTCACCGTCTTTCCAGGGCACTGGGCGCTGGCGCAGTTCCGACAAAGCCGCGTTGGTGCTCAGGCCATCGTCCAGCGCTTTTCCAACCCAGCGACTCAGGTCCAAAGCGACCTTCTTCTCGATGACCAGGCGGGAGCCTTCGACGCGCATCTGCAGCTTGGTTCCCGGCTTGAGCCCCAGCGCATCGCGCGCCTCCTTGGGGATCACAATCTGTCCACGTTCGGCCAGCGTCAAGTCCATAGAGTTCTCCAGATACGCGCCATTAAGTATGAATTACTCAGTACGAATTTATTTCATATACCTTCATGATACACCTGCTCTAAAACCGCTGCAGCCAGCGCAAAGTCCTGCGCATAGGTGACCTTGAAGTTATGCGCGCTGCCCGCCACCAGCAAAGGGGCATGGCCCGCCAACTCCATGGCACTGGCCTCGTCGGTAATACCGGCAAACCCGTCTGCATGCTTGGCGGCCAGTGCGTCGCGCAAAGCGCCCAGGCGAAACATCTGCGGGGTTTGGGCCAGCCACTTGTCGGCGCGAGGCACTGTGGTGTGGGAGCGGCCGTCCACTTCCTGCTTCAGGGTGTCGGGCAGCGGCAGCGCCAGCAGGCCGCCCACCGGGTCGCCAAGGCAGGCGTCAATCAAGGCGTCCACCAGCTGCGGCGTGACCAGGCAGCGGGCGGCGTCATGCACCAGCACCCAGTCGATGTCCCGCACACCCAGTGCGCCCAGCGCGTGCAGGCCCTGGAACACGGTTTGGGCGCGGGTCGCGCCACCGCAGGCCTGGCGCACAAACAGTCCGGGCCACTGCGCGCCAACAGGCCAGGCAAAGTCGTCACCCGGCGTGAGCACCACCAGACCGCCTTGCAAGCGCGCAACGCCTGCCAGGGCATGCAGGGTGTGCATCACCAGGGCTTGGCCGGCGATGACCTGGTACTGCTTGGGCTGGGCGGTTCCAGCCCGGCTGCCGCTGCCCGCGCAGGGCACCAGCGCAAAGCAGCGGGCCGGGGCAGCCGGGTCGGCGCAGGCAAAGCGCGCGGGCTTGGCAACGGGTTGGGGGTGGGGTGTAGCGGCGGGCATGGGGGATCAATCGGCAGGTTGAGGGGCATTCTAGAATCCGGCCTGCTTGATCACCCGCCCCCGTCCATCCGCTGGCCGGGGGTTTTTGTATTGTTGTTGCCGCATGACCCTCCCAGCCCTGGCCCTTGGAAAACGTTTCACCCTGCCGCGCCCGCCGGGGTCGGCGGACGCACTGGTGCTGGCCCAACTGGCGCAGCGCGAGAAAGCCGCCGGGCGCATCACGGCGATCGTGACGGCTGACGCGTCGGATGCGCAGCGGCTGCTCGATGAAATCACCTTCTTCGCGCCCGAGCTGCGCTGCGCGCTGTTCCCGGACTGGGAGACGCTGCCCTACGACACCTTTTCTCCGCA
>CANCTD010000164.1 GCA_947380945.1 Comamonadaceae bacterium
TGATGCTGTCGATTGCCTCGTCGCTGCGCGGCAAAGCGCTGCCCAAAGGATTTTTCGCGTTTGGTGAGGTCGGGCTGGCCGGTGAGGTGCGGCCTGCACCGCGCGGACAGGAGCGGCTGAAAGAGGCCGCTAAGCTGGGCTTTACGGTGGCGCTGGTACCCAAAGCCAACGTGCCCAAAAAGCCCATCGCAGGCCTGGAGGTTCACGCAGTGGAACGAGTAGAGGAAGCTTTGCATCGGCTACGGGAGCTCGAGTGAACAAAATGAAGATAGTTGATGAAATTTCCTCAGTATCATTACCCCTCGATCTAAGGGAATCCACTATTGGCGAGCAGGTATTCCCCTCTCTCTAATAGGGTATCCTTTCGAATCTTCGGTTCTGCTGGGACACTGTTCTGCCGGACTCACTGTTGCGGCGGGTCGGTTCTGTTTAACTTTCTCGTTTTTTGGCCTTCGGCCTTATCTGTTGGAGACACCATGACAATTCATCTTGCACAAGTTTCGCGGCGTTTGGCGATCAGCGCGGCAGTCATCCTATTTGCGGGTGCGGCAGCAGCGGCCGACACCATCAAACTCGGCGTCCAGGGCCCCTTCACCGGCGGCTCCTCCTCCATGGGCGTCAGCATGCGCGATGGCGTGCGCTTGGCTGTTGAAGAAATCAACAAAGCTGGCGGCGTGATGGGCCGTCAAATTGAGCTGATCGAACGCGACGACGAAGCCAAAAATGAGCGTGGCGTGCAAATCGCGCAAGAACTGATCAGCCAAAAGGTCACCGCGACGGTCGGCTACATCAACACAGGCGTGGCTTTGGCATCGCAACGCTTCTACCAGGAAGCCAAGATCCCTGTCATGAACAACGTGGCAACCGGATCCATCCTGACGCACCAGTTCGACGACCAGCCTGAAAACTACATCTTCCGCAATGCGGCCCATGACAGCATCCAGGCGCCCATGATTGTGGAAGAGGCTGTTACTCGCCGCAAGTTCAAAAACGTGGCGATCCTGGCCGACTCCACCAACTATGGTCAGCTGGGTCGCGAGGATCTGGAGCGCGCTTTGGGCTTGAAAGGCATCAAAGCGGTTGCAGTCGAGAAATTCAACGTCAAGGACGTCGACATGACTGCCCAGCTGTTGAAGGCCAAAGCCGCAGGCGCGGAAGTGATTTTGACCTACGCAATCGGACCAGAGTTGGCCCAAATTGCCAACGGCATGACCAAGCTGGGCTGGAAAGTCCCCATGATTGGCAGCTGGACGCTGTCGATGGCCAACTTCATTGACAACGCCGGCCCAGGCGGTGAAGGTGCGCGCATGCCCCAGACCTTTATCCAGGCGCCCACTACTCCCAAGCGCCAAGCCTTCATCATCAACTACCTGAAGACCTTCAAGCCGAAAAATGCGCGTATCGATTCGCCCGTTTCCGCTGCGCAAGGCTATGACTCGATCTACCTGCTGGCCGCCGCCATCAACCAGGCACAGTCGCTGGAAGGACCGAAAATCCGCGCAGCACTGGAAGATCTGAAAACCCCGGTGGCTGGTGTTGTGACGACCTACAACAAGCCGTTCACAGCCAAAGACCATGAAGCCATTACGGCCAACATCCCCGTCTTTGGCGAAGTGAAGAGTGGCAAAGTGGATTACGCCTACGAAGAAGACCAGAAAAAGGCCTCTGAAGTGCGCGTGAAAGACGCAAATGCCAAGGGCGCTTTGGAAGTCAAAACGAAGTAAGCTGACCCTCCGTAGCGTTCTCCTACATTACCGCGTTGGCTTTAAGAGGCCGACGCGGTAATTTTTTAGGCGAACCGAGGTTTGCATGTCCGACGGTTTCAACGGGTGAGATAGAAAATGGAAATATTGCTTCAACTGGTGTACAGCGGTATCGCACTGGGGATGATTTACGCGGTCATCGCTTTCGGGTATCAGCTTACGTTTCAAACCTCGGATACCTTGAATTTCGGTCAAGGTGATGCGCTCATGCTGGGCGCCATGGTGGGCTTGTCTTTGGTCAATGCCGGTGTCAATTACTGGCTGATGCTGCCCATCGTCATCCTATTCGGCCTGGTCCAAGGCAGCGTGGTGGAACGCATCGGCGTAGCCCCCGCGATCAAAATCAAAAGTGAATTCGGCTGGATCATGTCCACCATTGCCTTGGGCATTATTGCCAAAAACGTGGCTGAAAACATCTGGGGTCGCGACGACCTGAAGTTCCCGTCTCCCCTGCCCGAGGCACCTATGCACCTCCTTGGCGCCAACATTTTGCCCATGGAAGTTCTGGTAGTCATCGGCGCCGTGGCGATGATGCTGGCGGTAGAGTTTTTCAACCGCAAAACCATTTATGGCAAAGCGGTGGTGGCTACATTCAATGACCGCGATGCAGCCAAATTGATGGGCATCAACACCAGCTTGGTTATTACTTTTTCGTACGCGCTGTCGTCCGCGACAGCGGGTTTTGCAGGTGCTCTGATTGCACCGCTGACGCTGACCGGCGCAACCATGGGCGCAGTCTTGGGCCTGAAGGCTTTCGCTGTGGCGATCATCGGCGGCCTGACCAGCGGTTTGGGCATCATCGTTGGCGGCGTAATTTTGGGTATCGCTGAAACGACCACCGGTTTTTATCTCTCGACCGGCTACAAAGATGTTCCCGGCCTCGTTTTACTGCTGATGGTGTTGGCGCTCAAACCCGCCGGTTTGTTCGGTAAAACCGCGATCAAGAAAGTCTGAAGATGACCCGCTCAAATATCCTGTTCGCGCTGATCGGATTGGTGCTTCTGGCAACCGCACCGTTCTATCTGCACAACTCGTATTACAGCCACATGATCGGCACGATCATGATTTACTCCATCCTGCTGTTCGGTCTGGACATCGTGGTGGGCTACACCGGCCAGGTTTCGCTTGGCCATGCCGGCTTGTTCGGCGTGGGTTCCTACACCGCAGGCGTGTTGTTTTTCAAACTCGGCGCGCCGCTGTGGGTCATTTTGATTGCCAGCGTAGGTATTACTGCAGTATTCGGAGCCATCCTGGCTTTGCCGGCGTTGCGTGTAACGGGCCCGTATCTGGCGATGGTGACGCTGGCATTCGGAACCATCGTGCAAATCCTGATCAACGAAATGACCTTCCTCACCGAAGGACCGCTGGGCATCAAAGTGCCCAAGCCCAACATTTTCGGGATGAAGTTAACCGAAGATGGTTTTTATTGGCTGGTGTTGGCTCTCATGGCATTGTCCGCATTGGTTGTGGACCGGATCCTGCGATCCCAGCTGGGTCGCGCTTTCGAGGCTTTACGCGGAAGCCCTGTGGCCTCTGACTGTATGGGCGTGTCGGTGTATCGCTACAAGGTGTACGCCTTTGTGGTGAGCGCGGGTTTTGCGGGCCTGGCCGGATGCCTGTATGCGTACTCCGAACAGTACATCTCGCCCAACACCTATAACTTTGAGCTGACCGTTCTGTTTTTGCTCGCGGTGATCATGGGCGGGCGCAAGTCGCGCTTGGGGTCGCTGCTTGGCGCGGCCATCATCGTGATCCTGCCCAAATTGCTGGACGATTTGGCGCTGTTCCGTTCCGTGGCAACAACCCTGGCGGTGTTGATGGCTGTAGGCGCTGTAATTGCGATCAGCAAGCACATTACAACCGCCCGCAACATGGCGATCCCCGTTATTGGCACCGCGGCGCTGGCAGCGTTCTCCTTCTGGCTCACTTCCATCACCGACTGGCGTCTGAGCATTTTCGGCCTGATGATTTTGTTTGTCGTGTATTACCTGCAAGACGGCATCGTGGGCTTCTTCCGCAATTTGCTGTTCCGCAAGGCCAGATCGCTGGATGCTGACGCGGCTTTTGACAGCCAACTCGACGCGCTGCACCAAGCTGCCGCTGGACGCAACGCCGGCGATGTTCTAGTGGCCCAGGGTGTGCTGATGCAATTCGGCGGCCTCAAAGCGTTGAACATGGTGGACTTGCGCATCAAGCGCGGCTCCATCCATGGCCTGATCGGCCCCAACGGCTCCGGCAAGAGCACCATGATGAACGTGCTGACCGGCATTTACGTGCCGACAGCAGGCAGTATCGCGTTTGATGGTGATTCGGTCGTCGGCCGCACATCGTCGGATATCGCGCTGTCCGGCATTGCGCGTACCTTCCAAAACGTGCAGTTGTTTGGCGAAATGACGGCGCTGCAGAACGTTCAGGTGGGCCTGCATCACACCTTTGAGAGCAACTTCGTTGATGTGGCGCTCAACTCTGGGCGTTACCAGCGGGAAAACGACGCATCGGTGCAGCGCGGCCTGGGCTTGCTGCATTTCGTCGGCCTGGGCGAATTAGCCGGCGAAGAGGCACGCAACCTGCCGTATGGCAAGCAGCGCTTGCTGGAAATCGCCCGCGCCTTGGCGCTCGATCCGCAACTGCTGCTGCT
>CANCTD010000165.1 GCA_947380945.1 Comamonadaceae bacterium
GCTTTTTGCTGACGACATGGCGCGCATCATCAGTGCCGACCTGGGTGATTTGCGCGTGGTCGGGGCCTATTTTCCCAACGGCCAGGCACCCGGCAGTGACAAGTTTGAATACAAGCTGGAATGGCTCAAAGCCCTGCGCGCATGGCTCAGGTCTGCGCTGGTGACCCATCCCAAACTGGTGCTCATGGGCGACTTCAACATCACCTTTGACGATGCCGATGTCTGGGACCCCGAGGGCATGCGCGACCAGATCCACTGCACCGACGAGGAACGTTACGAACTGAGCGCGCTGGTGGCCCTTGGTTTGCACGACAGCGTGCGGCTTTTTGCCCAGCCGCCCAAGAACTACAGCTGGTGGGATTACCGCGACTTGGCGTTCAGGCGCAACCGGGGGCTGCGGATTGACCATATCTTGATCAGCAATTCCTTGAAGGCCCAGGCACGCGCCTGTCAGATTGACAAAGGTCCGCGCAAAAACGAACGCCCCAGCGACCATGCGCCGGTGGTGTTGACGCTGGACTGAGGCGTCTTACGCGGGGTCGACCAGCGCCGTCTGGCGGTCCAGGCCGAGCTCCTGGATCTTGCGGGTAATGGTGTTGCGGCCTATTCCGAGCTTGTTGGCCGCGTCGACCCGCCGTCCCCGTGTGGTTTGCAGGGCGGCCTGGATCAGGCGGGACTCGAACCGCCGGGTCAGCACATCCCACACATCGGCCGATTCAGCGCGCAAGAGTTCCAGCGCCTCGTGTTCCAAATCGAGTTCCCAGGTGGTTACCGCTGCCAAGGCCGCAACGGCGGTCACTGCGTTGCCGCTTGGCGTCTCGGCGCTTGCTGTTGCCTGGCCCGGCGCGGGGGGCCAGAGCGACGCATCGCTCTGGGCCGGGGGCAAAGTGGCGATTGCAGCGGCCTGCGGGGCCACGGGCGTCCCGTTGGTGTCGCTGATACCCATAGCGGACAGGACTTCGGGTGGCAAATCTTTGGGCTCTATGACCTGGGACGGCGCCATCACGGTCAACCAGTGGCAGATGTTCTCCAACTGGCGCACATTGCCGGGGAAGGGAAAGGCCTCCAGAATGGCCAATGCCGACTCCGAGATGCGTTTGGCCTCCACCCCCAATTGCTGGGCGCTCACTTGCAAAAAATGCCGCGTCAGCGCGGATATGTCCTCGCGCCGCTCCCGCAAAGCTGGCAAGCGCAGGCGGATCACATTCAGGCGGTGAAACAGGTCTTCGCGGAACAGCCCGAGCTTGACGCGCTCTTCCAGATCCTGGTGGGTAGCCGCGATGACGCGCACATTGGTTTTCACCGAGCTGTGGCCGCCCACGCGGTAAAAACTGCCGTCGCTGAGCACCCGCAGCAAGCGGGTTTGCAGCTCAAAGGGCATGTCCCCGATTTCGTCCAGAAAAAGCGTTCCGCCGTCGGCTTGCTCAAAGCGGCCGCGGCGCTGGCCCTGCGCCCCGGTGAAGGCACCGCGCTCGTGTCCGAATAACTCGCTCTCCAGCAATTCTTTCGGAATGGCCGCCGTATTGATGGCCACAAAAGGCCCGCCCGCGCGCGGCGAATGCTTGTGCAAAGCCCGCGCCACCAGTTCCTTGCCCGAGCCGGATTCGCCGGTGACCATCACGGTCACATGGCTTTGGCTCAGGCGTCCGATCGCGCGGAACACGTCCTGCATGGCCGGTGCCTGTCCCAGCATTTCGGGCGCGTCGGTGTGCGCGGTATCGGCCACTTCTTCGCGCAGGCTTTCTTCCAGCGCGCGGCGGATCAGCTCAATGGCCTTGGACAGGTCAAACGGCTTGGGCAGGTATTCGAAGGCGCCGCCCTGAAAGGCGCTCACCGCGCTGTCCAGGTCCGAAAACGCGGTCATGATGATGACCGGCAGGCTGGGGTGGCGGGCTTTGACTTTTTCGAGTAACTCCAAGCCGGACTCGCCCGGCATACGGATGTCGCTCACCAGAATCTGAGGGCCGGGTTCATCGCTGCTGGATAAGGCACGCAAGACCTCGGCCGCACTGGAAAAGCTGCGGGTGGGGAGTTGCTCACGCAACAAGGCTTTCTCGAGTACGAAGCGAATCGACTGGTCGTCATCGACTATCCAAACGGGCTTCATGGCAGGTCCATCTCCGAAGAATGCCTCAGGGCAAAGGAATCAAAATCTTGAAATCGGTATGACCTGGCGCGCTTTCGACTTCGATCAAGCCGTGGTGTTGCTGCACAAAGGTTTGTGCCAGCGTCAACCCCAAACCCGAACCGCCTTCGCGCCCGGAGACCAGGGGATAAAACAGCCTGTCCTTGATCGAATCGGGCACGCCCGGTCCATTGTCTATGACATGCAATTCCAATGCCAGTCGATGGCGGTGTTTGCCGAAGGTGACTTGCCGGGCAATGCGGGTGCGAAATACCAGCCGCGCATCGCCCGCTTCGCGCCGCTGGGCAAGCGCCAGGCAGGCATTTTGGGCAATGTTGAGCAGCGCCTGAATCAGCTGCTCACGGTCGCCGCGCAGATCGGGAATGGAAATGTCGTAATCGCGCGCCACGGCCAGCCCCTTGGGAAACTCGGCCACGATCAGGGAGCGCACCCGCTCGCAGACCTCGTGGATATTGACGTCGCCCACCACGTGCGCGCGCCGGTGCGGTGCCAACAAACGGTCCACCAGGGTTTGCAGGCGGTCGGCTTCGTGGATGATGACCTGGGTGTATTCGAGCAGGTCAGTGGATCCGATTTCCAGCTCCAACAACTGCGCCGCGCCGCGTATGCCTCCCAAGGGATTCTTGATTTCGTGCGCAAGGTTGCGAATAAGCTCCTTATTGGTGCGCGCCTGTTCGGCCAGGCGCTCCTCCCGGTCCTGGCGCACCTGCTGCTCCTGCGGCACCATTTCGATGATGATTTCGGGGCTGCCCACGTTATGGGTGACGATGACATGGACCAACATGGCGTCCTGGCCACTGCGGCGCAATGCACCGTCGTAGCGCAGGGCCGAGAACGCGTTGTTGCGTACGCCCTGCAATGCCGCGCGCAGCGGTTGCGGTTCAAAAAAATAGTCCGCCAGCGCGCTGCCTACCAGTACGCGCCTGGAAATACCCAGCGCATCTTCCAAGACGGCGTTGCTGAACAGGATTAGGCCTTCGCCGTTCACCACACTGACCAGGCTGGCCAATAAGTCAAACGCCTGCAAGCGGGACTCAGGGCTACGCTGGTCGAGCATGTTCGATTTACTGCGCTGCCAACAGGCGGGCCAACTCACGCCGTATGCCGGCGAGATCGCCTTCGGCGCGGACCATATTGGCTTTGAGCTCGGCAACCCTGTCCAGGTATTTTTGCGGGTTGCGGACTTCGGGTCCGAGGCGCTCGGGCTCGCCGTTGTTGTATTCCTTTTGCAGCTCCTGCAGGCGGGCCTGGGCTTTGCGCCATTCGGCCTCGAGAATCTGGCGCGACTCGGCGTCGCGCTGGCGCTGCGTGATGCTGCTGATCCGGGCTTCGGGTTTTGCTGCACTGTTGCCGGGAGCGGACTTGCCCGCGCCGCTGTCCACGCCAGGCGACGCGCTGGGTGAGGGAGCCGGTTTGGCCTCAGGCGCTGCAAAGACCGAAATCCGGTCGGTCCCCAGGGCCTCACAGGTCTTGTCGCCGCTCTTGTCCACGTTGGTGTACAGATTACCGCAGCGGAACACGCGCTCGGGCGCTGCCCAAAGACCATTTGCGGTGCCAACCAGGCACAGCACCGCGTACAGGGCGCGGCGGTGATAGCGTCCAAGGCCAAGTAGATGTGCAAGCATAGTTGCCATTATGGTCGCTTGCGCCCCAGCCCGGCGGGGGCCCACAAGCACAAAGGCGGCCCAAGGCCGCCTTTGTGACTCCGCATAGACGCAGCGAGCCGGCGAGCCGGCCATGCATGCGCATGCTGGTGCTTGCAATGTTTACAGCGAGTAATACATATCGAACTCGATGGGGTGGGTCGCCATGCGCATGCGCGTGACTTCGCCCATTTTGAGCTCGATGTAGGCATCGATCATGCTGTCGGTAAACACGCCGCCCTTGGTCAGGAAAGCGCGGTCTGCATTCAAGCAGTCCAGCGCCTGGTCCAGACTATGGCAAACGGTTGGCACCAAGGCGTCCTCTTCGGGCGGCAGGTGGTACAGGTCTTTTGTCGCTGCTTCTCCGGGGTGGATTTTGTTTTCCACGCCGTCCAGACCGGCCATCAGCAAGGCGCTGAAGCACAGGTAGGGGTTAGCCATAGGATCGGGGAAACGCGCCTCGATGCGGCGGCCCTTGGGGTTGGCCACAAAGGGAATGCGGATCGACGCCGAGCGGTTGCGTGAGGAGTAGGCCAACTTGACCGGTGCCTCAAAGCCTGGAACCAAACGCTTGTAGCTGTTGGTGCTGGG
>CANCTD010000166.1 GCA_947380945.1 Comamonadaceae bacterium
CGGCTGCCGGCAATCACGGTCTGCGCCGGGTCGTTGAAATTCACGGCTTCCACCACTTCGCCGCTGCCCGCCGGGAAGGATTGGCTCACCTCCAGGCAACCCGCGACGACGCGCTGCGCGTCCATGCCCAGAATCGCAGCCATCGCACCCGCGCCCACCGGCACGGCTTCTTGCATGGCCTGGGCCCGCAAGCGCACCAAAGGCACGGCCTGGGCAAGCGTCAACACACCGGCCGCTACCAGCGCGGAATACTCGCCCAGGGAATGGCCTGCGACCACACTAGGTGCCTGCCCGACCTCGTGCATCCAAACCCGGTAAGCGGCTACACCGGCCACCAGCATGACCGGCTGGGTGTTGGTGGTCAATCCCAGAGCCTCTTTCGGGCCGCTGTGGATCAGGGCAGCCAGGTCTTCGCCCAGCGCGGAGGAAGCTTCGTCCAGGGTCTGCTGCACCACCGGGTGCACACCCCATGCGTCCAGCATGCCCACCGATTGGGAGCCCTGGCCGGGAAAAACAAATGCAAATGGCTTCATGGCAGGTTGATGCAATAAGGAGAAAAATTCAGAGCGTGAGCAGTACCGCGCCCCAGGCAAAACCGCCACCCACACCTTCGAGCAAAACGGTCTGACCGGCATGGATGCGGCCGCCCCGCACAGCGGTGTCCAAGGCCAGCGGAATCGAGGCCGCCGAAGTGTTGCCATGCTGGTCCACGCTGACAATCACTTTGTCCATGGGCAGCTTCAACTTGCGCGCCGTGCTTTGCATGATGCGAATATTGGCCTGGTGCGGCACCAGCCAGTCGATATCGTCCTCGGTCTTGCCGGCCTTGGCCAGCACCGCGCGGGCGCATTCCTCCAGCACGCCGACGGCCAGCTTGAACACGGCTTGACCATCCATCTGCAACAAAGGGTTGCCTGAGGCCTGGCCGCCGCTGACATGGCCAGGCACGCACAGCAAATCGACATGCCGCCCATCCGCGTGGATGTCGGTGGCCAAAATGCCCGGGGTGTCGGACGCTTCGAGCACCACCGCACCGGCGCCGTCCCCGAACAGCACGCAGGTCGTGCGGTCCTGAAAATCAAGCAGGCGCGAAAAAATTTCGGCCCCCACCACCAGGGCGCAGCGCGCAGCCCCGGTGCGCACCATGGCATCGGCCACGGTCAATGCATAAATAAAGCCGCTGCAAACCGCTTGCACATCAAAAGCCGCACCGCCGGGCGCACCGAGTTTGCTCTGCAAAATACAAGCGGTCGATGGAAACACCATGTCCGGCGTGGAGGTGGCCACAATGATCAGATCGACATCGGATGCGCTGCGTCCGGCAGCTTCCAAGGCCTGGCGGCAGGCGTGCAAGGCCAGGTCGCTGCTGAAAACACCCGCATCGGCAAAGTGACGCGCCCGGATACCGGTGCGCTCCACAATCCACTCGTCCGAACTCTCCACGCCCTGGGCGGCCAATTGCGCCACCAGATCGGCATTGCTCAGGCGGCGCGGCGGCAGGTAGCTGCCGGTTCCAGTGATGCGGGAATAGTGTGTCATGCAGTCGTATGGATTGTGTTCTCAGGCTTGCGACACCACCGCAGGCAGCGCCAACAAGGGCGCGGCGTGTGCCACACGGACCTTGACCCGGTCCAGCAAATCGTGTCTGGCGGCATCATAAGCCCGCTCCAGCGCGTAGCCGAAAGCCCGGATGTCGGCCGAGCCGTGGCTTTTGAAAACCAGTCCGCGCAAACCCAGCAACGCACCGCCGTTGTACTGGCCGGCATCCAAACGGGCTTTGATGGCCATCAGCACCGGGCGCGCCAGCAAACCCATGGCCATGGTCCACCAGTTGCGGCGGAACTCCTGCTTGATAAAGCTGCCTATCATGCTCGCCACACCCTCGCCGGTTTTGAGGGCCACATTACCGACGAAACCATCGCACACCACCAGGTCCACGGTCCCGGCGCAAATGTCGTCGCCTTCGACATTGCCGAAGAAGTTCAGGTCGCCCGCGGCCGCTGCGGCGCGCAGCAACTCGCCGGTTTGTTTGATCATCTCGTTGCCCTTGATGGCTTCCTCGCCGATATTGAGCAAGCCCACGCTCGGTGCCTCACCACCGCCCAGCACGGAAACCAGCGCCGAGCCCATGACGGCGAACTGCAACAAGTGCTCGGGCAAGCAGTCGACATTGGCACCCAGGTCCAAAACCGTGGTCGCGCCACCGCGGGAGTTGGGAATCTGCGCAGCAATGGCCGGGCGCTCAATCCCGTCCAGGGTTTTGAGCACGTAGCGGGAAATCGCCATCAGGGCACCGGTATTGCCGGCCGATACCGCCGCATGGGCCGCGCCGGACTTGACCTGCTCAATGGCCACGCGCATGGAGGAATCTTTCTTTTTGCGCAAAGCAACTTCCAGCGGATCGTCCATGGCCACGACTTCGGTGGCAAAAACCCGCTCGGCGCGGGGATGGGAGAAATCGGCGAGTGCGGTCTGCGTACCCACCAGTATCACGCGGGCTTGGGCATGTTTGTCCAGGAACTGGCGGCAGGCCGCCAGGGTGACCGCCGGGCCGTGGTCACCGCCCATGCAATCAACGGCAATCGTGTGCATGATGGGGTGAACGGGCGATACAGGGGCGGGACACAAAAACCAAAAAGCCCGACGCTAGCAATTTCGCATCGGGCTTCAGGGGAATCAGAACCCCGGCAATCAGGCTTCGGTCTTGGTCTTGATGACTTTGCGACCGCGGTAAAAACCAGTGGGGCTGATGTGGTGGCGCAAATGCACTTCACCGGTGGTGGGCTCAACCGCAATGCCTGGGACAACCAGCGCATTGTGCGAGCGGTGCATGCCGCGCTTAGACGGGGACTTTTTGTTTTGCTGGACTGCCATGATGGGCTCCTAAACGAAAGCGCTGCGCAGGGGCGGCGGGTGTAACGGGGTAATGCGCTGGACGGGCCTGCGCGAAAAGCCTGCGAGTATATCCCAGGGCGCTCCAGCAGCAGCCGTGGCCGCTTCGGGCCCTGCAGTTTCAGTCCTCGGAGGGGCCGCGCTTCAACCCGGCAAGGACCGCAAACGGATGGACGGGCTCCGTACCGGCAGCGTCGAAATCCGGATCGGCCACAGCCAGACGGGGCGGCTGCGGACAACGCTCATGCATGGGAACCAAGGGCATGGCCATCAGCAACTCGTCCTCCAGCAGTTCGATCAGGTTGAACTGGCGCGCAAACACCAGCACGTCTTCCTCGGACTCATCGTCTTCCACGGCCGCCAAGGCTTCGTTGGCCACAAAACGGAAATCCCGCTCAAAAGCCACCGCCACGTCTGCCGGGCGCAAACAGCGCTGGCATTCGAGATGCAAACTGCAGTTGCCGCGCACGTGCAGCCAGACTTGCGGATGGCCGGTCGCATCAAAGCGCTCGCTGCCCGAGGCCTCGAATCCCACCTCTTGCGGCAGGCTGGGATCCAGGGTCTGCGCCTGGAGGCGGGGTATATCCGCCAGCGCCACCTGCCCCCGCACAGTTGCAGCAGAGCGGGCGAACGCCGCCAGGGGAAGTATGCGCGGGTCGTATTCAGTGGCCATGGGGCCAGTGTAAGAGAATCCCCACATGCCGAATGCCACACCCCGCTCCCTGATTTTGGGCTCCACTTCCGCCTACCGGCGGTCCCTGTTGGAGCGTCTACGTATTCCATTTCATGTGGCAGCACCGGACGTGGATGAAACCCCCAAGGCGGGCGAAGCACCCCAGCAACTCGCGGTGCGACTGGCTTTGGCCAAGGCACGTGCCGTCGCCCGGCAATTTCCGGACTGCGTGGTTATTGGGTCGGACCAGGTGGCGGATTTGCATGGCCAGCCCATGGGAAAACCGGGCAACTTCGCGCGCGCGCAGGCACAGCTGCAGCGCATGAGCGGCCAGACCGTGGTCTTTCATACTGCGCTTGCGGTGGTCTGCCAAGCAAACGGGTTTGAGCAGCAGGCGCTGGTTCCGGTACAGGTGCGTTTTCGCACGCTCAGCGCGGCGGAAATCCGCTTTTACTTGGAGGCGGAGACGCCGTATGACTGCGCCGGCAGTGCCAAAAGCGAAGGCCTGGGGATTGCGCTGCTGGAGCGCATAGACAACAGCGACCCGAGTGCGCTGGTGGGGCTGCCCCTGATTGAGACCGCGCGCATGCTGCGTGCGGCCGGCATTCCCATCTTGGGAAGCGCGTGATGCATACGGAAAAGCCTGCGCCGGGCCGCCTGCTGCTGGTACCGGCCCCGCTGGATTTCGCTTGCGATGTGCTGACCGATGTGCGCGACAGCGTGCCCGAAGCCAGCTTGCGCGCTGCCGCCGCCATCCGCTACTGGGTGTGCGAAAACGCCAAATCCGCGCGCGCCTACCTCGGGCGTGT
>CANCTD010000167.1 GCA_947380945.1 Comamonadaceae bacterium
GCGCTGTTGCGGCGTACCAGCGTGGCCTGCATCACCGGCTCATCGCCGACGATCGCCGCCAACCGGCCGCCAACCCGCAGTTGCGCCAGCAGCCAGGCGGGAATTTGCGCGACCGAACCGCTGAGCAGGATGACATCAAACGGCCCGCCTTCCACACCGGTCTCCGCCAGGGCCGACGCGTCGGCAAGGCGGACCTCCACGTTGCGCACACCGGCACGGCGCAACGCGGCGTGCGCGGCGTCGGCCAATTCGGGGACGACTTCCAGGGACACCACATGGTGGGCGCGGTGGCCCAGCAAGGCCGCCATGTAACCTGAGCCGGTGCCGATTTCCAGTACCGAGTCGGTGGGCTGAATTTGCAGGTCCTGCAGCAAACGCGCTTCGACCTTGGGGGCCAGCATGGTTTGGCCATGTCCCAGGGGAATTTCCATGTCGGCAAAAGCCAAGGCGCGGTGTTCGGCCGGCACAAAATCTTCGCGGGGCACCAGCGAGAGCGTGTCCAGGATGGCGGTATCGAGCACATTCCACGGGCGGATCTGCTGCTCGATCATGTTGAAGCGGGCGGTTCGGGTATCGGTGATTTGCATGGTGGTGTCTACAGTGGCAAAAGCAGCTTAGCAGGTTGCAATGGCAGAGAAATCATACAACTGTTGGTGGATTTTGGTCCCCCAGCCCCAAGGCCTTGCGCGTCCAGCGGGCCAGATCGTCGGTGTAGCAGTACACCACAGGCACGACTACCAGGGTCAGAAGAGACGAGGTGATCACCCCGCCTATGACCGCCTGCCCCATGGGCGCGCGCATTTCCGAGCCCTCGCTCAGGGCGAAAGCCAGCGGCACCATGCCGAAGATCATGGCCAGCGTGGTCATCAGAATCGGGCGCAGCCGCACCCGCGCGGCCAACAGCAGTGCCTCCGTGCGGTCCATGCCGTCCAGGCGCGCGCGGTTGGCGAAGTCGACCAGCAAAATCGCATTCTTGGTGACCAGGCCCATCAGCATGATCACGCCGATCACCGAGAACATGGAAATCGTCGAGCCAAAAGCCATGAGCGACAAGACCACCCCGATCAGCGTCAGCGGCAGCGCCGTCATCAAGGCCAGCGGCTGCACAAAGCTTTTGAACTGGCTGGCCAGAATCATGTAGATGAAGATCACCGCCAGCGCCAGCGCCGAGATGGCGTAGGCGAAGGACTCGGCCATGTCCTTGGTCGAGCCGCTGAACTGGTAGCCATAACCGGCCGGCATGGCAATGCCGTCCATCACCTTGCGGATATCGGCTGAGACTTCGCCGGCCGAGCGGCCGCTGACGTTGGCGCTGATGGACACCTCGCGCTGCAGCGCGCGCCGGTTGATCTGGTTGGAGCCGGTGGCGTCCCGGACTTCGGCCACCTGGCTCAGGCGCACCACCCGGCTGCTGCCGTCGGCATTGCTGCCAATGGCAAAAGGCAGGCGCTCCATGTCCTGCGCCTGCATGCGCGCCTGCGGGTCGAGCTGCACATTCACGTCGTAGGTCTGGTCATCGGGCGCGCGCCAGGTGCCCACGTTCTCGCCCGCTACCAAAACGCGCAGGCTGTTGCCGATTTGCGCCACACCCAGGCCCATGTCGGCTGCCAGTGCGCGCTTGATGCGGACCTCCAGCGTCGGTTTGTCCGGCTTGGCGCTGGAATCCAGGTCGACCAGACCCGGCACCTGCCGCAGCAGCGGCATCGCGGTGCGCGCCAGGCGCTCCAGCTCGCGCCCGTCGGGGCCTTGCAGGGAAAACAGAATTTGCTTGTTACCGCCCGCCGAGTCGCCCAGACCGACCTGCGTGACCGTGACCCCCGGCACCCCGCGCAGGCGGTCGCGCAGCAATACGGCGATTTGCTCAATGCCGCGCTCGCGCAACTTGCGGTCCACCAGGCGCACATAGGTACTGCCGTAGATCTTGCCCTGGGCGTTGCCGGTGTTGATCGTGGTCAGCGTGTAACGCACCTCGGGGAAGCTGCGGATGATGGCCTCGACCTGCTTCGCACGGGCTTCGGTGACTTCCAGCGAGGAGCCGACCGGCGTATAAAAGTTCACTGTGGTCTCTGAAAAATCGGACTTGGGCACAAATTCGGTTCCCAGCAGCGGCACCAGCGCAACGCTGGACGCAAAAACGCCGATGGCCAGCAGCACTGTGGCAATTTTGTGCAGCAGGGCCCAGCGCAAAATGTCCTGGTAACCCTGGGCCATGGTGTCGGTTGCGCGCGCAAACCAGCCGGTCACGCGGCCCAGTGTGCGGTCATACCAGCCCGCTTTGCCGCTGCCTGCGCCATGGGCGTCCAGCGTGGGGTCGTGCCAGACGCTGGATAGCATGGGGTCCAGCGTGAAGCTGACAAACATGGAGATCACGACTGCCACCACGATGGTCAGGCCGAACTCGTGGAAAAACTTGCCGATGATGCCGCCCATAAAGCCTATGGGCAAAAACACCGCCACGATGGAAAAGGTGGTGGCCAGCACGGCCAGGCCGATCTCCTGCGTGCCCTCCAGCGCGGCCTGGTACGGGGTTTTGCCCATGGCGATGTGGCGCACGATGTTTTCGCGCACCACGATGGCGTCGTCGATCAGCAGGCCCACACACAGGCTCAGCGCCATCAGCGTGATCATGTTGATGGTGAAGCCCAGCATGTACATGAACAAAAAGCTGCCCACGATGGCAATCGGCAGCGTCAGCCCCGTGATCACGGTGGAGCGCCAGCTGTTGAGGAACAAAAACACAATCAAGATCGTCAGCAGTGCGCCTTCGATCAGCGTGCGCCGCACGTTCTCCACCGAGACCCGGATTTGCCGCGAGCCGTCGGTGATTTGGGTCAGCCGCACGCCGGGCGGCGCGAGCTGTTGCAACTCGTCCAGCGTCTTGCGCAGGCCGTCGACCACGGCAATGGTGTTTTCGTCCTGGGCTTTTTGCACCGTGACCAGGAGCGTGCGCTGCCCGTTGTACAAGGCCAGGCTTTCGGCGGGTTGTGCGCCGTCACTGATGCGCGCCAACTGGTGCAAACGCACCGGCCCGCCGGTGCGCTGCACCACGGTGATTTGGCCGAAGTCTTCCGGGCGTTGCATCCGCCCTTGGACTTGCAAAATCCGGTCCTGCTCCAGCGAGCGGATGCTGCCGGCCGGCAAATCCTGGTTCTCGTTTTGCACCGCCTTGGCGACCTGCTCGGGGGTGACGCCAAATGCTTCGAGCGCAGCCGGTTGCAGGTAGAGGTTGATCTGGCGCGGCGTGCCGCCCACCACGGTGGCCGAACCCACGCCGCGCACGTTTTCCAGCCGCCGCTTCAGCACCTGATCGGCCCAGCGCGTCAGCTCCACCGGGCTGGGCGCGCCCTGTGCGTCCTCGGTAGTGATGGCCATGGACCAGATGGCTTTGGCCGAGGGGTCAAAGCGCAGCACGCGCGAGTCCTTCACCTCGGCGCGCAGCAGCGGCTTGACGCCAGCCACTTTTTCCCGCACGTCGTCGGCGGCTTTGCGGCCTTCTGACTGCAGGCCGAATTCGATCACCACCACCGACTGGCCCTCGTAGCTGCGCGAGGTCAGGTTGCTGATGCCGCCAATCGGGTTGACGGCTTCCTCGATCTTTTTGGTGACCTCGCTCTCGACGATTTCCGGCGATGCGCCGGGGTATTCGGTCATCACTACGACCGTTGGCACGTCGATATTGGGGAACTGGTCAATCTGCAGGCGTTGCAGCGAAAACCAGCCCAGCACCACCAGCGCCAGCATCACCATGGTCGCAAAGACCGGGTTATGCAGGCTGACGCGGGTGAACCACATGCTTTACTGGCCGGGTGCCGCCAGGCTGACCGCGCTGCCCGGGCGCAAAGCCCCAACGCTGCCGGCCAGAACCTGCGCGCCCGCTGCAAGACCGTCCACCGCAACCAGCAGCGGGGGATTCGGTCCGCTTGACGGAGCCGCTATGCCGCGTGCGCCCAGGGTCACGGTCTGGTGTTGGACCTTGCCGTCGACCAGCATTTGCACGTAGGGCAGCGGTTTGTCCGTTCGTACGGCGCTGAGGGGAAGTGCCAGCGCCGTCGTGCTGGATACGGCCACCGTGCCCTGCGCGAACAGGCCCTGGCGCAGTCCGGCGTTGTCCGCCAGCGCCAGGTAGGCGATCACCGCGCGGTTACCCGGCGTGGCGTTGGGGTTGATGCGCACCACCCGCGCGGCAATCGGCGTGGCAAGGCCGTCCACCGTCAGCGTGGCGCTTTGGCCGACGGCCAGTTGCACCGATTCGGCTGCTCCGACGGAGGCTTCGAGCTCCAGCTTGGCGAGGTCCACAATTTCCACAATCCGCGCGTCCACCGCCGCCCGCTCGCCCGGCTGGGTCAGGCGCTGCGCCACCTGTCCGC
>CANCTD010000168.1 GCA_947380945.1 Comamonadaceae bacterium
GGTCCCGGGTTGGCCTGCAGCCATTGCGCGCATTGGGCGATGATGCGGTTGGACTGCTTCATCTCTTCCATGCGCACCAGATAGCGGTCGTACACATCGCCGGTATGGCCCACAGGAATATCGAAGTCCAAGCGGTCGTAGACCTCATAGGGTTGCTTCTTACGCAAATCCCAAGCGATACCGGAGCCGCGCAGCATAGGCCCGGTAAAGCCCATGTTCAGGGCGCGCTCGGGCGTAACGATGCCGATATTGACCGTGCGCTGTTTCCAGATGCGGTTGTCGGTCAAGAGGGTATGGTATTCCTCCAAGCACTTGGGGAAGCGCTGGGTGAAGTTCTCAATAAAGTCCAGCAGCGAGCCCTGCCGGTTGGCATTCAAGTCAGCGATGCCCTGCGTGTTGCGCACCTTGCTGGCCTTGAACTGCGGCATGCTGTCGGGCAGGTCGCGGTAAACACCGCCGGGGCGGAAATAGGCCGCATGCATGCGCGCGCCGCTCACCGCCTCGTACATATCGAAAAGGTCTTCGCGCTCGCGGAAGGTGTAGATCAGGATGGTCGAGCTGCCGCAGTCATTGCCATGCGAGCCCAGCCACATCAGGTGGTTGAGCAAGCGGGTGATTTCGGCAAACATCACGCGGATGTACTGGGCACGCAGCGGTACATCCAAGCCCAGCAGCTTTTCAATCGCCAGGCAGTAGGCGTGCTCGTTGCACATCATGGACACATAGTCCAACCGGTCCATATAGGGCAGCGACTGAATGAAAGTTTTGCTCTCAGCCAATTTTTCCGTGGCGCGGTGCAAGAGCCCGATGTGCGGGTCGGCGCGTTGCACGACTTCGCCGTCAAGCTCCAGCACCAAACGCAAAACGCCGTGGGCCGCCGGATGCTGGGGCCCGAAATTCAGGGTGTAGTTTTTGATTTCAGCCATGTCGGCGCGCGCTCAATGCGGGCCTCCGTAATTGTCTTCGCGGATGATGCGCGGCGTGATCTCCCGCGGCTCAATGGACACGGGCTGGTACACCACCCGGCGCTGCTCAGCGTCGTAGCGCATCTCCACATGCCCCGATACGGGGAAGTCTTTGCGAAACGGATGGCCGATAAAACCGTAGTCCGTCAACAAGCGGCGCAAGTCCTCGTGCCCCTCGAAAATAATGCCGAACAAATCGAAAGCCTCGCGCTCAAACCAGTTCGCAGAATTCCAAATCGTGGTGACCGACTCAACCAAGGGCAAATCGTCGTCGGGCGCAAACACTTTGAGACGCAGGCGCTGGTTCAGGCTCACCGACAACAAATGGCAAACAACCGCAAAACGCGGGCCTTTGTAGGCTCCGTCGCCATAGGCGGAATAGTCCACCGCACACAAGTCCAGCAGCTGCTCAAACTGGCATCCGGGGGTGCCCTGCAAGAGCTTGGCGGCCTGCAGGTAGTGGGCAGGGTGCACCACCACCGTGACTTCACCGAGCGCCAGGGAAATCTGCTGGACGCAGGCGCCAAGCGCTGCCTTCACTGCGTGCAGTGTGGCTTCGGGATGAACAGAGGTTTCGGTCATGGCGAGTTGCCCGCTCAGGCGCGGGCGATGGTTTGGGTGCGGCGGATTTTTTGCTGCAATTGCAAGATGCCGTAAACCAGGGCCTCAGCAGTGGGCGGGCAGCCCGGCACGTATACGTCAACCGGGACGATACGGTCGCAGCCGCGAACAACCGAGTAACTGTAGTGGTAATAGCCACCGCCATTGGCGCAGGAGCCCATGCTGATCACCCAGCGCGGCTCAGACATCTGGTCATAGACCTTGCGCAGAGCCGGCGCCATTTTGTTGCACAAAGTGCCGGCCACGATCATCACGTCGGATTGGCGCGGGCTGGCACGGAACACTTCGGAGCCGAAGCGGCTCAGGTCGTAGCGGGCCGCCGCCGCGTGCATCATTTCGACAGCGCAACAGGCCAGTCCAAAGGTCATGGGCCAGATCGAACCGGTCTTGGCCCAGTTCACCACCGCGTCATAGCTGGTGGTGGCAAAACCTTCTTTGAATACGCCTTCAATCATCGTGCATCACTCCCAATCAAGGGCGCCCTTTTTCCACTCATAGATAAAGCCGACCACCAGAATTGCCAAGAAAATCATGACCGTCCAAAACCCGACCGGACCGATGTCGCGCAAAGCGACGGCCCAGGGAAAAAGAAAGGCTATTTCGAGATCAAAAAGGATGAAGAGGATGGCGACGAGGTAGTAGCGCACGTCGAACTTCATGCGCGCGTCTTCGAAGGCTTCAAAGCCGCACTCGTAAGGGGAATTTTTCGCGGGATCCGGACGGTTGGGCCCGAGAAAGTAACCCAGAACCTGGGGCACGATGCCGATGCCTATACCTACCAAAATAAACACGAGTACCGGAAGGTAGTGTTCTAAGTTCATGTCCAGGTTCGGTCAACGAAAAAAATAATTCAGCTCTGGTGCCGTCGGCGAGACTCGAACTCGCACAGCTTTCGCCACTACCCCCTCAAGATAGCGTGTCTACCAATTTCACCACGACGGCGGTTTTTTCTACGGCGGATGGCATGAGGGGCCTTGCGACTATTTGCTCTCCGGTAGCCCTAGAGTTTACCCTTATTTGGTGCGCTAGTGCCCCGATCCAGACCCGCTGGCAGTCACTTATTTGGCTGGAATCGCCGCCGCGCCGGACGGCGGCACAACGGGTTCTGCGGGCACTTGCGGTGCAGCGGCAGGAGCCGCCTGGCCGGCAGGTTGGCGCTCGAGCACGCTGCCCGCATTGTCAACATGCAAGTTGCCAAAATAAGCCAAGGCCAGCGTTGCGGAGAAAAACACCGTCGCAAGAATTGCCGTGGTCCGGGAAAGAAAGTTGGCGCTGCCCGAAGCACCGAACAGACTGCCCGAGCCACCGCTGCCGAATGCCGCGCCCATGTCGGCGCCCTTGCCCTGCTGCATCAGGATCAAACCGATCATGGTGACGGCCGACAACATTTGAACGGTTAACAATGCAGTAACAATGAAATTCACATCACACCCCTGGTAAATCCAAAAAAGCCGGCACTAGCCTGCGCAGGCAACAATATGCAAAAAATCAGCGGCCTTGAGCGAGGCACCGCCGATCAAACCACCATCAATATCGGGCTGCGCCAACAACTCGGCGGCATTGGCCGCATTCATGCTTCCACCGTACAAGATGGGGATACGGGCAGCCGAGGTAGTGGCAGCCAACAACTGCGCGCGCAAGACCGCGTGAACCGCCTGCGCTTGCGCAGGCGTGGCCGTCTTGCCGGTGCCTATGGCCCACACCGGCTCATAGGCCAGCACAATCTCACTCAGGCAATGCCCATTGATATGGGCCACAGCGGCCAATTGCCGCCGCACCACCGCGTCGGTTTCACCCGCCTCGCGCTGGGCCAAAGTTTCCCCCACACAGACGACCGGCGTGATCCCACAAGCCAGCGCCGCTTGCGCCTTGCGGGCGACCAGATCGTCACTCTCGCCATGGTATTGGCGGCGCTCGGAATGCCCGACCAGCGCATAGCGCACCCCGAACTCCCGCAACATCGCACCCGAGACTTCGCCGGTGAATGCGCCGCTGGCGTGGGCCGAAACATCCTGGGCACCGATGGCGATTGCGCTGCCCGCCAAGACACTGTGCAGCTGGCTGAGATAGGGCGCCGGGGCGCAGACCGCCACCTCGCAAGCCGCCTGGGAAGCACCGCTTTTCAACGCTTGCAACAAGGCCGCGTTGGCCTCCAGCGAGCCATTCATTTTCCAGTTGCCGAATATGCGTTTCTTCACAGCACATCCCATTGCAAAACAACTTTCCCAATATGGTGACCCGCTTCCATCAGCGTGTGGGCCGCAGCGGCCTCGGTTGCCGGAAGAACGGTGTGAATCACAGGGCGGACTTTGGCGCTCTCCAGCAATGGCCAGACATTGGCGTGCAAGTCGGTCGCAATCGCGCCCTTGAAAGCCACTGACCGAATGCGCAAAGTGGAACCTGTGATGGTCAAACGCTTGCGCAAAACCAGGCCGGCGTTGACTTCGCTCTGGATGCCACCTTGCACCGCGATGATGACAATGCGGCCGTCCTCGGCCAAGCAACGCACTTCGCGCGCAAGGTAGTCGCCGGCCACCATATCCAAAATCACGTCCACGCCGCGCTTGCCCGTGATGCGGGCAACTTCCTCGACGAAATCCTGCGTGCGGTAATTGATCGCGTGGTCCGCGCCCAATTCCACACAGGCGGCGCACTTTGCATCGCTGCCCGCTGTTGCGATCACCGTAGCACCGAAAGCCTTGGCCAACTGAATCGCGGTCACGCCGATGCCGCTGGTGCCACCCTGAACCAGCAGGGTTTCACC
>CANCTD010000169.1 GCA_947380945.1 Comamonadaceae bacterium
GTGCTGCTGGTGGACGATCTGGTCAACGAAGCCGTTTTGGAACATGCCAGCCCGGCTGCCCGCATTGTTTTTGTGGGCAAGCGCGGCGGTTGCAGCTCGACGCCGCAGGCTTTCATTGAAAAGCTCATGGTCAGCGAAGCGCTGCGCGGCGAAACCGTGGTCCGGCTCAAGGGCGGTGACCCCTTGATTTTCGGCCGCGGGGGCGAGGAGATCGAAGCGCTGCAAGCCGCAGGGATTTCCTTCCGTGTGGTCAACGGCGTAACAGCGGCCCTGGCGGCCATGGGCGCTTTGCAGTTGTCGCTCACGCACCGGGAACACGCGCACGGCGTGGTGTTCGTGACCGGCCACGCCAAGCCGGGCGATGCCGGTACCGACTGGGCCGCGCTGTCGCACACCGCGTGCCAGGCGCGGCTGACCTTGGTGATTTACATGGGCGTGGGCAGCGCAGCCAGCATACAGGCCGGTTTGTTGCACGGGCTGCCCGCGTCCACGCCGGTAGCGATTGTCGAAAACGCCAGCCTGCCGGTTCAGCGGCACGCGGTGTGCACGCTGGCGTCCTTGCACCAGACGCTGCTGACCGAACAGCTTTCCAGTCCCAGCGTGTTGGTGGTCGGCGATGTCATCCAGGGCCTGCAAGCGGCGCAGTCCGGCTGGCTGGAGCCGCAGCCCTTGGGGCTTTTCGCAGGGCAAGTTGATCCGCGTCAAGGCTGAAACGCCGCCGAGCGTACAAGCTGAAGGTGCCGGTCTTTCACCCGAAAGACCACTTCACGAAGGACGCACCATGAAAATTCTCGTCGCCGTTGACGGCTCTAAAGCCGCCTTGCAAGCTGTCAAATACGCAGCCGAACTCAGCGCGCAATTAACCGAACCCGCCCACGTCACTCTGATCAGTGCGCACGATGACAGCGGCCTGCGCCATGTGCGCAAGCACGTGCCTGCAGGCAGCATCCAGGAACATCTGCGCGAACTCAGCGAAGCTGACCTCAAGGCCGCGCGCAAATTGCTGGACAAAGCGGGCGTACCCCACGACATGGTCATCAAGGTCGGGCACGTGGCCGAGCAAATCGTCAAAGTGGCCCACAGCGGCAAATTCGATCTCATCGTGATGGGCAGCAAGGGCCGCTCCGGATTCAGCGACTTGCTGCTCGGCTCGGTCGCCCAGCGCGTGGCATCGAGCGCGACCCAGCCGGTGGTGCTGGTCAAGTAACAAGCGGCCGCGCGCGCGGGTCGGGCGCACCCAGGAGCAGCGCCTACACTCGCTGCCATGGAATCTTTTGACGCCGTCATCGTCGGTGCCGGCGCGGCCGGATTGTTCTGCGCCGGGGTTGCGGGGCAGTTGGGCTTGCGGGTCCTGGTGATAGACCACGCCGAGAAGGTCGCCGAAAAGATCCGGATCTCGGGCGGCGGGCGCTGCAACTTCACCAACCGCGACACCACACCGGCCAACTTCATCTCGCAGAACCCGCATTTCAGCCGCTCGGCATTGGCGCGCTACACGCCGCAGGACTTTGTGGAACTGCTGCAGCGCCACGGGGTGGCCTTCCACGAAAAGCACAAAGGACAGCTTTTTTGCGACCACTCGGCGCAGAACATCATCGATGTGCTGCTGACCGAATGTGCGGCAGGCGGTGTCACGCGCTGGCAACCCTGCGCGGTGCAGTCGGTCAGCCACAGTGACGCGACCGGCTTCACCCTGCAAACCGACCGGGGCTCGGTACAGGCCCGCGCCTTGGTGATTGCTACCGGCGGTTTGTCGATTCCGGCCATAGGCGCCAGCGACTGGGGCTACCGCATGGCGCAGCAATTCGGGCTGCCAATGGTGGCCACCCGCCCGGCGCTGGTGCCCCTGACTTTTGATGCCGCTGCCTGGGCCCCGTTTGCCGCGTTGGCAGGGCTCTCGCTTCCGGTGCACATCGCCACCGGCGAGAAGAAATCCAATGTCGGATTCGCGGAGGATTTGCTCTTCACCCACCGGGGTCTGAGCGGTCCGGGCGTTTTACAAATATCCAGCTACTGGCACAGCGGCGCGGCCATCCGCTTGAACTTACTGCCGCAGCAGGACGCGGCGCGCGCGCTGCTGGAGCGCAAAGCCGCTTCGCGCAAACGCGTGGCCAATGAACTGGCCGCCTGGGTTCCGGCGCGACTGGCCGAGGCCTGGGTTGCGATGGGCGCGGGCTGGGGCCAGAACTGGGAGCGGCCAATCAACGAACTGCCCGACAAAGCATTGGCGGCCTTGGCCGAACGCCTGAGCCGCTGGGAATTGCAACCCACCGGCACCGAGGGCTACCGCAAAGCCGAGGTCACCGCAGGCGGCGTGGACACTGCGGCGCTGTCCAGCCAAACTATGGAATCGCGCCACAGCGGCCTGTACTGCATCGGCGAAGTTGTGGACGTGACCGGCTGGCTGGGGGGCTACAACTTCCAGTGGGCCTGGGCCAGCGCCTATGCCTGCGCCCAAGGGCTGCGCGCCCGTCTATAATCCCGATCTTTTACGGCAAAGCCCCGCTGCCCGATCCACAAACCTGCGGGGATCAATCGTTTCACATGGTGCACAGAGCCCGATCTTCTCTGAGCGACTGGCGTGGACACATTTTGGACAATATGACGTAATGACAACGATCCGTGTGAAAGAAAATGAGCCGTTTGAAGTCGCCCTGCGCCGCTTCAAGCGCACCATCGAAAAGCTGGGTTTGCTGACCGACCTGCGTGCCCGCGAGTTCTACGAAAAGCCCACCGCTGTGCGCAAGCGCAAAAAAGCAGCTGCCGTGAAACGCAATTACAAGCGCATCCGCAGCATGCAATTGCCCAAGAAAATGTTTTAAGACGCGTTTTCTCAAGACTGCAAAGCCTGCCAAAGACAACTTTGGCAGGCTTTTTTCATGCCATCACCCCTTCAAAAGCCCGCCCGCCATGACCCTCAAAGAACAAATCACCGAAGACATGAAAACCGCCATGCGCGCCAAAGACAGCGAACGCCTGGGCACGATCCGTCTGCTGCTGGCGGCCTGCAAGCAGCGCGAGGTGGACGAGCGCATCGTCCTGGATGACGCAGCGGTGGTTGCGCTGGTAGACAAGCTGATCAAGCAGCGCAAGGATTCGGTCGCCGCGTACCTGCAAGCGCAACGCCAGGATCTGGCGGACAAGGAGAGCGCCGAAATCACGGTGCTGGAAACCTATCTGCCCCAGCGCATGGGTGCGGACGAGATCGCACAGGCCGTGCGCGCCATCGTGACCGAGCTAGGCGCCAGCGGCCCCGGCGACATGGGCAAGGTGATGGGCGCGGTGAAAACCCGGCTGGCGGGCAAGGCCGAAATGGGCTTGGTCTCAGCCGCCGTCAAGGCGGCGCTGGCGGGCTGACGCGGTCCGGGCGCTGCCTCAGCGCCACAAAATCAGGATCGTTCCTGCCACCGCCATACCCGCGCCCCACCAGGCACCAGTGGCCGGACGCGCCCGGTAAACCACCCACAACATGGGCAGCAATAACACCGGCGAGACCGACGAGAACATGCCCACCAAGTTGGCCTGCCCGTGCTGCAGGGCCAGCAGGATCAGGGTCATGCCCAGGCCCATGGCAATCGCCGCACTGAAAAAGGTGTTGCGCAAGTCGGCCGCTTGCAAGGGCGCGTTCAATTGTGCTGCGGGATAGCGCAATGCCCGTACCGCCAGGTGCAAGGCCAGGGCGGCGCTCAGGCGCACAGCCGATCCTGCCACCGCGTCCACCCCTGCGGCCATCAAGGGCTTGAGCATCAGCGTGGCCAAGGCTTGGCACAGCGCGGCGGTCAGGCCCAGCGCAACCCCGACCAACAAACGCCCCCGGGTCGCTTCCCATACATGCGTCTCGGTAAGGCGGCGTCCCCACAGCACGGCCACCATCACGCCACCAACCAACAAGACACTGCCCGCCAACGCAGCGCCCCACAGGGTTTCGCCCAGAAACCACCAAGCGAGCAGCGCGGAAAACAAGGCGTGGCAGGCGAACAGCACGCCGCTGCGGCGCGGACCCAAGCGGTTCATGCAGGCAAACAAGGCCGTATCGCCCACGCAAATACCGACCAGGCCAGACAGTGCCAAGAGCGCGGCATCGGACCAGGCCAAGGGGCTCCAGCGTCCGCCGATACCCACGGCCAGCCACAGCACCGAAGAGGCAAAAACCAGCCGCCAGCGATTGAATCCAATCGTGCCCATGCGCGACGCGGCGCGGGCCGAAAACAAGCTGCCAACAGCCCAGCACAGGGCCGCGGCCAGGGCCAGCAGTTCGGGGCGGAACAAGCTAGCTGCCCGCGACTTTCATCCGGTTAACGAGGATGGA
>CANCTD010000170.1 GCA_947380945.1 Comamonadaceae bacterium
CTGCCCGCTGTCGAGCAGCGGCTGCAGGTCTTCCTCGACCAGATGGCGGCCGCGTGCCACGTTGATCAGGAGTGCGCCGGGCTGCAACTGCGACAGCGTGGCGCGGTTCAGGATGTTCTCGGTCTCGGCGGTCAGCGGCAGCATATTGACCAGCACGCGCGTGCCCCGCAAAAAAGGCGCAAACCCTTGCGAAGCGCTGAAGCATTCCACACCGGCAATCTGCTTGGCGCTGCGGCTCCAACCCAGCACGGGGAAACCGAATACGGCAACCGCACGCGCCACGCGCTCGCCCAGCGCACCCAGTCCCATCACGCCCACGGGGAACTGCTCGCGCGGCAAGGACTCGCGGGAAGTCCATTGGCGCTGCGCCATATCACGTTCATAAACCGCGAATTCGCGGAAATGCCGGATCAGCGCGTGGCACACGTATTCGGCCATTTGGTCGGCCATGCCGGCGTCATTGAGGCGCACCACCAGCGTCTGGGGCGACAGGTGCGGCCCCATCAGGGCATCGACGCCCGCACCGATGTTGAAGAGCGCGCGCAACTGCGGCTGTTCGGCAAAAAACTGCTTGGGCGGCTGCCAGACGATGGCGTACCGCGCGGGTGGCGCGCCCGCTTGCCACAGCGTGATGGTGGCCTCGGGCAAAGCGGCGCGCAGGCCGGGCAGCCATTCGTCGGCGTTGGTATCGGCGCAGCAAAACGTGATGTCCATGGTGGCGGGCTTGAAAGCGGGTTGCAGGTGAAAGAAGGGGATTGTCTACGCTGCGGGCCAAGCCGCTCAGGCGGGGTCCAAGCGCAGCAGCGCCGCGCCCTCTGCCACCTGCGCGCCGCTGGCATAAAGCAGCTCAGCCACCACACCCGCAAACGGGGCGCGGATGCTGTGCTCCATCTTCATGGCTTCCATCAGCGCCAGGGTTTGACCGGCCACTACCGGTTCGCCCACGCGCACCAGCATCTGCAAAACCTTGCCCGGCATCGGCGCCTGCAATCCGCCGTGGGGCGCTTGCGCCTGGCGCTGTGCCAGCGGATCGGCGCGGCGTATGCTGGTTGCGCCCTGCGGCGTGAACACATGCACCAGGCCGTCCATACCGTCCACATCCGCGCGCCATTCCTGCGTGCCCCAGCGGATGCGCAGGGCAAACGGGGCATCGCCCTGGTCGATCTGAATGGCATGGGTTTCGTCTGCGAGGCGCACGCGGCAAGTACAGTCGTGCCCATAGTGCAAGCAGGCCGTCAGCGGGGCGTCGGCATATACCCATTCCAAACAGCGCACCGTCTCACCATGCGATTGCCAGCCATCGCGGCGGCTGAACGGGTCGGCGGTTTCCAGCGCGCGCTCCTGGCGCAGCAACTGCGCCACCGCGCTGAGCACCGCCCTGTGCGCGCCCACGGCGTCCTGCCCAAAGAGCCGGTCTGACTCGCGCGCGATCAAGGCCGTGTCCAGCGCAGCACCGGCGAAGGCAGGGGTGGCGATCACGTGACGCAGAAACTGCACGTTATTGGCCACGCCCGCAATATGGGTTTGCGCAAGCGCCGCATCCATACGCGCCAGCGCCTCCTCGCGGGTGCTGCCGTGCACGATCAGCTTGGCGATCATGGGGTCGTAAAACGGGCTGATGCAGTCGCCTGCGCCAACGCCGCTATCCATGCGTACGGCACCAGGCGCGAAGCGGGCGCAATCCGGCGTGCGGAACACGGCCAGGGGGCCAACCGCTGGCAGAAAATTCTTGTCCGGTTCCTCCGCGCAGATGCGCGCCTCGATGGCGTGGCCGCTGATCTGCAACTGCTCTTGGCGCAAAGGCAAGGGCTCGCCGCTGGCTACGCGCAGCTGCCACTCCACCAAGTCCAGGCCCGTAATGGCCTCGGTGACTGGATGCTCGACTTGCAGGCGCGTGTTCATTTCCATGAAAAAAAATTGCATGGAATCCGGCTGGTCGTAGCCGGTTTGCGCAACGATGAACTCCACCGTTCCCGCGCCCACATAGTCAACCGCCCGCGCGGCCGCGACCGCCGCCGCGCCCATTTGTGCGCGCAGGGCTTGGGTCATGCCGGGCGCGGGGGCTTCTTCCAGCACCTTTTGGTGGCGGCGTTGCACCGAACAATCGCGCTCGAACAGGTGCACGCAGTTTCCGTGGCTGTCGCCAAAAATCTGCACCTCAATATGGCGCGGGCGTTGCACATATTTTTCAATCAACACCGCGCCGTTGGCAAAGCTGCTCACCGCCTCGCGCTGGCAACTGGCAAGCGCTGCGGCAAAGTCGCCTGGCGCTTCGACGATGCGCATGCCCTTGCCGCCGCCGCCCGCGCTGGCTTTGATCAGGACGGGATAGCCGATGCGATCCGCCTCGCGCTGCAAAAGCGCCGCGCCCTGGTCCGCGCCGTGGTAGCCGGGCACCAGCGGCACGCCGGCACGCCCCATCAATTGCTTGGACTCGGCCTTCAAACCCATGGCACGCATGGCAGCCGGTGGCGGCCCTATGAATACCAAGCCCGCGTCCCAACAGGCCTGCGCAAAGTCAGCGTTCTCGCTCAAAAACCCGTAGCCTGGATGCACCGCCTGCGCGCCGCTGGCCAATGCGGCGGCGATGATGGCCTCACCGCGCAAATAGCTCTCTGAGGCGGCTGATCCGCCAATAGGCAACGCCGTATCGCATTGCCGCACATGCAGCGCCTGCGCGTCGGCATCCGAATACACGGCCACCGTGCGAATGCCCATGCGCCGCGCCGTAGCCGCGACCCGGCAGGCGATTTCGCCACGGTTGGCGATGAGGATTTTGGTGAACATGGGCGCTTCCGGTTGGGGAGATTCAGTGGGGCGCGATCTGTAATCCGCGCAAGGTCGCCATCACATCGAAGTCGCCATCGCGGTGCAGCAGCATGTGGCCATTAGAAATGCAGAAACTTGCAAGCAACACGTCAACGGGGCTGCGTACGGTGTAGCCCTGCGCACGCAAAGCGCTGTAATGCCCGGCGGCTAGGAGCGCGTTGTCCAAGCCACCGATTTCAAGGACCCGCGTACTCAATAGCAAGGCCTGCGCATGGTCCTTTGTTTTAGGCGCTGAGAAACCGCGTAGCACCTCGAAAACCACCAAGTCTGCCACGCCCAGCTCTTCGTCAGCGCCCGCAAGCAAGGCGTCTAGACGATCCGTTTGTGAATTTCTAGCGCCCTTGAAATAGTCGATCCAGACGCTGGAATCCACCAGAATCATGCGGCAGATCCGCGGGCAACTTTGCGGCGCAGCCGCTGGGCTGGCTTGGCGTCTACAGCAGGAGCGGCCTGACTTGCCGACGCAGCTGGTTCAGTAGCAAGCGAGGCCCGGTATTGCGCCCAGGCTTCTTCGGAATCATCCCAGAATAAAGTCCCACGCGCAGCCCGTATGGCAGCGTACGCTTCGCGCCGTTTGATGAGTTTCAAACCCGCTTCGACGGCTTCCCGCTTCGTTTTGAAGCCCCCGGCGGCCATCACGTCAGCCATCAACTTGTCGTCAATTTCGATATTGGTTCGCATAAAGCTCTATCGATGTGTATGAAATACTAAAACTATACACATTGCGCAATCCAGGGTCAAGCCCATCAGGGCTTCCACACCACGTCGTCGTTGACGGCATACAGCGCGCAGGTGTTTCCGTTATTGCGTTGGCAGTTGCCCAACGCCCGGCCTGCCGCATAGTCACCCCGGGCAAAGCCATAGCCACCCTTGGTCGTGATGGCAAAAGCTTTTGGGGCTGCCATATCCAAAAACTTGGCATAGGCCGCCTTGCCTGCGTTGCTGACAGGGACGCGGCTTGCATCCGCAATATCTGCAAAGCCACTGGGTGGCGGCGCCGTCACGATGGCCGGTCGGTCGAATCCCAGGTCCTGCAGAAACCGGTCCACTACGGGCAGCCAATGGTCCATGTCTTCATTCAGGCCGTTATGTCCGTTTTCGCCAGAAGGCCCGAAGCCTGTGAATTGCGCCTGACCGCCGCCACGGGTCCATGCCTGGTGCCAGTCTTTGGGAGTATCAGGTCCCCAGTATTTGTCGTTTTCCCAGTACAGCCAGAGCATGGGTACCTTGGCGTTTTTGGCGATGTCGCCCCAGTAACGGCTTATCGCGCCGGGGTTGCAGGGGCGTCCGGGGTTCGCGTCCGGGTTACCGCCAGTGCCCCCTGAAAAATTGATGCCCCCCAACAAGCCCTCCGGCGCGCGACCCACAGTCGCCACCGTGGTCAGCCCGCCCACCGATTGGCCGGCCACCAGCCAGCGACTGGCATCGACATAGCGCAGCGTTTTGGCGAACTCCACCGTAGCCAG
>CANCTD010000171.1 GCA_947380945.1 Comamonadaceae bacterium
TTGCTGATGACGCTGCTGGTCAGTTGGGGGCCTATGCTGCTCCTGATCGGCGTGTGGGTGTATTTCATGCGCCAGATGCAAGGCGGCGGCAAAGGCGGCCCCTTCAGCTTTGGCAAAAGCAAAGCCCGCATGATGGACGAGAACACCAACCAGGTGACATTCGCCGATGTGGCCGGATGCGATGAAGCCAAAGAAGAGGTGAAAGAGGTCGTTGATTTTCTCAAAGACCCGACCAAATTCCAAAAACTGGGTGGCCGTATTCCGCGTGGTTTGTTGCTGGTGGGCCCACCCGGAACCGGTAAAACCCTGCTGGCCAAATCAATTGCCGGCGAGGCCAAAGTGCCTTTCTTCAGCATTTCCGGCTCGGACTTCGTGGAAATGTTTGTCGGCGTGGGCGCATCCCGCGTGCGCGACATGTTTGATAACGCCAAGAAGAACGCGCCTTGCATTATTTTTATTGACGAGATCGACGCAGTGGGTCGCCAGCGCGGCGCAGGCCTGGGCGGCGGCAATGACGAGCGCGAACAGACCCTGAACCAGATGCTGGTCGAGATGGACGGTTTTGAGACCAACCTAGGCGTCATCGTGGTCGCAGCCACTAACCGCCCCGACATCCTGGACGCCGCGCTCTTGCGCCCCGGGCGTTTTGACCGGCAGGTCTACGTCACGCTGCCCGACATCCGTGGCCGCGAGCAAATTCTGGCGGTGCACATGCGCAAGATCCCCGCATCGCAAGACGTGAATCCCAGCGTGATCGCGCGCGGCACGCCCGGTATGTCGGGTGCCGATTTGGCGAATTTGTGTAACGAGGCGGCGCTGATGGCGGCACGGCGCAACGCCCGTGTGGTCGAGATGCAGGACTTCGAGAAGGCCAAGGACAAAATCCTGATGGGCCCCGAGCGCAAGAGCATGGTCATGCCCGAGGAAGAGCGCCGCAACACGGCTTACCACGAGTCCGGCCATGCGCTGATTGGCAAGCTATTGCCCAAGTGCGATCCGGTGCACAAAGTGACCATCATCCCGCGCGGTCGTGCGCTGGGTGTCACCATGAGCCTGCCCGCGCAAGACCGCTATTCCTACGACAGCGATTACATGCTCAACCAGATCAGCATGCTGTTTGGTGGCCGTATCGCTGAAGAGGTGTTCATGAAGCAGATGACCACCGGAGCCAGCAACGACTTCGAGCGCGCCACGCAGATCGCCCGCGACATGGTCACCCGCTACGGCATGACCGAGGCACTTGGCCCCATGGTGTATGCCGAAAACGAGGGTGAAGTATTCCTGGGTCGCTCGGTCACCAAGACCACGACCATGAGCGAGCAAACCATGCAAAAGGTCGACGCGGAAGTGCGCCGCATCATCGACCAGCAATACGCCCTGGCCCGCAAGCTGATCGAAGACAACCAGGACAAGATGCACGCCATGGCCAAAGCCCTGCTCGAGTGGGAAACCATTGACAGCGAGCAGCTCGACGACATCATGGCCGGGCGTGAGCCCCGGGTGAACAAGGACTGGGCACCGCGGCCACCTACCAGCGGCGGCGACAGCGGTGGTTCAGCGCCGGCCACGCCCGCCGTCGTCCCGCCGGTGGAGCCCACCGCCGCCTGAGAGCGGAGATGTCTGAACCAAACGGGGCTTTACGGCCCCGTTTTTTTGACTACCATGCACTGGCAGACCACCCGCTTCCACATTGACCTGAGCCGCCCCCGGGTCATGGGCATCGTCAATGTCACGCCGGATTCGTTTTCCGACGGTGGCCGTCATTTTTCTGCGGATGCCGCGCGTGCCCATTGCGAGCAGTTGCTGCGGGAAGGCGCGGACCTGCTGGACATAGGCGGTGAGTCCACCCGCCCCGGCGCGCAACCGGTGAGTGCGCAAGACGAATGGGCGCGCGTGCAGCCGGTTTTGCAGCACGCACTGACGCTGGGTGTGCCGGTTTCGGTGGACACCTACAAGCCGCAGGTGATGCAGTGGGCCCTGGACGCGGGCGCAGACATCATCAACGACGTGTGGGCCATGCGTTGGCAGGCTGAGCGGGCGGATGCTTCGGCCTTGAACGAAAACCCAAGCCCACACCGCAGCGCCCGCGACCTCATCAGCCAGCATGGCAGCTGTGGCGTGTGTCTGATGCACATGCACCGCGAACCCCGCACCATGCAAACCGCGCCTATGGAGGGCGACGCTGTGCCCCAGGTGGCGCAGTTCCTGGTGGGTGCGGCGCAGGACCTGGAGTCCGTTGGTGTGGCCCCTGCCCGCATCTGCCTGGACTACGGCATCGGTTTTGGCAAAACGGTGGCGCAGAACTTTGCGCTGCTGGCGCGCCAGCGCGAGCTCTTGGCCTGCGGTTATCCGCTGCTGGCGGGGTGGTCGCGCAAGTCCTCGCTCGCAGCTGCCGCCGGACTGGGCGAGGGCAGCCGCCTGGTGGCCAGCGTGGCTGCCGCAGTGCTTGCGGCGGATCGCGGCGCGCGCCTGCTGCGCGTGCACGATGTTCAGGCCACGGTGCAAGGCCTTGCGGTGTGGTCTGCGATGCAGGCCCAGGAATCGCAGACACCGAACTAAGAACAAGATCGAACCGGCATACCCGAGGGATAAACATGCGCAGAACCTATTTTGGAACCGATGGCATCCGTGGCACGGTGGGTGTGGCACCGATCACGCCGGACTTTGTCTTGCGCCTGGCGCATGCAGTAGGCCGTGTGCTCAAGAAAACCGAGGAGCGGCCCACTGTTTTGATTGGCAAAGACACGCGCATCAGCGGCTACATGCTGGAGAGTGCAATGGAAAGCGGCTTCAATTCAGCCGGTGTCGATGTGGTCCTGCTCGGGCCCTTGCCCACGCCCGGCGTGGCTTTTCTCACGCGGGCGCAGCGCGCGGCTTTGGGTGTTGTCATCAGCGCCAGCCACAACGCCTTTGCCGACAATGGCATCAAATTTTTCAGCGCCCAGGGCAGCAAGCTGTCTGACGAATGGGAGCGCGAGGTCGAGGCCATGCTGGAGCAGGAGCCCGCATGGGTGGACTCCGCGCACCTGGGCAAGTCCCGCCGCCTGACCGATGCGGCGGGGCGCTACATCGAATTTTGCAAAAGCGCCTTCCCCGCAGACCTCACGCTCAAGGGCTTGAAACTGGTGGTCGACGCAGCCCATGGCGCGGCCTACCAGGTCGCACCCACTGTGCTGCGGGAACTGGGCGCAAGTGTCAGCACCATCGGATGCGCGCCCGACGGCATGAATATCAACAAAGACGTGGGCGCAACCCATCCGCAAGCGCTGGTTGCTGCCGTGCAGGCGGCGCAGGCGGACTACGGCATTGCCCTGGACGGCGATGCCGACCGGCTGCAAGTGGTTGACGCGCAGGGCCGTCTGTACAACGGAGACGAGTTGCTGTACCTGCTCGTGCAAAAGCGCCGCCGGCAAGGACAGAAGGTGGCAGGCGTGGTCGGCACGCTGATGACCAATATGGCAGTGGAGCTTGCCTTGCGTGCCCAGGGCATTCCCTTGGTGCGCGCCAAGGTGGGCGACCGCTATGTGCTGGAGGAGCTGGAAAAGCATGGCTGGATCCTGGGCGGCGAGGGCTCAGGCCACCTGCTGGCGCTGGACCGGCACAGCACCGGCGACGGCGTGATTTCGGCTTTGTCGGTGCTGGCGGCATGCGTGCGGGCGGGGCAGTCCTTGTCGCAATTGTTGGCCGAGTTAACCTTGTTCCCCCAGGTGCTGATCAATGTGCGCATCGCCTCGGGCTACGACTGGCAGCACAACCCGCAGGCGCAGCAGACGCTGCGCGCAGTGGAGGCCGAATTGGGCGACGGCGGGCGGGTGCTGGTGCGCGCCAGCGGTACCGAACCCCTGCTGCGCGTCATGGTTGAGGCTGCGGACGCTGCGCTGGCGCAGGCCTGTGCGCAGCGCCTGGCTGACGTATTTGCGCCATGAAGCTGGTGCAGATTAAGATTTTCCGTGTCTGCGCTCCCACATTTACCTTTGGAATCGACACCTATGAAGCCATTGATTGATAAAGCGGTTTTCCCGATTGCCGGTTTGGGCAGCCGCTTTTTGCCGGCCACCAAAGCCTCGGCCAAAGAAATGCTGCCGGTGGTGGACAAGCCGCTGATCCAGTACGCCGTTGAAGAGGCCTACGCAGCCGGCATCCGGCAGATGATTTTTGTGACCGGCCGCACCAAGCGCAGCGTCGAAGACCACTTTGATACCGCCTACGAACTGGAGAGCGAGCTCGAAGCCGCAGGCAAACATGAACTGCTGGCGGTAGCCCGCTCGATTGCGCCGGAGGACATGAC
>CANCTD010000172.1 GCA_947380945.1 Comamonadaceae bacterium
CGTCGTGCCACTCAGCGAGCAAGGCGACACAGAGCTCATTACCCGCATGGCCGAAGCCCTGGCCGAATGGTTCCCGCTACACGCCACCAGCAAAGACGCGGGGCTGGCGCAGCATTTGAAAAATGTGGGGTTTGATTCGGGTGCGGAGACGATGGTAGGGATATAACCCAGAAGGCTGCTCGTTCGCAGCCTGGGTTCGATCAGCCCGAACGTGTTAACTGATTGCGTATGCTTCGAAGAACAAAAGGGTTCATGCAATGACTTCAATCAAGCGAAACAAATCCGCGACGGTTCCAGCTTTGGCAGACCAGTTCGCGGCTGGCGATGCAGCTGTCACTACCTTTACCAACAGCTTTTACAGCCAGGTTCTGCAACTGCGCGAGGCCTTTCCACCTCAAGATAACGCTGGCTTTAGCGGACCATCTGGGGAAATGGACGCAACGCAAACATCAAATTCGAATTGCTGCTCTGTGGTGCGCGGGTGGAGCGCCGCGTTAGACATCAGTCCTTTGGATCGAAGTCGATGATGATTAGCACGGACTTCGCGACGTCGTACAACACCACCATTGCGTAGATAAACACGCCCGACAGGGCGGCCGCAACCACGAAAGGCAGGCTTGATATTGACGCCACATGCTTTGACGTGTGAAGCGTCAATATCACGACGGCCGCGACGATTAATCCAAGCTGCTCTTTTACTGAAAGAAGTAACTGCTCTTTCGTCTCCTTGAGGGCTCCACCATGCCCATGCTTCTCGATAAGTTCTCGAACCTTGGTCAATACGATACCCACCGTTGCTGAGTTCACTGCTAAGAGAGCAGCCAAAAGGTTGATTAGGTTTTCCTGGAGAAAATCGGTCAGATACTGACTTTGAAGCATTTCCTGTGCAAACTGGCACAACAGCCCACCGACAAGCGAGTACAGCGCAGTCTTTTCGACTTGCCCAGTCACGCCAGGAGGCCTTTGAGTGCTTCAGCAACTTGCTGCGGGTTCCCTTGCACTGAAACTTCATCAACTTCGATCTCACGGATTGATCGCGCCGTATGAAGCTTCTTTTTGAAGCCATGAAGTCGAATTGAAATGTCGCCACCACCTTGACTTGCGTAATCAACTAATGAAGAGAGCATCTCGTTTTGTTCGGCGATCTTCAGCGCAGAGCTAGGATCACATGCAAGAGTGACGTGGCTCTTTACAGCGTTTGTTAGCTTTGCAAAATCGCGCAAATTCTCAGGAAGCACCTTTGAAATATTCGCCATGTTGGGCGTAATTAACTCAAAGTCTACCTCTTGAATCTTGCCTTCATAACGGCGTGCGAGGTCCCAAAACGCACTCCTCTCGAACAGCGGCTCCCACATAGCAACGAGTTGCCGTTCGGCTAAGAGCGGCGCGATCGGATCAAAAATCAGTTTCATTACCGCATCGGTGTCTTGGAACGCGGAAGCGCGGTGCTGAACCGCGACTAACTGCTTGTCAGGCTCATTCCAAACGGCGACCAACACTTTTGGCCAGTTTTCGATCTGTTCGGTTAGAAAGTCCTTGGTTTCGTGCTTCTGAGAGCGGTTTGCCGCAACCATATAGAGGCTAAAACTTTGATCTTCATATACCAACTTCGCTTTAGTCTCCGATCGCGAAGAGAAGAAGAGCTTTGGTGAATCGAGCGCATCTCTAAAAATCTGATTCTTTTGATCTAGGAGGTCATCCAAGGTTTGTGGGCCATACAGGTCACCTTGAAAGTTCCGATCGACTGGAAGGATTTGATAGCGGTAGAGATGAAGGCGAGCCATAGCGGGTCTTGTATTTCCTGAGCTAAATTTGATGTACCTAAACGCTTTAATCAATATTTTTTTGCAACTAATAGCAACTAACTGACTATAGATCAATCGCCATCCGTCACCCCCAACAAATTTCAAACCCCCACCCCTCCCCCACAAATTTCCTCACACTCCCGCCCAACCATTCCCGTTAGCATCAAAGCCCTAACCGGAGACACCCCCCATGCCCGTGATCACCACGATTGAAGACCTGCGCGTTTTGGCGAAAAAGCGCGTGCCGCGCATGTTTTATGACTATGCCGATTCGGGCAGCTGGACCGAGGGCACATACCGGGCCAACGAGGCCGATTTCCAGAAGATCAAGCTGCGCCAGCGGGTGGCGGTGAACATGGAAAACCGCAGCACGGCGACCACCATGGTGGGCGTGCCGGCCAAGATGCCGGTGGCGATTGCACCCGTGGGCCTGACCGGCATGCAAAGCGCGGACGGTGAGATCAAGGCGGCGCGCGCGGCTGAAAAGTTTGGCATTCCGTTCATCTTGTCCACCATGAGCATCTGCTCGATTGAGGATATTGCCGCCCACACCCGCGCGCCCTTTATGTTCCAGCTCTACATGATGCGCGACCGCCAGGCCATGGTGAACATGATTGAGCGCGTACGCAAAGCCGGTTGCAGCGCGCTGGTGCTCACTTTGGATTTGCAGGTGATCGGCCAGCGCCACAAAGACCTGAAAAACGGCCTGACTGCACCGCCCCGCCCCACGATTGCCAACATCGTCAACCTCATGACCAAGCCGCGCTGGTGCCTCGGCATGGCGGGCACGCGCCGCCACACTTTTGGCAACCTGGTGGGCCACGTTAAAGAGGTGAGCGACATGAATTCGTTGGCGGCCTGGACCAACGAGCAGTTTGACCCGCGCCTGTCGTGGGCCGATATCGCTTGGGTTAAGGAGCAATGGGGCGGCAAGCTGATCTTGAAAGGCATTCAGGACGTGGAAGACGCCCGCCTGGCGGTGGCTAGCGGGGCCGACGCGCTGGTGGTGAGCAACCACGGCGGGCGGCAGCTGGACGGCGCGCAGTCAAGCATTGAGGCGCTGCCGGCCATCGTGGCGGCGGTGGGCTCGGACATCGAGGTGTGGATGGACGGCGGCATCCGCAGCGGGCAGGACGTGCTCAAAGCCTGGGCACTGGGCGCACGCGGCACGCTGATCGGCCGCGCTATGGCCTATGGCCTGGGTGCGATGGGCGAAGCCGGCGTGACCAAGGCGCTGCAAATCATCCACAAAGAGCTGGACATCACCATGGCGTTTTGTGGGCACACCAACATCCAAAACGTGGATAAATCGATTTTGCTGCCGGGCACTTTCCCGCAAGCCTGAGGTAGCAGACTCCGCATCTGATGCAGTTGCATCAGATACACTTAAACCATGCGTACCACTTTTGATCTGGATGACGACGTGTTGGCCGCTGCCAAAGCCCTGGCCAAGGCGCGCCAGACCACAGCGGGGCGCATCATCTCGGACACCTTGCGCCTGGCCATTCAGCTGGGCCTGGCAGACGCCGAGCCCCGGCCCGCGAAAGACCCCAGCGCCGCGCAAGCATCCCCGGTATTTGGCTTCAGCCCGCTGACCACGCCGGGCCAGCACATCGTGACCGACGCCACGGTGCGCGCCCTGCGGGACGAAACCGGCGACTAAGGCCAAAACTCAAGCCCCAACTAAAGCTCTAGCCCATGCGCGCCCTGCTCGACACCAGTGTGCTGATTGCATTGCTGGATGCCAACCATATTCACCACAGCCTGTGCACCCGTTGGCTGGCTGGCACCCAAGACGGTTGGGCCAGTTGTCCGATTACGCTGAACGGCTGCGTGCGCATCCTCTCGCAGCCCAATTACCCCAACCGCCTGCCCATGCAAACCGTGGTGCGCGGCTTGCAGGCGGCGATGACACACCCGATGCACGCCTTTTGGCCCGACGCGGTCGACCCACTGGCCACACACGGACTGAATTGGGACGTGCTGTTGCGCCCGGCGCAGATCACGGACGCCTACCTGCTTGCGCTCGCGGTGCGGAACCAAGGCTGCCTCGTCACGCTGGACCAGGGCATTGCATTGGCGTGGGTCCCGGGTGCCAAGGACGCGCACTTGAAGGTCTTGGCGAGCAGCCCGTGACACTGCGCCGCATCGCCCACCTGGACATGGACGCGTTTTACGCGTCGGTGGAGTTGCTGCGCTACCCGCAGCTCAAGGGCTTGCCGGTGGTGATAGGCGGCGGGCGGCGCAAGGTAGACGAGGACCTGATGCTGGGTGACAGCAGCCGGGCGCTGCACGAGATTCCGGTTTCTGAATTTCCGCTGCTGCGCGACTACACCGGGCGCGGGGTGATCACCACCGCCACCTATGCGGCGCGCCAGTTCGGCGTGGGCTCGGCCATGGGGCTGATGAAAGCGGCGCAGCTGTGCCCGCAGGCGGTGCTGCTGCCGGTGGACTTTGCGCAGTACCGGCA
>CANCTD010000173.1 GCA_947380945.1 Comamonadaceae bacterium
ACGCCGGTGAACTGCTGGAAATGCCGATTTTTCGCCACCAGCTGGGATCCCAAGCTGCCTTACAGCTGCAAATTGATGGGTTTCAAGTCACGCATGATGCCGGCGCAACAAATATTGGCCATGGATGGGCGGCCCTGCCAGGGCTTTGACGCCAAGCCGGCTGTTGCCAAGCCGGTGCTGGCGATGGCGCGTTAAGCGCCGTAAGCCTCCCCCGCGAGGGGTGGACGCGGTCATCCTGGGCCGCAGACGGTAGCCGGGCGGCAATGGCTTGCCGCTGGCGGACGAGGCGTCGGCAATCCGACGAAATATGGTGGCACGGCTCCTGCTTATTGGGGTTTCTCAGACCCTATATCCGTCTAGCCATGCCAAATTTGAACCAACCTCTCCAAGCCTTGTGGCTGGATCCTTTCCGGGCTCTGCGCCCGCAGGATCAGGCCGCCTTGATTGACCTGGGTATGTCGGTGCATGTTGTGCGCACCCTGGACGACCTCAATGTGCCGATTCGTGCCGGAGAAGTTGACCTGGTGGTGGTCGGCCTGGGACAGGATTGCGATTTGCTGCATGCGGTCAAGGATTTGATCGATGCCTGCCCCTCAGACCAAAAGCGTCCTTCCATCTTGTGCCGCGTGGAGCGCCGCAATCTGGAGGTGACCGTCGCCGCGATGCGCACCGGTGCCTTGCATGTGATTGCCACCGATGACTGGGCGGTTGCCACCTGGGAGGCTGCCCTGCACCCGGTGCAGCAGCCCGAGCAGGACAAACATACCGACGCCCATAGCGCCAAAGTATCCCCCGTGCCCGCCGTGCGCGACGTGGTGTACGTGGATCCGGTCAGCCGCAACCTGCTGGCCCTGGCGCAACGTGTGGCGCTGGCCAATGTGAATGTGCTGATTGAAGGGCCCACCGGTGCCGGTAAGGAAGTGCTGGCGCGTGTGGTGCACGAATCGTCGGTGGTGGCGCGCGGCCCGTTTGTGGGCCTGAACTGCGCCGCACTGCCCGAGCACATGATGGAAGACCTGCTGTTCGGCCACGAAAAAGGTGCGTTCACCGGCGCGGTGAAAGACCATCGCGGCCTGTTCGAGCAAGCCCAGGGCGGCACGCTGTTCCTGGATGAAATCGGCGAGCTGCCCATGCACTTGCAATCCAAGCTGCTGCGCGTGCTGCAAGAGCGCACGCTGACCCGGCTCGGTTCGGAGCGCCCGATCGCGCTGAACGTCAAGATCATCGCCGCCACCAACAAGAATCTGCGCGAGGCCATAGGCCAGCGCGAGTTCCGCGAAGACCTGTATTTCCGCTTGAGCACTTTCAAGCTGCGCATCCCGCCCCTGCGCGAACGCACCGGCGACATCCTGCCGATGGTGGTGCGCATGCTGGCCCGCTACTGCGCGCAGACCCAGACCCAGCCATGGGAAATCAGCCCCCAGGCGCAACATGCTTTGCTCGATTACAGCTGGCCGGGCAATGTGCGTGAGCTGGAGAACGTGGTGCAACGCGCTATGGTGATCGCCAGCGACCACGTGATTGACGTGCACCACCTGATGTTCGATGACTCGATCAATCCGCTGGACCTGATGGGTGATATCGAATTGGGTGCGCCCCAGCTGCCTTACGCGCCCGCCGCCGAACACCTGCCGCATGCCGCCGTCCGGTCTGCTGTGCCCCAGGGTTTGCATGCCTCGGTCAAACACAACGAGTTGTCGATCATCCAGGCCGCGCTGATGGAGAGCAAGAGCCGGGAAGAGGCCGCGCAAAAGCTGGGCATCAGCCCGCGCACCTTGCGCTACAAGCTGGCGCGCTTGCGTGAAACCCCTGACGCCGTGGGCGCCGCAGCCTGAGCTGTGCAGTACCAAGAAGGACATCCGCCATGATTGAAAAAGCCACTTCTGCCAACAGCATCGCGTCGATGCTGCAAACGCTGAAATCCCATGCTGCGCAAGCCAGCGGCGTGGGCATCGACGGCTTGGGCGGGCAAACGGTAGCCAAGTCGGATTTTTCGGACATGGTGCGCCAGGCCGTCAAAGAAACCAACAGCCTGCAACTGGACTCGCAGGAAACCAACAACGCGTTTGAGCGCGGCGAGCAGGTGCCGCTGACCGACGTGGTGTTGAAAATGCAAAAAGCCTCGCTGTCTTTTGAAGCCACTTTGCAAGTACGCAACAAGGTACTCAAAGCTTACGAAGACATCATGAACATGCCGGTTTAAGCCCGAACCCCGAACGACATCTACCGCGCTGAAAGACTTGTTTTATGGCCACCGCACTTGCTAATACCGGCACCTTCGTACCCGCCTCGGTCGATGAGCAACCGCTGGCGACCCGCAGCGCAGGCGACCGCCGTGCGTCGGGGCAGGGCGGCAACCTGGCGACCAACAACCCCGGTAACGGCGGCGCCATGACCAATGGCATGAATAACGGCATGAACAATGCCATGGCCATGGGCAATGGCGGCGGCATGCTTGCCAACGGCTACGGCAACAACGGTGCCATGGTCGCTCCCGAAGACTACAGCGGCCTGTTCGGCCCTATACAGCGCACGCTGGCCCAACCCTCTGTCAAGCGCGCCATGCCGGTTTTGGTGATTGCTGTTGTCTGCCTCCTGTTCGCGATTATTTTTGTGGCGATGAACCAGCCCGCGTACCGCCCGGTGATGACCGGTGTGACCGAGGGCGATCAACAAGCCGTGTTTGAAGCACTCAAAGCCGCTGACTACAAACCGGTGATCGACAGTGCCAACGGCCAGATCACCGTGCCCACCGACCGCTACCACGCGGCCCGCATTTTTCTGGCATCCAAAGGCTTGCCCAAGACCATGCCCACAGGCCTGGACGCGCTCAAGGACCAGTCGGCACTGACCACCAGCCAGTTCATGGAGCAGGCGCGTTACAACGCCGCCATGGAGCAGGAGTTGGCGCGCAGCATTTTGCAAATTGAGACCATCCAGGCCGCCCGCGTGCACTTGGCGATTACCAAGCCTTCGGTGTTTGTGCGTGACCGCACGCCGCCCAAGGCCTCGGTCGTGGTCACGCCCCAATCGGGACGCACCGTCAGCCCCTTGCAGGTACAGGCCATGGTGCACTTGATTGCATCCAGCGTGCCACTGCTCACACCCGACAACGTGGTGATCGTCGACAACTACGGCAAGCTGATGACCGAGAGCGCCAGCGAGCTGGCCATGGGTTTGTCAGCGGGTCAGACCAAGCACAAGCAAAACCAGGAAGACCTGTATCGCCAGCGCGTGCTGCAAATTCTCTCGCCCATCGTCGGCGAAGCGAATGTGCGCTCGCAGGTTAATCTGGCGCTGGACTTCAGCCAGACCGAGACCACGGTGGAAGACTATGACACCAGCGGTAAAGGTCCCAAGACCCGTTCGGAAATTCTGAGCGAAGACCGAAACAGCTCCAAAGAAGCTGGCGGCGTCCCCGGTACCTTGTCCAATACCGCGCCGCCTACGCCGACCACCAGCGCCAATACCCAAAGCACCACACCGAGTGCGACCGACGAGCGCAACACGATTGCCTCGCGCAGCACCCGCAACTACGAAATTGACCGCTCGGTACGCCACACCAAGAGCGCCACCGGCGACATCCAGCGCCTGAGCGTGGCGGTGGTGATCAATGAGCGCGCACCGACGCCCCAGCCCAAAAATGACAAGGGTGAGGACGTGCCGCCTGTGCCCAACCCCTACACGCCCGAGGAACTCGAGCGCATGACGCAGCTGGTGCGCGGCGTGGTGGGCTTTGACGAAGCCCGCAAAGACGTGGTGAGCGTGGTGCAGGCCAAGTTTGAACCGGAAGCGCCCATGGACCTGAGCGTTCCCTGGTACAAGGATGAATCGATCATGAACAGCATCAAAGTCGCAACCCTGGGTATGACCTTTATCGGCTTTTTGCTGATCGTGGTCCGTCCCTATGTCATGCACACCTTGAACAAGGAAAAGGAAGCCGCCGCCGCCGCCGCCAAGGCCATTCAGATGGAACAGGAGGCGATTGTTGCGGCCGAACAGGCAGCCATCGCTGCGGAAGAAACCGCCAAGCGCGAAGCATTGGCTCTCGAAAACCCGGAGGCAGTGGACGAAGGCGCCAGTGCGGCGGAGACCTTGGAAGAAATGAAGGCGAAAATGAAACCCAAGAAGTCCAACATCTCCGCCGAGATGCTCGACACCGCCAACACATACGACGACAAGGTCGCCCTGATCCGCATGGTGGTTGCCGACGACCAGGGCCGCGTTGCCAGCGTATTGAAGAACATGATCAAGATCAGCTGAG
>CANCTD010000174.1 GCA_947380945.1 Comamonadaceae bacterium
TGGCCTTCTTGGATAACCGCGCTCTTGATCTGTTTGCTGCGCACCTCTTCCAGGAAGTCGGAATAGCCCAGCGTACCGGCCCCGGAGACACCGTGGGAGTCAAATTGTTTGAACACGGTGAACAGCACCAAGCCCACGACCAGCCAAACCGCAACTTTAGAAAACCACTGATTGTTCAAGCGAAACTCCAATAAGGGCGCAAGCGGGCAAGTGTATGCACAGCGCACTGCCCCGGGACAGATGGGGTCATTTTAGGCATTTCAACCCTGGCGCAGGCCGATTCCGACCAAAAAGGTCTCCGAGGACCGGTCGCGCGAGGCTTTGGGCTTGTGCGGTTTGACGTGGACGAAGGCCTGGCGCAAGCGCCGTAACACCGGGTCGTAGCCCGCGCCGTGGAAGACCTTGGCGACTAAGCCCCCCCCGGGCTGCATATGCTGCTGGGCAAATTCCACCGCCAGATCGACCAGTTCCTCCATGCGGGCGGCGTCTGCCGAAGCGATGCCCGAGAGGTTGGGCGCCATGTCCGAGACCACCAGATCAACCCGGCGCCCGGCCAGCGCCTGCTCCAGTTGCGCCAAAACCTGCGCTTCCCGTAAATCCCCCTGGATAAAGTGCACGCCCTCGATCGGCTCCATGGGCAGAACGTCCAAACCAATAATGGTGCCGTCCAGCGCCCCCACGGCGGCCCCGCCGGGCGCCAGACGCCGGCGCAGGTACTGGCTCCAGGCACCGGGCGCGCAACCCAGGTCGACCACGCATTGGCCGGGCCGCACCAGACCAAACACCTCGTCGATCTCCTTGAGTTTGTAGGCGGCACGGGCACGGTAGCCCTCGCGCTGCGCCAGTTTGACGTAGGGGTCGTTGATATGGTCGTGCAGCCAGGCCTTGTTGACCTTGCTGCTGCTGGTTCTGGTTTTCATAGACTTTCAAACAGGGATAATGCCCCCATGCCCCTTATTCAACTTACTCCCGCCCAGCGCAAGGCCCACCGGGCCGATGCGCACCACCTCGATCCCGTGGTCATGGTGGGCGGCGACGGCTTGACGCCCAACGTCAAAAAAGAAATCGACGCTGCGCTCGGTGCCCACAGCCTGATCAAGGTGCGCATTTTTTCCGATGACCGCGCTGCGCGCGAAACCATGTTCGCCAGCCTGGCCGATGAACTCAACGCCGCGCCGATTCAGCACATCGGCAAGCTCATTGTGCTCTGGCGGCCCGCCGTGGCCAAGGAAAAGCCGCTCGACGAGGACCGCAAGGCCGGACCGCGCGATGTCAAAGTGCTCAAATTCAGCAAACGCCCCGGCCAGCGGCCCGAGGTCAAAACCCTGCGCGTCCTGGGTAACCAGCGCCTCACACCCGGCGGCAATATCAAGCGCGCCAAACCCAAACCGCAAACCAGCGTCAAGAAACGCAGCCAGACCTAAGCGCCGTCCGGCGGCGCAGGGCTGGCCGGCGCGTGCACCGCAGCCCGGACCAGGCTTGCAAACAGTGCCAGCGCGCACAGCCACTGCCCCAGGTACATCCCGCTTCCGACCCGGTGCCAAAAGACCAGGTCAACGCGCGCCACGATACGCGGCGCGACCGCGAACTCCACCAACAAAGCCAGCAGCAAACCGGCCAAGGCCAGCAACAGCAAGCGGGCCGACAGCTGCGCCGTAAAACCGTTTCCGGGCGCTCGCAGGGTCAGCAGCACACCCAGACCACACACGGCCGAAACCCCGGTTTGTGCCGAAAACAGCTTCGCTGCCATGGTGCCGGCCATGGCGGGCGTCGGCAAATAAATGAACAACAAGGGGACCACCAGAAAACCCAGGGTGCTCAGCGCCATCACCCAGGCGGCACCCAGCCACAACGCAATGGAGCGTGCCATCATGCCGCGCTCAGCGGTAATGCACCGCCACGATCTCGTAGGCTTTTTCGCCACCCGGCGCCATGACGACGGCGGTATCGCCCTCTTCCTTGCCAATCAAAGCGCGGGCAATGGGCGAGCTGATGTTGACCAGACCGAGCTTCAGGTCCGCCTCATCCTCGCCGACGATCTGGTAAGTCACGCGCTCGCCGGTGCTTTCGTGTTCGAGCTCCACCGTGGCACCAAACACCACACGGCCGCCCGCGTCCAAAGCGGACGGATCAATCACCTGCGCCGCCGACAGCTTGCCCTCGATTTCCTGGATACGGCCTTCGACAAAACCCTGGCGGTCTTTGGCTGCGTCGTATTCGGCGTTTTCGCTCAAATCCCCTTGCGCACGGGCTTCGGAGATCGCGTTGATCACCGTCGGACGCTCCACCGTTTTGAGCTGGTGCAGTTCGGCTTTCAGAATTTCAGCGCCGCGCTTGGTGATGGGGATAGTGGCCATGGGACATCCAACAAAGGTACAACATTGGCACGGTACAGAAAGGCCGCGCCATAAGAACAAAGGACAGTGCCAGCGCCGCGCGCTCCACTGTCCTTTGGGTCAAGCGCGCGATTATGCCAAGAGTTGCGCGTGCATCTCCTGCACCGAAATCACGCCCAAATGGTCCAGGTACTGCATGCCATCGACCGCCGCCTCTGCGCCCGCCATGGTGGTGTAGGTCGTCACACGCGCCTGCAATGCGGAGGTGCGGATCAGGCGCGAGTCGGCAATGGCGTTGCGCCGTTCTTCGACTGTGTTGATGACCAGCACGATTTCCTCGTTCTTGATCATGTCCACCACATGCGGCCGGCCTTCTGCGACCTTGTTTACGGCTTTGCAGGCCATGCCCGCGGCCTGAATGGCAGCGGCGGTTCCTTTGGTCGCGGCCAGGCTAAAGCCCAGCGCCAGCAGGCTGCGTGCGACTCCCACCATGCGCGGCTTATCGCTTTGCTTGACCGATAGGAACACCTGGCCGCCACGCGGCAGGCGCACGCCGGCAGCGAGTTGCGACTTGATAAAAGCCTCACCAAAGGTCGATCCCACGCCCATTACCTCGCCGGTGGACTTCATCTCGGGCCCCAGAATCGTGTCCACGCCCGGGAACTTCACGAAAGGAAACACCGCCTCTTTCACGCTGAAATAAGGCGGCACGACTTCCACACCCACGCCTTGCTGCGCCAGGGTTTTGCCAACCATGCAGCGCGCCGCCACTTTGGCGAGTTGCACGCCGGTGGCCTTGCTGACAAAGGGCACGGTGCGGCTAGCGCGCGGATTGACTTCGAGCACATAGATCACGTCGCGGCCGTCGATATGCTGGATCGCAAATTGCACATTCATCAGGCCCACCACGTGCAGCGCGCCGGCCATCGCGGCGGTCTGCCGCTTGATCTCCAGAACCGTTTCCGCAGCCAGGCTGTAAGGCGGCAGCGAACAGGCCGAGTCGCCGCTGTGCACGCCGGCTTGCTCAATGTGTTCCATCACGCCGCCAATCCAGGTGGCGCCTTCTGAATCGCGGATGCAGTCCACGTCGCACTCAATGGCGTCGTTCAAAAAGCGGTCCAGCAGCACGGGCGAGTCGTGGCTGACCTTGACGGCTTCGCGCATATAGCGCTCCAGGTCGCGCTGCTCATGCACGATTTCCATGGCGCGGCCACCGAGCACATAGCTGGGGCGCACCACCAGCGGGTAGCCCAGGGCGGCGGCTTTCTCCAGCGCTTCGGGCTCGGTGCGGGCGGTGGCGTTGGGCGGCTGGCGCAGCTCCAGCGCGTGCAGCAGCTTTTGGAAGCGCTCGCGGTCTTCGGCCGCATCAATCATGTCCGGGCTGGTGCCGATGATGGGCACGCCGTTGGCTTCCAAATCAAGCGCAAGCTTCAAGGGCGTCTGGCCACCGTATTGCACGATCACGCCGACCGGCTTTTCCTTGTCCACGATTTCCAGCACGTCTTCCAGGGTCAGCGGCTCAAAGTACAAGCGGTCCGAGGTGTCGTAGTCGGTGGACACGGTCTCGGGGTTGCAGTTGACCATGATGGTCTCGTAACCGTCTTCGCGCAGGGCCAGCGCCGCGTGCACGCAGCAGTAATCAAACTCGATGCCCTGGCCAATGCGGTTGGGGCCGCCACCGAGCACCATGATTTTTTTGTTGTTGGTGGGTGCTGCCTCGCACTCCGCGCCTTCGGCTTCATAGGTGGAATACAAGTAAGCGGTGTTGGTGCTGAATTCGGCAGCGCAGGTGTCCACGCGTTTGTAGACCGGCCGCACGCCCAATGCCCGGCGGCGCTCGCGCACCGCCCGGTCTGTGGTCTTGAATTGGCGCGCCAGCCGCCGGTCCGAAAAACCTTTTTGCTTGAGCGC
>CANCTD010000175.1 GCA_947380945.1 Comamonadaceae bacterium
CCGCCCAAAGGGATGGATACTCGCCCCGGTGCTCCTGCACCATGCGTACAGCGCGTTCGCGCATTTCTGGTGAAAAACGATTTGATTTCTTGTTCATGGCTCCATCTTCTCAAAGTTCGGAGCCTCCTCAATTCCCGGGGCGATTCACACCGTTATCCGGATCTTGTCCTACTTCGACGTATTGCGAAAAAACACCAATCATTTGCTCAACCGAGCTGACGTTTCTTACGCTCCAGACCATGCTCGAAACACTCTCGCCCCGGCGGCTGGAGTTGCTGCGCCGCGTGCATAAGCACGGGGTCAACATTTTCAACGAGCAGCCGCTGGAGCGCGACTACAAAAATGTGTACTTAGATGCTGCTGTACTTGAGGCAACTGGCTTGCTGATCCGGGACGGACGCAAACTGTCCGCGCCGTGGGGCGATTTCGAGCCCACATCTCCGTGCTGCCGTCTTGACGCCGCAGCGGCGGCTGCAAGCACGTCGCCTATATTTTCCCTTGCTCCACCGCCTGCCGCAGCAAAGCGTTGACCTTGGTTTGCCACCCCTTGCCACTGGCGCGCAGGTGGGCCAAAACATCAGGATCCACCCGCATGGAAAGCATGGGGCGCTTAACGGCCACAACGGGGCGGCCACGGGCGGGACGCAGGCGGGCCAGTTCGGCGTCGCTCAGGGGTTGGGCGTCTGGGTCGCTCAACGCGGCGGCGTTGATGGCCGCGTTTTCCTCACTAGTGGGCAAGGTGATTTCGAGGCCAGCTCGGGTGTTCACAATTTTCTTCATATTCGGTCACCTCCAGATCAGCGACCAGCGCCAGTAATAAGCCGCGCGTGGCCCGCTTGGCTGCCCCCCTTGCGGGGTCGAGCTCGCTGCGCAGGTGTTTTATTGTATTGACATAAAGTTTTTCGCCAGCAAGATGGAGTGAACGAGTGGGCGCCATTGACACCTTAGAAAATTATGGTTAGATTGACCATATGAAGGCAAAACGAGTTTTCTATGACAAGGCGGTTTGGCCGGCTGGTGAGGTCGTCGAAATGGTGATCTGGCAGCTTCCAGAGGCATCGCCCGAAAGGCCACATGGGCTGAAGTACAGCCTGTTTTATGGCCTTGATGGTGAGCGCATCGTGGGCTACGACAACGAGCGCGGCAAGGGCGACCACAAGCACTTGGGTTCTAACGAGGCCCCTTACCGCTTTGTCAGCGTCGAAAAGCTGGTGGCCGATTTTCTGGCCGATGTAGAAAGGGCAAAAAATGAACGCAACGCATAAGATTCAAGTCAATGTGGGCAGTTTGGCGGATATGGGCAAGCGGTTTGCCCAAGGCTGGAATCGGGCTGCTGCAGGCGAGGCGGTGGACGAAACCCATGTCACGTTTCTCACTATCCAGACCATGCTCGAAACGCTCTCGCCCCGGCGACTGGATTTGCTGCGCCACGTCCGCCAGCACGGCGCCAACAATGTCAGAGAGTTGGCGCAAGCGCTGGGGCGCGACTACAAAAATGTGCACCAAGACGTTGCCGTACTTGAGGCAACTGGCTTGCTGGTACGCGACGGGCGAAAACTGTCCGCTCCGTGGGACGAGTTACAAGCCCACGTCTCCTTGCTGCCGTCTTGACGCTAGAGGCTCAGCTGCAGGCCCGCCACCAGCCCCGCCCACTGCCCCGGCAACACAAGCCTCAATACCCCATCCACAATCAGCGCTGGCGCAATGGGCGAACAACCGACGCCACAAAAACCTTCTTTCAACACTTTTCTCTTTGATACCATTCCCCCACCGGTTACCACCCAACCGGCGGACAAGAAATTGAAGGGCAAACCCGGCTAAAGCCGGCGACGCAAAGCCACCGAACTAAAGCGCTCTTCAGGAGCGCAATGTCAGCGGGGCCACCAGATTCGACGGACAGGATTGGCTTGTCTGCTCTTTCCTGTTGTTGCGAAATGCAATGAGGAAATCGATATGTGTTGGAGTTGCTCCCCCTACAGAACATGGCGCGGCGGAAGTGTCGTGGGGAAATCTCCCATTTGCTTTAAACCTCAGCTAGAAGACGCTAGGCTGAGAAAGCGAGCATGATGGTGTACGACGAGAAGCTATCTTCTATTAAGACGCAACTGAGCAATGGCGTCGTTCCTTCGCGCGAGACTGTACGAAGCTTGTTGTTGTGGTTCGATGCCGAGCGCCGGGGATATGACGTAATCAGACGCGTACAAAACGCACTCAAAAGGCATGGCCTGACAACCACACCAGATTTTGTATACACGTGGTTGGACGGACCCATTGCCTTCGTCGCTACAACAGATGAAGGTAACGGAACAGCAGCAGCTGCGGTCGCAAGCGGCACGGCTGCGACAGATCCAATATTCCGTATCAACCGCCTTGAGGCGGCCAACAAGAAGCCGATTTCAGTAAAGCCAGATGCAACGTTGCAGCAGGCGATAACGATCATGCTCACGAACGACTACTCTCAGTTGCCTGTAATGACCGGTCCCCGAGAGCTGAAGGGAATTGTCAGTTGGAAAACGATTGGTATCCGCCTGGCGCTCAAGCGACCGTGCACTAGTGTCCGTGATGCCATGGAACCGCCACAAGTAGTTGCGGTGGATGTATCACTGTTTGACGCTATCCACCGAATCGCATCACACGACTATGTTCTGGTGCAAGCAAACGACAAAACCTATACCGGCATAGTCACTGCCAGCGATTTAAATTTTCAGTTCCAAGCTTTAGCCGAACCATTCCTTTTGGTTGGTGAAATTGAAAACGGGCTCCGGCAGATCCTGCACCAGAAGTTCAACCTAAAAGAACTTGAAGAGGCCAAATCCCCCGGAGACAGTGGACGGTCGATCGAGTCGCCAAGCGACCTGACACTCGGTGAGTTTGTCAGACTTGTCGAACCCGAAAAGAGATGGAAAAAACTGAAGATCGAGATATGTCGGGTTGAATTTCTGCATCGGCTTAACAGGGTTCGAGAGGTTCGCAATGACATCATGCACTTTGATCCTGATGGCCTTAATCCCGACGACCTCGTCTTTCTGCGAGAGTTTGCTCAATTTTTAAAGCGACTGCGTGATGTCGGCGCTGTCTAAGCCTCACCATTAAGTCGACCGCAGTTACCTCGAACCGAATGGCGCATAAACGGGCACACCTTCCATGACAGCACCTGCAGCATTCATTTCATATTCGCATGACAGCCAAGAGCATAAGCGCTGGGTGCTGGAACTAGCGACACGCCTCAGAGGTAACGGCGTTGATGCTGTTCTCGATCAATGGGATCTAGGACCAGGCGGCGACCTTCCTCATTTCATGGAGCAATCCATTGCGAAGGCGGATCGCATTGTCATGATATGTACAGAGCGTTATGTTGAAAAAGCAAATCGTGGCGCTGGTGGAGTCGGTTACGAAAAAATGATTTTGACTGCAGATCTACATCGACAGATCGATTCGAAAAGAGTCATCCCAGTGATTCGACAGACCGGTTCTTATGTTTTGCCGACATTCATGAGTACCAAGTTCTATATTGACCTGTCTTCTCCTGATCAGTTTGAGACTGGATTCGATCTACTGCTGCGGGAGCTACTCGGCGCCCCCCTTTTTCAAAAACCAGAGCTTGGTGCGGCACCGACGCTACTGCCGATGAATGCGCCCAGACCAACCCTGCCTGACCCCGTAACTCAACTCATGACCGCTTTGGGCGACGTCTATGAGCAATCCACAACTAACGGAGGCGTCGAACCAGGTTACCTGCAAAGAGCAATGGGCGCGTCGAAGCTCTTTTTTGACCACGCAGTTGACCTAGCTAAACAGCGGAATCTCATTCGTATCTCAGCCTCCAGGACACTTCTTTATGTAGAGCCCGCTGGCCGGGAATTAATTCTCAAGATCGCGGCTGGCAAGTCTAGTTCCGAATAACCAGAGGGCGCAAACAGACCACCTGCAGGGCATTTTTTGCGCTGGGCCAGCGAACGGGGCCGCAGGAGCGGTTGGTTAGGCTACCCCCCCAACAACCCCCTCAAATACCTCCCCGTAAAACTAGCCGCATTCCTCGCCAGTTCCTCCGGCGTCCCCACCCCCACAACGGTCCCCCCACCCGCCCCGCCTTCAGGCCCCATGTCGATCAGCCAGTCGGCGGTTTTGATGACGTCCAGGTTGTGTTCGATGATGACGATGGTGTTGCCCGCGTCGCGCAGTTGGTGCAGCACTTTGAGCAGCAGCGCGATGTCGGCAAAGTGCAGGCCGGTGGTGGGTTCGTC
>CANCTD010000176.1 GCA_947380945.1 Comamonadaceae bacterium
GATCAGCTGATCGGTGAGATCCTGCTGGCCAGCCGGCTTGACGCCAAGGATGCCGACATGGGCGCGGTGGAGTCGGTCGACCTGCTGGCCCTGTGCACCGAGGAATGCGCCCGTACCGGTGCCCGACTGGATGCGGGTGAGGGCGAGCTGCGGGTGCAAGGCGTTGCCAAGCTGCTGCGGCGCGCCGTGCGCAATCTGCTGGAAAACGCCTTGCGCTACGGCAGTGCCCGCACCGGCGAAGCGTTGTCCGATTGCGTGGTTTTGGCGCTTCGCCAGGAAGCCGGAACAGCCCCCGCGCGCGTGCACATTGCGGTGACCGACCAAGGTCCCGGCGTGCCGGTGGAACACCAGCAGCGGGTTTTCGAGCCCTTCTATCGGCTGCCCGGTGTGTCGGAAGCGGGTGGCGGTGTCGGTCTGGGACTGGCCCTCGTCAAATCCATCGTGGAGCGCCACGGGGGCACGGTTACTTGCACCAATATGCCCCAGGGCGGTGCCTGTTTTGCGCTGACGCTGCCGGTGCAGGGCATTCAACCGGCTTGAAAAAAGATGGCAAATATCCCCCGTATGGGGGATGTCCATAAAAAGCCGCTCCGCTACATTTTCAACAACTGCTGTCACAGTCAATGCACATCACAGTGCGCAAGCGCAATCAGCGTAACGGTTCCAACGAAGTCTCCTCGGAGACCTTTACAAGCCATCCCTTACCGGATGGCTTTTTTTTGTCCGCATTCTGTGGCGGTGCGCCAGCTTACAGCAAGCCCGCCAAGGCCTGTGCCGCCATGCCGGGGCTGAGGTCGCGCAGGCAGCGGGTATGGCCCAGCGGGCAGTCGCGGGCAAAACACGGCGCGCAGTCCAGCGGTGGCTGGTAGGCCGGGTCGTTTTTGAGCCACAACACCCGCGCCACATCGCTCAGCGGTGGCGTGTGCAGCGGGCTGGAAGACCCGAACAATGCGACCTGCGGGCGGCCCAGGGCAGCGGCCACATGCATCAGCCCCGAGTCATTGCTGACCACAGCGCGGGCACCCGCAACCAGTGACAGCGCAAGGTCCAGCCCCGCACGTCCGGCCAGGCTGGTACAAGGTCCCGCCGCGCCGCGGTTGGCCAGGGCCACAATTTCCTCACACATGGCCGCATCTTTGGCCGAACCCAAGAGCAAGACGGGCGCGTCCAAACCCCTTGCCAGGTCGGCAAAGTGCGCGACCGGCCAGCGCTTTGCGGGGCCGTATTCCGCGCCCGGTGCGAACACATAGTAGGCATGGGCTTGCAGCTTTTCACTTTGCAGTGCCGCTGCCAAGGCATCCGCATGGACATGCAGAACCGGATGGGGCTGGGCGGGTGCAGCAAGGTTTGCTCCCCCTGCGAGCGCCAGGTAGTGCGCGACCATGGAGCCGCGCGTGTGTTTGGGTGGGTTGGTCAAAGCCTGCGTCAGCAAGCCGTACCGCGCCTCGCCCCGGTAGCCGATGCGGTGTTCAATGCCCGCCCACCAGGGAAGCAGCGCGCTTTTGAAGGAATTGGGGCAGACCACGGCACGCTGGAACTGGCCGCGCAGTTCCTTGGCCAGTTGCCGCCGCGCAGTCCATTGCAAGCCGCCGTGGGCAAAGGGAAACGCGATGACGCGATGGACTTCTGCCATGGCCCGGTACACCGGTGCCACCCAGGGCAGCGCGCCAACCGTGATGCGCTGGCCTTGGGCTTGCAGGGCCGCAATCAGCGGCTGCGTCATGACCGCGTCGCCAATCCACTGCGGGGCGATCAGCAAGGTGTCGCCGCCGCCGGGCGGGTTGGTGGAAAGCATCAGCTGCGACCAGCCGCCCACGGCGCAGCGGCGGATAGCTCAGTGGTGGGCGTCCACATGTTCACCGGCTTTGAGCTGGTAAACCGTGCCGCAATACGGACATTTGCCACGGCCTTCGCGGGCCAGGTCCAAGTAGACCTTGGGGTGCGTGTTCCAGGTCTTCATGCCCGCCAGCGGGCTGGGGCAAAAAACGCCGCCTTGCGGATTCAGGTCTTTGGCCAGGATTTCGACCACGGGGGCTTGCTTGCTCATAGCGATGAGGTCTTTCAGACCAGCGCCAGCCAGTGGGCGTACCTGGGGTTGCGGCCATTGACAATGTCGAAAAACGCCGACTGGATTTTTTCGGTGATGGGGCCGCGCGAACCGGCACCCAGGGGGATGCGGTCGAGCTCGCGAATGGGTGTGACCTCGGCGGCGGTGCCGGTGAAGAAGGCTTCGTCGCAGATGTAGACCTCATCGCGGGTGATGCGCTTTTGCACCAGCTCCAGACCCAGGTCCTTGCAGATGTGCATGACGGTGTTGCGGGTGATGCCGTTCAAGGCACCGGCCGACAGGTCGGGCGTGTAGACCACGCCGTCTTTGATGACAAACAGGTTTTCGCCTGCGCCCTCGGACACAAAGCCGTTGGTGTCGAGCAGCATGGCTTCGTCGTAGCCGTCGTCGGTGGCTTCCATATTGGCCAGGATGGAGTTGGTGTAATTGGACACCGCCTTGGCCTGGGTCATGGTGATATTGACGTGGTGGCGGGTGTAGCTGGAGATCTTGACGCGAATGCCCCGCTGCAGGCCCTCTTCACCCAAATAGGCACCCCACGGCCAGGCGGCGACCATCAGGTGGATGGTGTTGCCCTTGGGCGAGACGCCGAGCTTGCGGTCGCCGATCCAGGTCAGCGGGCGCAGGTAGCAGCTCTCCAGCTTGTTTTCGCGTACCACGTCTTTTTGGGCCTGCATCACCTCTTCCTTGCTGAAGGGGATGTGCATACGCAAAATCTTGGCGCTGTTGAAAAGCCGTTCGGTGTGTTCCTGCAGGCGGAAAATCGCGGTTCCATTGACCGTGTTGTAGGCGCGCACACCCTCAAAAGCGCCGCAACCGTAATGCAGGGTGTGGGTCAGAACGTGGATCTTGGCGTCGCGCCAATCGACCATGCGGCCGTCCATCCAGATTTTGCCGTCGCGGTCGGACATGGAGGGCGGCATAGCGGTCATGGGAGCGTCTTTCTATGAACAGGCTGCGGGGAAATCGTCAGCCGTCCATTTTAGGGGCAGAGCACCGGGTCAGTGCCCGCCGCCCAGGTACGCCGCTTTGACCGCCGGGTCGTCGCGCAGTTTGGCCGCGTCGCCGTGCACCGAAATACGGCCGTTTTCCATCACATAGCCATAGTCCGCCACTTTCAGGGCAGCGGCGGCGAATTGCTCGACCAGCAACATCGTGACGCCGCGTGACTTCAGGTCGCTGATGATGCGGAATACCTCTTCCACCAAGATAGGGGCTAGACCCATGGAGGGTTCGTCTAGCAACACGATCTCGGGGTTCAGCATGACGGCGCGGGCCATGGCCAGCATCTGCTGCTCGCCGCCCGACAGCGTACCGGCCAGCTGGTTGCGCCGCTCCTTGAGCCGGGGGAACAATTCCATGGCCCGTTCCAAGTCGCCCGCGACATCGCCCTTGGGGCGGCTGCCTGTCAGGCGGGGGAAGGCGCCCAGGATCAGGTTGTCGGTGACAGACATGGTCGCGAAAACGCGGCGGCCCTCGGGCGAATGCGCCAAGCCCAATTTCGCAATCGTGTAGGACTCCAGTCCGTCGATGCGTTTGCCGTTGAGGCTGATCTCGCCCGCGCCGGGTTTGACCATGCCGCAGATGGCGCGCATGGTGGTGGTTTTGCCGGCGCCGTTGGAGCCGATCAGGGTAATGACTTTCCCCTTGGGGACATCGATGGAGATTCCGTGCAGTACCTGCACTTTGCCGTATCCCGCTTCCAAATTCTTAATACTCAACATGGGTGTGTTCCTCAGAATCGATCAGGCGGCTGGCGCACCGAGATAGGCTTCAATGACCTTCTCATCCGCCTGAACTTGCGCAGGCTTACCCTCCGCGATTTTTTGACCAAAGTCCAGCACGGTAACTTCGTCGCAAATGCTCATCACGACGTCCATATGGTGCTCGATCAGTATGACCGTGATGCCGTGGTCGCGAATCTTGCGGATGATGGTAATGAGCTCTTTGATATCGGGCGCAGTCAAGCCGGCAGCGGGTTCATCTAGCAGCAGCAGTTGCGGATCGAGCGCCAAGGCGCGGGCGATTTCCAGCAAGCGCTGCTTGCCATACGGCAGGTTGCGTGCCTCTTCGCCGGCTAATTCGCCCAGGCCGACGAAATGCAGCAAGCCCAGGCCGCGCTGCACCGATGCGTC
>CANCTD010000177.1 GCA_947380945.1 Comamonadaceae bacterium
ACGCCGCCCTTGGCGGTACCGTCCAGCTTGGTCACGATCAAGCCCGTCAGGCCCAGTGCGTCGTCGAAGGCGCGCACCTGGGCCAGCGCGTTTTGCCCGGTGTTGCCGTCGATCACCAGAATCACTTCATGCGGGCAGGTGCCCAGACCGGCTGCATCTCCAGCTTTTTGTACCACGCGTTTCATCTTGCGCAGCTCTTCCATCAAATGCAGCTGGGTTGGCAAGCGCCCGGCGGTGTCGATCAGCACCACATCCTTGTCCCGCGCCTTGCCAGCGGTGACGGCGTCAAAACTCACGGCCGCCGGATCGCCACCGGCCTGGGTGACGATGTCCACCGTGTTGCGGTCGGCCCAGACCGCGAGCTGTTCGCGCGCGGCGGCGCGGAAGGTGTCGGCCGCTGCCAGCAGCACGCTGGCGCCGTTGCCCGCCAGGTGCGCGGTGAGTTTGCCAATCGAGGTGGTTTTGCCCGCCCCGTTCACCCCCGCAACCATGACCACGGTGGGCCTGGCCGGGCCAATCGGCAGGGCTTTTTCCAGGGGTAGCAGCAATTCGGTCAGCACCTCAATGAGCAGCGCGCGCAACTGGTCCGGCGTTTCCGTGCGTGCCGCTTTGGCGCGTTGGCGCAATTGGGCGATCAGGTGGGCGGTGGCGGCAACGCCAGTGTCCGCCATCAGCAGGGCGCTCTCCAGGTCTTCGAACAAGGCCTCGTCAATACGCGCGCCGCCAAAAACCGCAGCAATGCCCGAGGCGGTTTTGCCCAGCCCGGCCTTCAGGCGGCTGAGCCAGCCGCTGCGTCCCGGGGCGGCGGGCGCAGGTGCCGGGCTGGGCGCAGCGGCCAAGGGCTCGGCGGCTACGGCAGGGGATTTTTTGAAGAAGCTGAACATGCGGGCGTTCGTAGAATGGTTCATTCTATGAAACCGCCGACCCGCGTATCCACTTCCCAGCCCGCCCGACCATGAGCAAAGCCTTTACCAAAGAGAGCGACGCCGACGACGAGGACGAGCTGCAACTGCCGGCCCTGCCTGCGGGCGGCAAAAACTACATCACCCCCACGGGCTACGCCACCATGCGCGCCGAACTGCTGGATCTGATCGATACCGAGCGGCCCAAAATCGTGGAGGTCGTGCATTGGGCCGCCAGCAACGGCGACCGCTCGGAAAACGGCGACTACCTGTATGGCAAAAAGCGCCTGCGCGAGATCGACAGGCGCATCCGTTTTTTGACCAAGCGCCTAGAGATTGCCGAAATCACCGAGCCCAGCCTGCATTTTGGTGGCGAGCAGGTTTTTTTTGGTGCCACGGTTACCTATGTGGACCCCAGCGGCCTGGAGCGCAGCGTGCGCATTGTGGGCATTGACGAAGCCGAGTCCGCGCGCGGCGAGGTGAGCTGGGTATCGCCCATCGCCCGCACCCTGCTCAAAGCCCGGGTGGGTGACACGCTGACGCTGCTGACGCCGCAAGGGCCGGTGGAAATCGAGGTCTTGGCCGTGGACTACCCGGCACCCGCAGCGGGCTAAACGTCGGCGTGGCCCAGGCGGCGCGCATGCATCACCCAGGGCGCGCGGCGCAGGCTGCGCAGCAGCGTGTCCCAGTGCGCCAGGTCGCGCACCGCCACCACCAGGCGCAACTCTTTGGCATCGAGCGCGCTCTTTTCACCCATATCGATGTGCACGATATCGGTCTCTGCGGCGGTCAGCGCAGCGGCAACTTTGCCCAGCACGCCGCTGACGTTGTTCACGGTCAGCCCCAGCCCGATTTCAAAGGCGCGCAGCGGCTCGTCGGCCCAGTCAACGTCGCTGAAACGCTCGCCGTCCTTTTGTTCCAGTTTGCGGCTGACCGTGCAGTCGCGGGTGTGGATGATCAGCCCCTCGCCCCGGCCCATATAGCCCTTGATCGCGTCGCCCGGCACCGGGCGGCAGCAGGTGGCGAACTGCACCGAGGCGTTTTCGCTGCCGTCCAGCGTGATCATGCCCATGGCCGCAGCGCCCCCATTGGCAAACCGTTCGCGGCTGAGCAGCACCGCGTCCGGCCGTTGGCCGGCCTCGGTCAGCAGCGGCACAAAGCGTTTGGCCACCATGGTCGCCAGGCGCTTGCCGATGCCGATGTCGGTGAGCAACTCGGCGCGTGATTTATTACCCGAAAAACGCAGCAGCTTGTCCCAGAGCTGGCGGCTTTCCTTGCCCGAGGGCAGGGCCTCAAAGCCTTCGCTGCGCAGCGCCTGGGTCAGCAGTTGCTCACCCAGGGCCTGCGACTCGGATTGGGCCAGGGTTTTGAGGTGCTGGCGGATTTTGGAGCGGGCCCGCCCGGTGCGCACAAAGTCCAGCCAGGCCGGGTCGGGTTGCGCCGTGGCTTCGGTGCCGACTTCCACCACATCGCCGTTTTTCAGCTCGGTGCGCAGCGGCTTGGCCTCGTTGTTGATACGCGCTGAAACTACGCGCTCTCCCACGCGGCTGTGGATGGCGTAGGCAAAATCAACCACGGTGGCGCCGCGCGGCAAAGCCAGGATCTGCCCTTTGGGCGTAAACACATAGACCGCGTCGGGGAACAGGTCGCCCTTCACATGGTCCCAGAATTCGGCCGCGTCATGGGTTTCGTCCTGGATGTCGAGCAGCGACTGCAGCCACTGCGTGCCCAGGCGCTCGTTGGCGGCGGGTTGCGGGTTGCTGCTTTTGTAGAGCCAGTGCGCGGCCACACCGGATTCGGCCACCAGGTGCATGGCATCGGTGCGCAGCTGGAATTCCACATTCAGGCTGGACGGCCCCACCAGCGTGGTGTGCAGCGACTGGTAGCCGTTGACTTTGGGGATGGCGATGTAGTCCTTGAACTTGCCCGGCACCGGCTTGTACAACTGGTGCAGCAAACCCATGGCGGTGTAACAAGCCACCGTGTCTTCAACAATGACGCGGAAACCATAGATGTCGGTGACCTGGGCAAAGCTCAGGTGCTTGTGGTCCATCTTGCGGTAAATCGAATACAGCGACTTTTCCCGCCCGGCGATGCGTACCTTCATGCCGGCCTGCTGAAAAACCGCCTCGACTTCGCGCTGGACTTTTTGCACCAGATCCCGGCGGCGGCTGCGGGCCCGGGTTACCGCTTTGCTGATGACCGCATGCCGCCAGGGCAGGAGGTAGCGGAAGCACAGTTCTTCCAGCTCGCGGTAGGTCTTGTTCAGCCCCAGGCGGTGGGCAATCGGCGCGTAAATGTCCAGGGTTTCCTGGGCGATGCGCGTCCACTTGGAGCGCGGCATCTCGGCCATGGTGCGCATATTGTGCGAACGGTCGGCCAGCTTGATCAGGATCACCCGCACATCGCGGGCCATGGCCAGCAGCATTTTGCGGAAGGACTCGGCCTGGGTTTCTTCGCGGCTGTTGAACTGCAGGCGGTCCAGCTTGGTCAGGCCGTCGACCAGTTCGGCCACGGGCGAACCAAAGCGCTCGATCAGCTCGGACTTGCTGACGCCGCAGTCTTCCATGGCGTCGTGCAGCAGCGCAGCCATCAGCGCCTGGGCGTCCAGATTCCAGTCGGCGCACTGGGTGGCAACTGCAATCGGATGGGTGATATAGGGCGTGCCGTCTTTGCGCAATTGGCCCAGATGCGCCTCGTCGGCGAAACGGTAGGCCAGCCGGACTTGCTCTACATCGCTTGCCGACAAATAACCCAAGGCCGACATCAGTCCGCTGAAACTCGCCGCCACCGCGTTGGTTGCGGCGCTGGCAAGCTGGTCGGGAGTGTTCGGTTTGCCCATGCGCCTACTGTAGCGTGAATGAAATAGCCCCGCCCGCCCGGTCAAGGGCGAAAAAAAAGCACCGCAAGCGGTGCTTTTGCTGGGGCGAACAGCCTTAGAGCGGGACTTTTTTCAGCATCTCGATGCCGATTTTGCCGGCGGCGATTTCGCGCAGCGCGGTCACGGCGGGCTTGTTCTTGCTCTCGATCTTGGCCGTGTGGCCCTGGCTGAGCATGCGGGCGCGGTAGGTGGCGGCGAGCACGAGTTGGAAACGGTTGGGGATTTGCGCAAGGCAATCTTCGACAGTGATACGGGCCATGGGGTTCTTTCGTCAGGGGATGTTGAGTGCCGAGAAGGTCGTCGCTTTGGCGCGCCGTTGGGCTTCAAACCGCAGTCTTTGCGCGTGCACTATCGATTTCAGATCGAATAAGGCGCGGTCAAATAACTCGTTGATTATAACGAAGTCGAATTCCTGGAC
>CANCTD010000178.1 GCA_947380945.1 Comamonadaceae bacterium
GTTTGAAGCGGCGTGCCGCGCACTGTGTGCGCAGTGGCAGGTGCCGCTGCGGGTTGCGCATATCGACGCCCGCCACGCGCCGGGCCAAAGCCCGGAAGATGCTGCGCGCAAGGGCCGTTATGCGGCGCTCGCCCACCTTGCGCTCGAAGATGGCGATGGGGGCGTGCTGACCGGTATCGCGCTGGCGCAGCATGCCGACGACCAGGTTGAAACCTTGCTGCTGGCGCTGACGCGCGGCGCCGGCCCGGCCGGTTTGGCTGCCATGCCGGCGCAGTGGGAGCGGCGGGGCCTGGGCTGGTACCGGCCCTTGTTGCAGGTGGCGGCGTCCGACATACGGGCATGGCTGCGCGCGCATTCCGTGTCCTGGGTTGAAGACCCCAGCAATGCAGATACGCGATTCACCCGCAATCGCATCCGCGCCGAGCTGCTGCCCCATTTGGAAGCCTGCTTCCCCCATGTGCGAGACACCTTTGCCCGCGCGGCGCAGCACAGCGCCAGTGCCAGCGAACTTCTGGACGAACTGGCTCTGATCGATTTGGCGTCCGTATTGGACCCGGAAAGCGACGCGCCGCGTATCCAGGCCCTGCAGGCTTTGCGCGGGCCGCGTCAGGCCAATGCGCTGCGGTATTGGTTCAAATCGCGCTTTGCCCAGACGCCGAGCACTGCGCAATTGACCGAGCTGCTGGACCAAATTGCGGCTTGCACGACCCGTGGGCACCGGATCGACATCAAGCTTGCCGGGGGCTGGGTGCGGCGCGATGGCGCGGTGTTGGGTTGGTACAATTTCGCGCTTTAGCCAAGAATGAACCGTAGATGACCTTGATTGTTCACAAATACGGCGGCACGTCGATGGGCTCTACCGAGCGCATCCGCAACGTCGCCAAGCGGGTCGGTAAATGGGTGCGGGCGGGTTACCAGCTGGTAGTCGTGCCCTCGGCCATGAGCGGAGAAACCAACCGGCTTCTGGGTCTGGCCAAAGAGCTTGCCCCCCAACACCATGATGAGGCTTACGCCCGGGAGCTCGACGCCCTGGCCGCTACCGGCGAGCAGGCTTCCAGCGCCTTGCTCGCTATTGCATTGCAGGCCGAGGGCATCGCTTCGGTCAGCTACGCGGGATGGCAGGTTCCCATTCGAACCGACATGGCCTACACCAAAGCCCGCATTGAATCGATTGACGATGCCCGGGTGCGCGCCGATTTGCAGGCCGGACGGGTCGTGATCGTGACCGGCTTCCAGGGCGTGGATCCAGAGGGGAACATCACGACGCTTGGACGGGGCGGCTCGGACACGTCGGCGGTGGCGGTGGCGGCGGCTATGAAGGCGCAAGAGTGCCTGATTTACACCGATGTCGATGGGGTCTACACCACCGACCCGCGCGTGGTGGCTGAGGCGCGGCGACTCAAGACGGTGAGTTTCGAAGAGATGCTGGAGATGGCGTCCATGGGCTCCAAGGTTTTGCAAATCCGATCGGTGGAGTTTGCTGGCAAATACCGCGTGCCGCTGCGTGTTCTGAGCAGCTTCACCCCCTGGGACATCGACATTGCCCAGGAGGCCCAGTCGGGCACGCTGATCACTTTTGAGGATGATGAACACATGGAACAAGCTGTTGTATCGGGCATCGCGTTCAATCGCGACGAAGCCAAAATTTCGGTTCTCGGCGTGCCCGACCGTCCCGGCATCGCCTTCCAGATTCTGGGCGCGGTGGCCGACGCCAATATCGATGTGGACGTGATCATCCAAAACCTGAGCAAAGACGGCATCACCGATTTCAGTTTCACAGTGAACCGGGGCGACTACGCCCGCGTGATCGATTTACTCAAAACCAGTGTCATACCCAAGCTCGGTGCCAGCGATGTGGTCGGTGACCCGAAGATCTGCAAAGTCTCCATCGTCGGGATCGGTATGCGCAGCCATGTCGGCATTGCGGCCAAGATGTTCCGCGTGCTGAGCGAAGAGGGCATCAATATCCAGATGATTTCGACCTCTGAGATCAAGACCTCGGTGGTGATTGATGAGAAGTACATGGAGCTGGCAGTGCGCGCTTTGCACAAGGCCTTTGAGCTCGAGCAGGCTGCTGCCTGACTCCGCAACAGTCCATCGCGGCCGTCTGCGGCCCGCAAAGCGAATGTCGTGAGATAATTTCCGCTCTGGAAACGTGACCGAGTGGCCGAAGGTGCTCCCCTGCTAAGGGAGTATGGGGTGTAGAGCCTCATCGAGGGTTCGAATCCCTCCGTTTCCGCCAGAACAAAAGCCCCGAAAACCCTGTGTTTCCGGGGCTTTTTTGTAAGTCGACCGGCTGGGCGTCTAAGCGGCTGTAGGTACGCTTCTGCAACGCTTCACCAGTTGCTTGAGCACGCCTTCCACCCAGGTGCGGTCTTCCGGTGTCAAGCCGTCCAGCAGTATGGCGATACGCGTGTGGTGGCGGTTGGGTGGGGTCGGTGACTCGTTGAGCAGCTCGGTAATCGACAGATGGAGTACCTGTCCGATGGCTGCGACCATGGTCAACGGGGGGAGGATGTTTCCGGTCTCGTAGCGGGAGATGGTCAATGCATCCACTTGCACGCGTTCGGCCAGCTGTTGCTGCGTCAGGCCGGCGGCACGTCTGCTGCTGCCGATGTTGCGTCCCAGATTTTTCGCCAGTGCGCGAGGGGCTGTATTTTCCAAAAGCTTCACTCCCTGATAGATGTGGTCATGAGCAGCCCGGTCAAACAGGGCAGGCTCTGTTCAAATAGATAGTTGCCATAAATATTAATTTATGTGCTTTTCAAATCAATTGATTTGCGGACTATAGATAACAATGGCAAAAAATAAAATGATCTATAGAGTCAATAAATTGATTAACTTTTTAGTTGAGGGACTGGGCTGAAGGGTGCTTGTGTGCCCAAGCACTCGCTTCTGAGGGTGCGCTACCATGGGGCCACCATTCTTTCCATAGGAGCCGTTTCCCCATGTCTGACGCACCCAACTCCTTGCCTGTAACCGACTGGAAGCATGATGGTGTGCGCGTAGTTCCAGGCGACCAGCTCGACGGCAATGTTCCCTCCACCCCGGGAATGGATCGCAAGGCGGCGATCAATTTCGCCCGCGTCGGAGCGCAAAAACTCTGGGCCGGTACGGTGCACATCCACCCGGATGCCAAAACCGGTGCCCACCACCACGGCCCGTTGGAGAGTGTGATCTATGTGATCAAAGGCCGAGCCCGCATGCGCTGGGGCAACCAGCTGGAGTTTGTTGCAGAAGCCGGACCTGGGGACTTTATTTATGTACCGCCTTGGGTACCGCACCAGGAAATCAACGCCAGCCCGGACGAAATGCTGGAGTGCGTGCTGTGCCGCAGCGATGGTCAGGCCGTGGCGGTGAACCTGGACATTGAGCCGGCCGAGAAGCCGCAAACCGTGTTGTGGGTGGATCCCACCCACCCGCACGGCGGGGTTTGATGCCGACTCGCTCCAGGAGGGCGGGTACTACGTGATTTTGATGCGCAGATTGGGCAGGCCGTCGATGTGCATTTCAATCACGTCACCGCGTACCACTGGGCCCACGTTTTCGGGCGTTCCCGAGTAAATGATGTCGCCGGGGAAGAGCTCAAACGCTTCGGAAAGTTTGCTGATTTGCTCTGCCACCGACCAGATCATCTGGTTCAGGTTGGCGTTTTGCTTGATCTGCCCGTTGACTGTGAGCCAAATCGCGCCCTGGGTGAAGTGCCCGACCTGGGCCACCTGGTGGATGGCACCCAGCGGCGCGGAGTGGTCAAAACTTTTGCCAATCTCCCAGGGCTTTTTTTCGTCGCCCAAGGCGCGTTGCAAATCCCGGCGGGTCATGTCCAGGCCCAGCGTGTAGCCAAACACCAAATCCAGCGCATCGGCCACAGGAATGTTGCGGCCACCTTTGTGCAGCGTGGCGACCAACTCAGCCTCGTAGTGGTAATTTTTGGTCAGGCTGGGGTAGGGGTGATCGGCAACCGTTCCTTCGGGAACGAACTGCACCGCGTCGGTGGGCTTTTGAAAAAAGAACGGCGGTTCACGGTTCGGGTCCGAGCCCATTTCGCGCGCATGGGCGGCGTAATTACGACCTATGCAATAAATCCGGCGTACCGGAAAAAAGGCGTCGCTACCTGCGATGGGTATCAGCGTGGCAGGCACCTCAAACGGTGTTTTCACCGAAGTGGCGGCCGACGCGGCGCCGCTCAATCCTGCTA
>CANCTD010000179.1 GCA_947380945.1 Comamonadaceae bacterium
ACGCCGACTACGACCGGAGCGCCGCCGCCATTCTGCTGTGCGAGAGCGACGGCACACCCGAAGAGGTGGAAGAAGAAATTGGCCGCATGAGTGACGTGCTGCGCGGCTGCGGCGCAACCGCCATTGCCGTGAGCCGCGACGAAGCGCAACGCATGAAGTTTTGGAGCGGCCGCAAAAACGCGTTCCCCGCCTCGGGCCGCATCAGCCCCGATTACATGTGCATGGACAGCACCATCCCGCGCAAGCGCCTGGCCGACATGCTGCTGGCCATCGGCGAGATGGAGAAAAAATACGGCCTGCGCTGCGCTAACGTTTTCCATGCGGGCGACGGCAATTTGCACCCGCTGATTCTTTTTGACGCGAGTGACCCCGACCAATTGCACCGCTGCGAATTGTTTGGCGCCGACATCCTGGAAACGAGCGTCGCCATGGGCGGTACCGTCACCGGCGAACACGGCGTGGGCGTGGAAAAACTCAACAGCATGTGCGTGCAGTTTTCGGCTGCCGAAAACGAGCAGATGTTCGGCGTTAAGCGCGCCTTTGACCCGGCGGGATTGTTGAACCCCGGCAAGGTCATCCCCACGCTGCACCGCTGCGCCGAATACGGCAAGATGCTGGTGCGCGCCGGGGCGATCAAGCATCCGGATTTGCCGCGGTTCTGAAAGCCTGGAGCGGGCGGGTGCCGCGCTTCAACTGGAGCATCGCACTTCGGAAAGTGACTAGTTGACTGCTAATGAGATGCAATATACATTTGCTATATACATCTTACCAAGGAGGCAGTTATGTCCATCGGCACTGTTTTTGTCAACAACCGCACCCAGGCTGTTCGCCTCCCCTTGGACGTGCGCCTACCCGAGGGCGTCCAAAAGGTAGAAATACGTATCAGGGGCAACGAGCGCATCATCACCCCTCTTGGTCAAACCTGGGACAGCTTCTTTCTTGGCGGCCCCGAAGTGAGCGACGACTTCCTACCCGATCGCGCCACCCAACACCAGTCCGAGCGGGAAGCGCTCTGATGCTCCGTTACCTGCTAGATACCAACATCGTCATCTACGTGCTGAAGCGGCGCCCCATCGAGGTGCTTGCCACTTTCAAAGGTAATGCCAACCGCATGGTGATCTCGTCGATTACCTTGGCTGAGCTCTTGCACGGCGCCGAGAAGAGCAGCCGCGCGAGCGAGAACCTGGCCGCCATTGAAGACTTTTGCAGCCGCCTGGAAGTTCTGCCCTACGGCCCCAAAGCCGCTCAGCACTACGGCGCTATCCGAGCTGCCTTGGAGAAACGCGGACAGCCCATCGGTGTGAATGACATTCACATTGCAGCGCACGCCCGCAGCGAAGGCCTGGTGCTGGTGACGAATAACGTGGGGGAGTTTTTGCGGGTACCTGGGCTGGAAGTGGAGAACTGGGTTTAGCCGAGGTCCTTTTTAGCGGATTGCCGCGTCAGTCACAACAGGGGTGCAGACCATCGGGGTCCGTGTGTCGGTGTTGCTGCGGCAAGTTCGGCCAATTGCAAAAATTCTTAAATGATTGCTGTGTGGCCGCGAATTTACGGATAGCCTAGGAGGTCGTGTTGTCAGGTCCGTTATCAGGACTATGAAATGCCCATACAGCTGCCGCTGGCCTTCGCAGTCGATCGGTTGCTCAACCGACGGGACCGGCAAACCGCATGGTGCCCCAGCCACATCGCGGTTGGTTGCGACGCCCAAAGCAGGGTAAAGAGAAGGCACCAAGCAATCACGACCTGTGCCATAATTGCCAACAAAATATTCAATATTTCCGGTATTGCTTAGATGTTGACGCAGTTCCAGTCGCATTCTTCGGAGCAGTTGCTGTAATTCGATAAATAAAGTGACAAGAAATTTTCGGGATGACTAAGATGAGATATTTTTTATCTTCATTAATATTTTTCATAATTAGTTTTAACACTTTGCTTTTGCACGCAAATGCCATAGCAGCTGGTTTTCAAGATAACGAGAAGGCAAGTAAGGTATTTAAAGCTATAGCGCCCTCAGTAGCAACTATTACAACCGTTCAAGGTGGAGGTCGGCAGGGTTCCGGCGTAGTTATCAAAGCATTTGAAGGACAGGTAGCCCGGTCATATTTAATTACAAATGCCCATGTTGTTGGCAATGCTGATGTGGTTAAAGTTTCCATAGGCTCACAGCAATTCGAAGCGGCAGTGGATGGTATTGACGCAGAGTTGGACTTAGCGCTAATTAGCATTAGTGGTGTTCGACTGCCATTCATCAGAATTAAACATGTTAGAGACAATGACGTAGGATCGACGGTATTCGCGATTGGAACTCCGCTGGGGCTTGAAAGAACAATTACGGCAGGCCTAATCTCAGGGATTCGAAAAGACGGTGTTCGGGAACTAATACAAACGTCAGCACCTATTTCATCTGGTAGCAGTGGGGGTGGATTGTTTAGTAATGATGGAGAGCTTCTAGGAATTACAGCGCAGAGGACTACTCAGGGAGAGGGGCTTGGATTTGCAATTTCAGCTGCTCATATCGAGCCATTTTTTGATGCCGTTTATGCTCAAGGCATACTCCGTTGGTTTGTACAATCAGATTTGGCGAAAGCGTTTGGGCTGGAGCCATCCGTTATTGAAGTTGTCACCCGCTCAAAGGGTTTGCCAAAAGCCCTCCGAGAGATTAGTATTAATAACCAACCTGGATATCGGTATGTAGAAGCGATGAAGGACGATCTGAAAAATGCACTGCTTAAACAAGGGGTCAATCCGCTGGAAAGCAACGGCTTCAAAGAGCTAACTCGTATTAGCCGCGCTTACGCGAAGGCCTCAAAATCAGGCGTTACAGGGGCAGATTACCTATTGTTATTGTGCAAAATTACTACCCCATCTGGCAAGGAGGATTCATTAGACCTTGAGATAGATCTCGCAGGTGGAACGGTTAATGGTAAGACGGCATTAATTACTGATCGAAGTATTTCCTTTGAATTTGCAAAAGATTCTGAGGCAGTAATCAATAGAGCTAGCGGTTTGCTCACAATTGTGGCTTCCACCTTCCGCGTTACTGGTCGTTGCACACCGGCGCAAGGCAGGGCGTTCTGAAGAACTGAGCAAGTACCTTTCCAAAGACCTTAGAGACCGTGCTAATTTGGCGACCCTTACCGTATTGGGAATGCCACGACAAGCGACCATAGCTTGCCACATAGCAGGCGGCAAAAATTTCGGGTTGCGACCGCCACAACTAGGCTTCTTTGATGGTTTGCACACCAGAAGGCCCAGAAAATGACCCCTGATCCCCACTGGACTACCCTTCTTTCAGCATTACTAACGCCTGCTGTCGCGGTGCTTGGCATATTCATCGCCTATCGGCAATGGCGTCTTGCACAGGAAAAGCTCAAGCTAGATCTGTTCGACAAGCGTTTCAAAGTCTATGAAGCGGCGCGCGAATTGCTTGCATCAATCATGAGAAGTGGAAAGGCCAAAGACGATGAAGTCATGAAGTTTTTGATCGCCACGCGTGCTGCAAAGTGGCTGTTGAAGCGGCCTGTAGCCGATTACTTGAATGGGCAGCTGTATCGCAAGGCAATCGATTTGCAACGGCTCGCTGCCGAAGTTGAAGGCGTCGGTTTCGGGGAGGTAAGAACCAATAATATCCTTCGGCAGAGAGAAATCATACTTTGGTTTGAGGCTCAGTACGAAGTCCTCGATAACCACTTTTCCACGTGTCTTCAATTGCAACATTGAAGTCCATTTTGAGAACTCTGGGCGGGATCCAGCGTCTTGCCATAGGCCTATGGCAACTTGAAGGTTTATCTAACACTGCCCTTGCAATTCGGCAGACCGCAATCTGCCTACCAACGCACCCAACTAATCTCGCAACCCTTACCGGCCTCACATCGCCCAAATCCGCGGCACCCCCGCCCCCAGCTGCCACATCTGCGCCCGCCACGCCACGCGAATAGCGCGCAGCAATTCCATAGCCGCCTCCACCTGCGGGGCGAGCACGCGCACCACCACCACCTGCGCGTTCGGGCTGGTGGCCCCGGCGCTGGCGGCCAGCGGGTGCGTTTCGATGCAGGCGCGGGCCGCGTCCAGCGCGGCGCTTTGGCGGGCGCGGCCCAGCGGGCTGCCGGTGCAAAAAAACAGGGTGGCGATGCAGTTGTGGCCGGCCAGGCCCAGCGGGCTTTGCAGCAGCCGGGTGTCTGCGGCATCCATACG
>CANCTD010000180.1 GCA_947380945.1 Comamonadaceae bacterium
TATGAGGTCTACGACCGCTTGGACTTCGATATTCCTGTGGGCCATACCGGCGATGTGTACGACCGCTATCTGGTGCGCATGGAAGAGATGAAGCAGTCCAACCGCATCATCGCCCAATGCGCGCAATGGCTGCAGGCCAACCCGGGACCCGTTATCACCGATAACCACAAGGTGGCCGCGCCTGCACGCGAAGCCATGAAGAGCAACATGGAAGAGCTGATCCACCACTTCAAGCTCTTCACGGAAGGCTTCCATGTGCCCGCTGGTGAGGCCTATGCATCGGTGGAGCATCCCAAGGGTGAGTTCGGCATCTACCTGATCAGCGATGGCGCCAACAAGCCCTACCGCCTGAAAATCCGCCCGCCCGGCTTTGCCCATCTGGCGGGCTTGAATGAAATGGCGCGCGGCCACATGATTGCCGACGCGGTTTCCATCATTGGCACGATGGACATTGTTTTTGGAGAGATAGACCGATGATCTCGGACGCTACCAAAGCGCGCTTTGACCGCGAAGTTGCCAAGTACCCGCCCGAGCAGGCCCAATCGGCAGTGATGGCCTGCCTGGCGATCGTGCAGCAGGAACAGGGCTGGGTCAGCGCCGACAGTGAGCGCGCAGTGGCCGAGCACCTCGGCATGGCACCGATGGCGGTGCACGAGGTCACCACGTTCTACAACATGTACAACCAAAAGCCATTGGGCAAGTACAAGCTCAATGTATGCACCAACTTGCCCTGTCAGTTGCGCGGCGGCGCGCGGGCTTTGCAGCATTTGGAGACCCGGTTGGGGATTCGCAGCGGCGAAACCACGGCGGACGGGTTGATTACCCTGCAGCCCAGCGAATGCCAGGGCGCTTGCGCCGATGCGCCTGTTTTGCTGGTCAATGACCGCACCATGTGCAGCTTTATGAGTGATGAGCGCCTGGATGCGCTGGTCGACGGTCTGCGTGCCAACGGAGGTGCTCCATGAGCGTCGCACAACTTCTGGCGGGTTTTGCCGCCACCGGGGCGCAGAGCTCCTTCCATGGCCGCCATATCCAGCCGCAAATCCTGGCGGATCTGGATGGCAGCAACTGGGGTCTTGCGGCCTACGAGGCGCGTGGCGGTTACCAGGCTTTGCGCAAGATTTTGGCTGCCGATGGCGGTGAGGGCCTGACCCAAGACCAGGTCATTGCCACGGTGAAGGAATCCGGTTTGCGTGGACGTGGCGGTGCCGGGTTCCCGACCGGCTTGAAGTGGAGCTTCATGCCGCGCCAGTTCCCGGGCCAAAAATACCTGGTGTGCAATTCCGACGAAGGTGAGCCTGGTACCTGCAAAGACCGCGACATCATGCAGTTCAACCCGCATGCAGTGATTGAAGGCATGGCGATTGCCGCCTATGCCATGGGAATCAGCGTGGGCTACAACTACATCCACGGTGAAATTTTCCAGACCTACGAGCGCTTTGAAGCCGCTCTGGAAGAGGCGCGTGCCGCCGGCTATTTGGGCAACATGATCCTGGGCAGCGCTTTCAACTTTCAGCTCCATGCGACCCATGGTTTTGGGGCTTACATCTGCGGTGAAGAAACCGCATTGTTGGAGTCGCTCGAAGGCAAGAAAGGGCAGCCGCGTTTCAAGCCGCCGTTCCCGGCCAGCTTCGGCCTGTACGGCAAACCGACGACCATCAACAACACCGAAACCTTTGCGGCGGTGCCTTGGATTATTCGCAACGGTGGTGCGGCGTATTTGGCCTGCGGCAAGCCCAACAACGGCGGCACCAAGATTTTCTCCGTCAGCGGCGATGTGCAGCGTCCCGGTAACTTTGAAGTGCCCATGGGCACGCCGTTTCCTGTGCTGTTGGAGCTTGCCGGTGGCATGCGCTCCGGACGCACGCTCAAGGCGGTGATTCCCGGTGGCTCATCGGCACCGGTTCTGCCGGCTGCCATGATGATGGACATCACCATGGACTACGACGCGATTGCCAAGGCCGGCTCCATGCTGGGTTCCGGCGCGGTGATCGTGATGGACGACACCCGTTGCATGGTCAAGTCCTTGCAGCGCCTGTCGTATTTTTATTCGCACGAATCCTGCGGCCAATGCACACCCTGCCGTGAAGGCACGGGCTGGCTGTGGCGCATGGTGGACCGCATCGAGAACGGCCACGGCCGCGAAAGTGATCTGGAGCTGCTCGACAGCGTGGCGGGCAACATCATGGGTCGCACGATTTGCGCCCTGGGCGACGCCGCCGCCATGCCGGTACGCGGCATGCTCAAGCACTTCCGCCATGAATTTGAACACCACATTGCGCACAAGACCTGCGTGGTCGGTGCCTATGTCTGAGGCGCAACACCATGGTTGAAATCGAACTCGACGGCAAAAAAGTAGAGGTGCTTGAAGGTAGCATGGTGATGCATGCGGCCGAAAAAGCGGGCACCTACATCCCGCATTTTTGCTACCACAAGAAGCTCAGCATTGCGGCCAACTGCCGCATGTGCCTGGTGGACATTGAGAAGGCCCCCAAGCCCATGCCGGCCTGCGCTACCCCTGTAACCCAGGGCATGGTGGTGCGCACCAAGTCCGACAAGGCGGTGAAGGCCCAGCAGTCGGTCATGGAGTTCCTCCTGATCAACCACCCGCTGGATTGCCCCATCTGCGACCAGGGCGGCGAATGCCAGTTGCAGGATCTGGCGGTCGGCTACGGCGACTCCTCTTCCCGCTACCAGGAAGAAAAGCGCGTGGTCGCGGTGAAAGATGTCGGTCCGCTCATCAGCATGCGCGAAATGAGCCGCTGCATCCATTGCACCCGCTGCGTGCGCTTTGGCCAGGAAGTGGCCGGCGTGATGGAGCTGGGAATGTCGCACCGGGGCGAGCATTCCGAGATTGAAACCTTTGTCGGCGAAACGGTGGACTCCGAGTTGTCGGGCAACATGATTGACATTTGCCCGGTGGGCGCGCTCACCAGCAAGCCTTTCCGCTACAGCGCCCGCACCTGGGAACTGTCGCGCCGCAAATCCATCAGCCCCCACGATTCCACAGGTGCCAACCTGGTGGTGCAAGTCAAGAACAACCAGGTCATGCGCGTCGTTCCGCTGGAAAACGAAGCGGTGAACGAGTGCTGGATCGCTGACCGCGACCGCTTCTCTTACGAAGCCTTGACCGCACCGGATCGTCTCACCGCCCCCATGATCAAGCAGGGCGGTCAGTGGAATACCGTGGATTGGCAAACCGCTTTGGAATACGTGGCTGCTGGCGTCAAAGGCGTTTTGGCCAGCGATGGTGCGCGCGCTGTCGGCGCGCTGCTGAGTCCGCACAGTACGCTTGAAGAGCTGCACCTGGCCACCCGCTTGATGCGCGGCCTTGGCAGCGACAGCATAGACCACCGCCTGCGCCACGCCGAATTTGCTAGCGCACCCGGAGTGCGCTATCTGGGTATGCCGATTGCCGCTTTGGGCAGTTTGGACCGCGCCCTGGTCATCGGTTCCAACCTGCGCAAGGACCATCCTCTATTTGCCCAACGCATTCGCCAGGCCGTGCGCGGCGGATGCCAGCTCAGCGCCTTGGTGGACCACGCGCCTGCGTGGGCGATGGCCGTGGCGCATGCCGATGTGGCTGCGCCATCGGAATGGGTGGCGCATCTCGCCAACGTTGCTTACGCGCTCGCCCAGGAGAAGGGCATTGCCAACCCGTTTGGCGGTGCGCCCGATATGCAGGCCAAAGCCATTGCCCTGTCTTTGGGTGGCGGCCAATCGAAAGCGGTTTTGCTTGGCAACGCCGCTGCGCACCATCCCCGTGCCGCAGCGCTGCTGGCCATTGCCAATTGGATTGCAGAGCAGACCGGTGCCAGCGTGGGCTACCTAACCGAAGCCGCCAACACGGTGGGCGCGCAACTGGTTGGCGCGTGGCCGCAGACCGACGGCATGCACGCAGGCGCGATGCTGGCGGGCGGCCTGAAAGCGGTCTTCCTGATGCAGGTTGAGCCCGGCCTGGACACCGCCGGTGGCCCCAACGCCGCCGCGCAGATCGCCAAGGCGCAAATGGTCGTGTCGCTCAGCCCCTTCAAAACCAACCTCGATTGCGCCGACGTGCTCTTGCCCATCGCGCCATTCAGCGAAACACCCGGTACGTTTGTGAACGCCGAAGGCCGGATCCAAAGCTTCCATGCCGTCGTGCGGCCGCTGGGCGA
>CANCTD010000181.1 GCA_947380945.1 Comamonadaceae bacterium
GTGGGCTGGCGGACCGACAATTTCAACTTCGCCTCGCAAGCCGCCATCGAACGCCTTGGCGCGCGCAAAGACGGCGTGATCCGCGGCCACGCCCTGCGCCGCGACGGGACCATACGCGACACCGTGATGTACAGCCTGCGCGCGGGTGAATGGCCCGAGGTGCGGGCGCAGCTGCTCTACGCATTGCACAAACCGCGCTAAGAGCGGCGCGTTGCAGGCCGGCCCATGCTGCTCGACTTTTTCTACTCCCTGCGCCAAGCGAAACTACCGGTTTCGGTCACGGAGTACCTGAGCCTGCTGGCGGCGCTGCAAAAAGGCGTGGTCGGGCCTTCGCTACAGGCCGATGCCGACCAGCCCAGCGGTCCCAGCAACGGTTACGGCATTGACGACTTCTACTACCTCAGCCGCACCGCGCTGGTGAAAGACGAAAAGCACTACGACCGCTTTGACCGCGCCTTTGCCGCCTACTTCAAGGGCGTGGAGCTGATCGCCGACTTCACGAAGGAAATCCCGCTGGAGTGGCTGCGCAAGAACCTGGAACTGCAACTCAGCCCCGAAGAGCGGGCGAAGATCGAAAAAATGGGTTGGGACGAACTCATGCAAACGCTGAAAAAGCGGTTTGAAGAGCAGAAAGAACGCCACGAAGGCGGCAGCAAATGGATTGGCACCGGCGGTACCTCACCCTTTGGCGCATTCGGAGAAAACCCGCAAGGCATTCGCATCGGACAGGGAGGCAGCCGTAACAAGAGCGCCGTCAAGGTCTGGGACCAGCGCGCATTCAAGGACTATGACGACAGCCAGGAACTGGGCACCCGCAACATCAAAGTCGCGCTGCGCCGCCTGCGCCGCTTTGCCCGCCAGGGCCGGGAAGATGAGCTGGACCTGGACGCCACCATCAGCCACACCGCCGCCAATGCGGGCTACCTCGACATCCGCATGCGCCCGGAGCGGCATAACCAGGTCAAGGTGCTGCTACTCATGGATGTGGGCGGCAGCATGGACGCGCATGTGGCGCAAGTGGAGGAACTGTTCAGCGCCAGCAAGGCCGAGTTCAAACACCTGGCTTTCTATTACTTCCACAACTGCGTTTACGACTTCATGTGGAAAAACAATCGCCGCCGCTTTGCCGAAAAGTTCGACACCCTGGACATCCTGCGCACCTACAACAAGGACTACAAACTGATTTTTGTGGGCGACGCCACCATGAGCCCCTACGAAATTCTGCAGCCCGGCGGCAGCGTGGAATACAACAACCCTGAGGCAGGCGCGGTGTGGCTGCAGCGGCTGACCAGCGCCTTTCCAAAATGCGCCTGGATCAACCCCGAGCCATGGGCTGCCTGGCAGTACCGGCACAGCATCGGCATCATCCAGCAGCTGGTCCACAACCAGATGTACCCGCTGACCCTGCGCGGGCTGGACGAGGCGATGCGCGCGCTATCCAAATAAATGGGCAGGCCGAACGCAATCGACCCGCCCCCAAGGCCGATCAGCTGAACAGCTCGAGCTTGCCGTCCAAGGACATCAAGCCCAATTCCACACCCAGCTCGGGCTGGTTGGCCTTGAGCTGCTGGCGGAATTCGAACAAGGCGGCCTTGTGGGTTTCGGTCTCCACCGCAGGGTCAGAGACCTTCTCCGCGCCATAGGCGATCTTGGCGGCTCCGCAATCCCGGTGGTTCACCACAATCACCTTCTTGATGTGGTGCAGCTGCACCGAGGTTCCTAGGTTGTCCCAAAAAGCCTTCTGCCAGTCTTTGAAGGCGGGTGCCACCACGCCGATGGACGCGCCGGCAATCGTGAAGGCGCTGTACTTGCCAGTCAATCCGTCACTGGCCTGCTGGCGGCTTACCAGCGCCTGGAAGCGCGGATCGATACAGGACAAAACCATGGCTTCGTAATTGCCGGAAGCGGCCTGCGCGCCCGAAGCCAGCAAACCCACGCTGGTAAACAATGCGGCACCACCTGCAAGCCGCAAAAATTCGCGCCGCGCGGTCGCGCCGCTCAAAAGGTCGCCGCAGCAAACCGGGGTGTATTTCGCCTGACGGGTACTGAGAAATCCCATTTCCAACTCCTAATCTGTAATTTATGGGGAAAACCAGCCATGGACGCCATGGCGGGCGCATCATCCCATCTTTACCACCCGAAATATGTCAACTGTTGATTGCATTAGTTGTGGCATGCATGGGCAACATAATCTGCTGATCTGCCCGTGTCGCCCAGCCTGATGGAGATATCCCGTATGCAAAGCCAGCCCCACAACCACCACTTTGGCCCCGTGGGTGTGATCGTTTCATTCGGCGTATTGGCTTTGTTGGCGGCGACCTGGGATGTCGGCCCGCAAGCGGCTGGGGCGTTTATTTTGGCGCTCCTGGGCGCGGCAGCCATTGGATGGCCTTTGTTGCTGATGGCACCGCCCAACGCGAGCCGCCACTTATGGACTTGGAGTCTGAGCATCCCCCTGCCCTACTTGCTTTTTGCCCCATCGCTGCGGCATACCGAGTCGCTCTTGACCCTGGCCACGGCGCTGGCAGTGGGCTGGTTTTATTTCCTGTTGAGCGCGACGCTGGTCGTGCGCGCGATGCGGGCACGCACCTAAAATCCCCCGCTTCCCGCCGCCGTAGTTCAATGGATAGAACGAGCGCCTCCTAAGCGCTAGATAGGGGTTCGATTCCCCTCGGGGGTACCAAGGGGTACCGGGTTCAGCGGCGGGCTTTGACCTTGATGCGCCAGGCGTGCAGCAAAGGCTCGGTGTAGCCGCTGGGTTCGGTCAGGCCTTTGAAAACCAGATCGCTGGCGGCGCGGAAAGCGGCCGATTTTTTGAAGTCGGTGGCCATAGGGCGGTACAGCGGGTCACCGGCGTTCTGGGCGTCGACCACGGCGGCCATGCGCTCCAAAGTCTCCTGCACCTGCTTTTTGCTGACCACACGGTGCAGCAACCAGTTGGCGATGTGCTGGCTGGAAATGCGCAGAGTCGCGCGGTCTTCCATCAGGCCCACGTTGTGGATGTCGGGCACCTTGGAGCAGCCCACGCCCTGGTCAACCCAGCGCACCACGTAACCCAGAATGCCCTGCGCGTTGTTGTCGAGCTCTTGCTGCTTTTCCTCGGCGCTCCAGTCGCGGTGCGGAGACACTGGCACCGTGAGCAAGCCATCCAGCAGCGCGGCGCGTTCGGTCTTCAGGTCGATATGTTCGAGTTCCTTTTGCACGTCGCTGACCAAAACCTCGTGGTAGTGCAGCGCATGCAAAGTAGCGGCGGTGGGGCTGGGAACCCAGGCGGTATTGGCACCGGCGCGGGGGTGGGCGATTTTCTGGGCCATCATGGCGGCCATCAGGTCGGGCATGGCCCACATGCCCTTGCCGATCTGGGCGCGTCCACGCAGGCCGCAGGCCAAACCAACCAGCACATTGCTGCGTTCGTAGGCCGCAATCCAGGCGCTGGATTTCATATCCGCCTTGCGCACCACGGGGCCTGCGCGCATGACGCTGTGGATCTCGTCGCCGGTACGGTCCAGGAAACCGGTATTGATAAAGGCCACGCGGCTGCGCGCGGCGGCAATACAGGCCTGCAGGTTCACGCTGGTGCGGCGCTCCTCGTCCATGATGCCCAGCTTCACAGTACTGGCTGGCAAGCCCAACAGGGCTTCAACCCGACCGAACAGTTCGTCGGCAAAGGCGACTTCCGCGGGGCCGTGCATTTTGGGTTTGACGATATAGACCGAGCCCTTGCGCGAATTGCGCACCAGGCCGTTTGCCGCGTCTTTTTTGGTGCGCTGCAGATCGTGCAAGGCGATGGTGGTGGTGACCACCGCGTCCAGAATGCCTTCGGGAATCTCGTGGCTGCTGCCGTCGGCAGCGGTGTAGCGCACGGCCGGGTTGGTCATCAAATGGCCGACGTTGCGCACGAACAGCAATGAGCGGCCATGCAGCACAACGGGCTTGCCGTCCACGCCGGCGTAAACCCGGTCCGGGTTCAGACCGCGCGTGAAGGTGCTGTCGCCCTTGGTGATGGTCTCGGTCAAAGTGCCTTGCAAAATGCCCAGCCAGTTGCGGTAGCCCGCGACTTTGTCCTCCGCGTCCACAGCCGCCACGGAATCTTCCAGATCCAGAATCGTCGACAAGGCTGCTTC
>CANCTD010000182.1 GCA_947380945.1 Comamonadaceae bacterium
TGCAAAAACACAATATCGCGCCCCGATTCGGCGGCGCTCACATGCACGTTTTGCGCCGCATGGTGGGTGGCGGGGAATTCGGTGAGCTCAAAGTAATGCGTGGCAAACAGGGTGAAGGCCTGGGTTTTGTCGTGCAGCTGGGTGGCAATGGCGCTGGCCAAAGCCAGGCCGTCAAAGGTCGAGGTGCCCCGGCCTATTTCGTCCATGAGCACCAGGGACTGCGGCGTCGCGCTGTGCAAAATCTGCGCGGCTTCGACCATCTCCAGCATGAAGGTCGACTGCGCGTTGGCCAGGTCATCGGCCGCGCCGATGCGGGTGTGGATCGCGTCAATCGGCCCGATGCGGCAGGCGCTGGCCGGCACGTACGAGCCCACACAGGCCAGCAGCGTGATCAGCGCCACCTGGCGCATATAGGTGGACTTGCCGCCCATGTTCGGGCCGGTGATGATTTGCATGCGCTGGCGCGGGCCCAGACTGGTGTCGTTGGCGATGAAGCTGCCACTGCTGTGGGCGTTCAGGCGTTCCTGCACCACCGGATGCCGACCGGCGCTGATGGCGATGCAAGGCTGCTCCACCAGTTGCGGGCAGCACCAATCCAGTGTGACCGAGCGTTCGGCCAGCGCACACAGCGCGTCCAGCCCGGCCAGTGCACGCGCCAGTCGCCCCAGCGCGGGCACATAGACCTGCAGCGCGTCCAGCAGTTGTTCGAACAGCCACTTCTCACGCGCTAGGGCGCGCTCCTGCGCGCTCAAGGCCTTATCTTCAAAAGCCTTGAGCTCTGGTGTGATGAAGCGCTCGGCGTTTTTCAGGGTCTGGCGGCGGCGGTAATCGTCGGGCACTTTGGCGGCCTGGCCTTGCGTGACCTCGATATAAAAACCGTGCACCTTGTTGAACTGCACCCGCAGGTTCGCAATGCCGGTGCGGCTGCGTTCTCGCGTTTCCAGATCCAGCAAAAACGCGTCGCAATTGGTCTGAATCGCACGCAGCTCGTCCAGATCGGCGTCAAAACCATCCGCAATCACACCGCCGTCGCGCACCAGTGCCGCTGGTTCTGCTGCGATCGCAGCGCGCAGCAGCGCCGCGCAATCCGGTGGCGCGTGCAAGTCCAGCGCAATGCGGCCCAACAAACCCGGTGCGCCGGACAGGCTCTCGCCCAAAAGCGCTGCGCGCTCCAGCGTTTGCACCAGACCCACCAGCTCGCGTGGGCGCACCTGGCGCAGGCTCAGGCGGGCGCTGATGCGCTCCACATCGGCGCTGCCTTTGATGCGCGCACGCAGGCTTTGCCAGTCGGGCGGCTGCGTGGCGTCCGGGTTGCTTGCAGCGCTTTCCCCGCGTAGCAAACCAATCGCCTCCAAGCGGGCGCGGGCCTGGCTGCGTTCGCGCCGGGGCGTGAGCAGCCAGCTTTTGAGCTGGCGGCTGCCCATGGCGCTCATGCAGGTATCGAGCAAGGAGAACAGCGTGGGTGCGTCTTCGCCACGCAAGGTTTGCACCAGTTCCAGGTTGCGCCGCGTGCTCGGCGGCAGGTCCACCAGCTCGGCGTCGCGCTGCACGTCCAGCGCAGCAATGTGGGCCAGCGCCCGGCCCTGCGTGTGTTCCGCATAGGCCAGCAAACCGGCGCTGGCGGCGTGTGCCAGCTCCAGCCCTTGCGCGCCCCAGCTGTCCAGCGTGGCGACCTGCAAGGCGTCCATCAGCTTGCGCTGGCCCAGGGCTGATTCAAACTGCCATTCCGGCCGCGCTGCCAGCGACACGCCGCTGCCCTGGCGTATGCGCCGCAGCCGCTCTTCAAAACTGTTGGCTACGCCGCTGCTGTAGACCAGCTCGCTCGGGCCCACGCGTGCGACCCAACCCGCCAGTTCCTCGGTCGTGCATTCGGCCAGAAACACCACGCCTTGCGTCACGCTCATCCAGGCCAGACCGCAGCGGTTGCGCACGCCCTGGTGGACCGCCAGCAGCAGCGATTCCGATTTGTCGTTCAGCAACTCTGCATCGGTGAGCGTGCCGGGCGTCACCACGCGCAAGACTTTGCGCTCCACCGGCCCTTTGCCGCCGACTTCGCCCACCTGCTCACAAATCGCCACCGACTCGCCGTGGCGTATCAGTTTGGCCAGATAACCTTCCATGGCATGAAAGGGCACACCCGCCATCGGAATCGGCTGCCCCGCGCTTTGACCCCGGTGCGTCAGCGTGATATCCAGAATGCCCGCCGCCTTGTGCGCGTCGTCAAAAAACAGCTCGTAAAAATCGCCCATGCGGTAGAACAGCAGCGTGTCCGGATGCTGCGCCTTGATGCCCAGGTACTGGGCCATCATGGGGGTGTGGGGCGGGTGGGTCGGGGCGGCGGCAGACATCCGGGCGAGTCTAGCAAGCCACCTGCGCGCGCCAGACCCTTCGGCCTGGCGCGGATGCGTGGCTAGCGCAGGTGGTGCACCGCCGACTGGGCGTAGACCGGGGTCGGAATTCCCTCGTATCGCGCCTTGAGTTGCAGCGACAAAAACTGCGAGTAGTGGCGGCTTTGGTGCAGGTTGCCGCCGTGGATCCAGAGCTGGGGCTGGTTGGTGGGTTTCCACATATTGCGCAGCTCGCCTTCCCAGGGGCCGGGGTCTTTGGTGGTGGACGAGCCCAAACCCCAGACCTTGCCCACGCGGTCGGCGACTTCGGGCGAGACGATATCGGCCAGGAACTGGTTCATGGAGCCGTAGCCCGTGGCATAGACCAGCACGTCGGCTGGCAGCTCGGTGCCATCGCTCAGCGTGACTGACGTGGGGTTGACGCGCTCGATGTTGGTCCGGCTCTTGAGCTTGACGCTGCCATTGGCGACCAGTTCGGATGCGCCCACGTCGATGTAATAGCCCGAACCGCGGCGCAGGTATTTCATGAACAGGCCCGAGCCGTCGTCGCCGAAGTCCAGCATGAAACCGGCTTTCTCCAGGCGGCCGTACAGGTCGGCGTCGCGCTTTTTCATCTCTTCGTAGACCGGGATGTGGAAGCCGTGCATGATTTTGTAGGGCACGCTGGCAAACACCAGATCGGCCTTGTGGTGGTCGATGCCGTTTTGCACCGCCTGTTCGCTGTACAAGCCGCCCAGCGCCAGATCCATCAGCGAATCCGAGGGCGCGATGTGCGTGGAGCTGCGCTGCACCATGGTCACGTCCACATCGTGTTCCACCAAAGCGGCGCAAATGTCGTGCGCCGAGTTGTTGGAGCCCAGTACCACGACTTTTTTCCCCTTGTACTTTTCCGGTCCGGGGTGGCGGCTGGAGTGGTGTTGATCGCCTTGGAAGGATTCTGCGCCGGTGATTTTCGGCACGTTGGCGTAGCCCGAGACACCCAGCGCAAACACCAGCTGCTTGGGTCGCAGGGTGACAGGTTTGCCTTCGCGCTCGACCTGCACTTCCCACTCGCCTGTGGCTTCATCGAAATGCGCTTTTTTGGCCACGGTGGAACCCCAGTAATTGAGCTCCATGATTTTGGTGTAGCTCTCCAGCCAGTCGCCGATTTTGTCTTTGGGGGCGAACACCGGCCAGTCGTTGGGGAAGGGCAGGTAGGGCAGGTGGTCGTACCAGACCGGGTCGTGCAGACACAGGCTTTTGTAGCGGTTGCGCCAGGAGTCGCCGGGGCGGGCGTTTTTCTCCACGATGATTGTCGGCACGCCCAGGCGGCGCAAGCGCGCGGCCAGCACGATGCCGCCCTGGCCGCCGCCGATGATCAGCACATAGGGCTGCTCGGTGTAGCCCAGATTGGCGGCTTCTTCCTGGCGCAGCTCCAGCCAGCTTTTGCGGCCCTTGTGCACGCCGTGTTCGGCGCCCTTGATGCGGTGGGTGCCGGTTTTTTCTTCGTGGCCTTTGAGTTCGACCATGGTGGTCAGCAGCGTCCAGGCTTTGTCGCCGTGGTCGGTGGCTTTGAGGCGCAAGTGGCCGCGCCCGCGTGAGACACCGGTCTCAAAAGTGAACCAGGCGTCGACCACGCCACCGGCTTCGCTGGCTTCGCCTTCGAGCGCAAAGTGGCTTGCTGCCACATCGGCCGCGCGGGCCTTGACCATGGCGGCAATGGCCCCGCGCCCCTCTTGCGTGCACACGTTCCAGGTGAATGAGACGAG
>CANCTD010000183.1 GCA_947380945.1 Comamonadaceae bacterium
TGCGACAGGCGGCTGCTATCCTACCCCGATGATGCAGTACACCTTTTTGTCGGCAACGATTTTGCTGATTCTGATTACCGACCCGGTCGGCAATATTCCCATCTTTGCCAGCGCCCTCAAACACGTCGCACCGCAGCGCAGGCCCTGGGTCATCCTGCGGGAAATTTCCATTGCCTTTGGCTTGCTGCTGCTCTTTATGTTTGTGGGCGAGGGCTTTTTGCGGGTGATGAATTTGAGCGAGCTCGCCCTGCAAATCGGCGGCGGCGTGATTCTCTTCCTGATCGCTTTGCGCATGGTGTTCCCGCCCCCGCTGGGTGCGGAAGCCGAAATTCTGGTGGAGCCCCTGATCGTGCCGCTGGCGGTGCCTTCGATTGCCGGCCCTTCGGCGCTGGCGACGGTCTTGTTACTGGTTTCGCAGCAGCCCGAGCGGCGGCTGGAGTGGGTTGGCGCGCTGTGCCTGACCATGCTGGTCAGCGCCACGGTGCTGGTATTGTCCGAGCGCATTTTGTCCATTACCGGCACCCGTTTGGTGGCGGCGGTGGAGCGTTTGATGGGCCTGGTCCTGGTGTCGGTGGCGATTGAGATGATGCTGCGCGGAGCCCGCACCTTCGCGCTGCAGATCAACGCCCTCTAGGACGGGCGCATGGCGCAGTCCGGACCACCCCCAGCGCGCGTTTCTCCCGCCTCGGTCGGCGCGGCGCTGGCGCTGGTGGCGCTGGTTTTGCTGCTGCATGGCTGGACGCTGCAGGCCATCGCACGCCGCCTTGGTCAGTTTGCGAACCCGCTGCCCGAGACGGAAATACGGAACCCGCTGATCACCCGTGCCCTCGTGCTGCCGCCCCCTGCGTCCGGTACTGCGTCCCTTGCTGCGCCCGGGTCGACGCCGCCCAAAGGCCAGCAGCATGTCCGTGCGGCACCCCCGGCACCGGCCCGCCCGCCGGTTCCAGCAGCAACCCCGCAGACGCTTGCCACGCCAACGCCTCCCGCATCCATTGCACTGGCTGTTTCCGAGCCCGCGACCGCAACAGCCTCTGCGAGCCCCTTGCCCGGACAGGCGCGGCCGTCCCCTGGTTCGGTGGAACCAGCCGCCCCGCAGCCTGATGCACCGGCGCCCGCGCCCCTTGCCAGTCCGCCTCCCTCCCCACCACCGGCGTCACTTCCGGTGGCGACCCCCGAGCCGCCTGTGCGCGATGTGCCTGCAACACTGCCCGCACCGGCACCCCTACCGGCAGTGCTTAGCGATAAGCCAGCGGCAGCACAGCCCACGCCGGCCGCTTCGGTATTGCCGGAGCCTGCCGCTGCTGTTGCCACCAGCGCAGCGCCACCGCCACGCCCTTTGGCCTGGCCGGCCTCCATGGGTCTGGCTTACCAACTGGAAATCAATGCCTTCCCGCTCCCCGCGCGTGCCGAATTGCGCTGGCGGCATGACGGCGCGCATTACGAGGCGAGTTTGTCGCTGCTGTCGCTGTTGTCCATCGTGCGCACCAGCAAGGGCGCGATGACGCCGCAAGGCCTGGAGCCCCTGCGCTACGGTGAAAAAATCACCGCCCGGGGCGAGACCGCCGTGCATTTCCAGCGCGACAAGGGCCTGGTCAGCTTCAGTAACAACAAGCCCAGCCTGGCGCTGCTGCCGGGCGTGCAGGATGAGCTCAGCGTGTTTTTCCAGATCGCGGCCATGCTGGGCGGCGATCCGCGCGAGGCCGCGCCGGGTACCGAAATCGCGGTTCAGACCGTGGAAAGCCGTGCCGCGCGCAAGCTGGTGTTTGTGGTCGGAGCCAGCCAAATGCTGGATTTACCGGGCGGGCGGACCCAGACCGTGTACCTCAGCCACGCCGAGCCGCCCAACTACGAGGGATCGCGCGGCTCCAAGGGTGAGCTGTGGCTGGCACCGGGGCTGGACTATTTGCCGGTCCGCATCCGGATCACCGAACCCTCGGGTACGATGTACGACTTGCGCTGGTCGCAAACCCTGCCGCCCTGACCGGAATCCCCAGACACTGTGCCGCTAAGATGACGCCATGAACCTGCTGTACGACTCGGACACCTTTACCGTCACCCATATGCTGGCCAATATGCAGGACCAGTCCGAGGCAGCGGTGCGCATCGGTGGGCCCAGCGACACCGTTCTGAGCCCGGAAACCTCGGAGCGTTTTCCCGCCGGTATCCCGACGCTGGCGCGCCACGGCTTTGAAATTGTGGATAAGCGCTCGGGCAAAGAGGTTTATCTGGACGGCTCCTGGGCCGAATTGTTCCAGCAGCACATCATGGCCTGGCAGGTCAATACCCCGACCCAGGAAGAAGTTGAGGAAACCCTGTCGCAGTACGCCGAGCTGGCGCAAAACCCGGTGGTGATGCACTGAGTCTGTGCAGGGCCGGACCTCTGCCGCCTGGGCCTTGGTTTCACCAAGGCTTTTTTGTTTGTGCCTTGGTTAGGGCCCGCTGCGCGGACTGCGCGCCATCGCCTCGCCCATGCGCACCGGGCTGGCGGCATTCCAGTGCGGATTCAGCGCCAAGGTGCCCTGCGGCCACAGGAGCACCACGGTGGAACCCAGTAAAAAGCGCCCCATCTCCGCGCCTTTTCGCAAAAACGGGGCCGGTACGCCCTCGCTGCCATAGGCCCAGCTCGTCACCTGCGGGCGGCGCGGCGGGTTGACTACCCCGTGCCAGACTGTCGCCATGCTGCCCACAATAGTTGCACCCACCAGCACCAAAGCCATCGGGCCCTGCGCGGTGTCAAAGTGGCAGACCAGGCGCTCGTTGCGCGCAAACAGTCCGGGCACACCGCGTGCCGTGGTCGGGTTCACTGAGAACAAATCGCCGGGCACGTAGACCATGCGCCGCAGCGTTCCATCGCAGGGCATGTGGATGCGGTGGTAATCGCGCGGGCTGAGGTAAATCGTGGCAAAGCTGCCGCCCTGGAACTGGGCTGCCGCCGCGCTGTCGCCTGCCAGCAGGGCGGTGCAGGTGTAGCTGTGGCCCTTGGCCTGGAAAATCCGGTCGCCCTCAATCGCCCCGCATTGGCTGACCGCGCCGTCCACCGGGCAGACAAAGTCAGCCTGCGCCAGCGGGCGGGCGTCGGCGCGCAAGGCGCGGGTGAAAAATGCGTTGAAGCTGGGGTAGGCGGCAATGTCGGGCTCTGCCGCTTCGGCCATGTTGACCTGGTAGCGGTCCACAAACCAGGCGATCAGGCGGGTGGTGTAGCGGCCCCATTGGCGGGTGGCGACCCAGCCGGCAAAGGCGGTCAGGGATTTTTGGGGAATCAGGTACTGGGGCAGCACGGCCAAACGGTCAGACACGGTAGCTCCAGCAAGGGGATGGTCGCGGCGCACGCTCGGCTTGCAGCGGCTAGGGGGTGAGGGCGGCGAATTATAGTGAGCGCTGTTTGAAAGGTTGCCCCGTGAGTATTGCCCGCATTCCCCCTATTCAATGTCTGTTGACCTTTGAGGCGCTGGCGCGTTTGCGCAGCGTCACCCAGGCGTCCGAAGAGCTGTGCGTCACACCCAGCGCGGTCAGCCACCGCGCCCGCCAGTTGGAGCAAATCATTGGCACCAAGCTGTTCGGGCGAGCGGACTTTTCGCTGACCACCGAAGGCAGCGAATACCTGGCCTATGTGCGCGAGGGGCTGGCGATCCTGCAGAAATTTCCCAACACCGGCGCCGCGCCCGGCAAGCGCAAACTGCGTCTGGCGGTCACGCCCACGTTTGCGCGTTCGGTGGTGATTCCGCGCCTGCGGGAGTTCACCGAGGCCTATCCCGAGATTGATGTGACCATGCAGGTCTCGATTCCCCTGCTCGACGTGATCGCCGAGGACGCAGACCTGATGGTGCGCTACGGCGCGGGCCGCTACGCCGATCTGGAACATGTGTGCATCACCCACGACGTGGTCACACCCATGGCGTCGCCGGAATTTGTGCGCCAGCACGGGCCTTTTGCGCAGGCGCATGACATCCAGCAACTGCCTTTGCTGCGCAGTCCGCTGGAGCCCTGGCGCACCTGGTTTGCCGCCATGCACCTGGATTGGCCCGAGCCGACCGAGGGGTCGCAGTTCAACGACATCGGCCTGATGTGCGACGCCGCCGCCGC
>CANCTD010000184.1 GCA_947380945.1 Comamonadaceae bacterium
AGCGACAAGAGGCCGGAGGCCAGCCCGAACACGCCCACCGCCGCGGTGGGGAAAGCCGCCACCCGCTGGGTCAGCAGCGAATAGGTTGCCCACACACAGGCCGAGGCCGCAGCAGCCACATAGCCCCATTGCAAGCCGCCCGCATCGTCTGGCGATCCCGCGCCCGCCGCGCCACCCAGAATGGCCAGCGCCGCGCCGCCAAAGCCAATGAGCGCGGCCACCACATGCAAGGGCCGCAGCCGCGCCCCGGGCAGCAGCACCGGTGCCAGCAGCACGATGCCCAGCGGCCACAGGTAATTGACCAGATTGGCTTGTACCGGCGGCGCATGGCGCAGGGCGATGAAGAGCAAAAAATGAAAACCAAACAGCCCGTACACGCCCAGGGCCAGCGTACGCCAGGGCAGGGTCAGCGAAATCCGCCCCCACAGCGCAAAGCCCAGGCCCAGCACGCTCCCGGACAGCAGCCCCAGCCCGGTCAGCAAAAACGGCGGAACCTGCGCCAGCGACACACCCAGCGGTGCCAGCGAACCCCACAAGGCGATTGCCCCCAGCGCCATGGCGCTGGCGCGGTGTGACGAAGGCCGGGTGGGAGTCAATGCGTCACCAGGCGGCGCAGGATGCGGTTTTGGCATGGGGTGCGGAAACGGTTTGCGGGAAAGCTGCGGGTCTGCGGGTGTGTGTGCTGGCGGTGTGCGGTGCGCAGGCCGTCCGCCTTGTGCCCGATTCGTCGCCGATCTTAGCGGCGCGGGGCACAATCCGCGCACATGCCCAAGACCCCGCCTGCCACCCGTGCGCCATCCGCACCGCTGAGCGCGCCGCAAAAAGCCTTGCACAAGCTGGGCCTGGTGCGCGACATCGACCTGGCCTTGCACCTGCCCCTGCGGTACGAGGACGCGACCCGCATCGTCAAGCTGCGCGACGTGCGCGAAGGTGATGTGGTGCAAATCGAGGCCACCGTCGTTTCTTGCGAAGTGAGCTACCGGCCCCGGCGGCAGCTGCTGGTGGAGGTGGATGACGGCTCGGAGCGCTGCACTTTGCGCTTCTTCAGCTTTTACCCCTCGCAGATCAAGGCTTTGGAAGTCGGTAAGCGTCTGCGTGTGCGGGGCGAAGTGCGTGGCGGGTTTCTGGGCCGCACCATGATGCACCCGAGCTTTGAGAGTGCCGGCGGGCCGCTGCCCGCAGCGCTTACGCCGGTCTACCCCACGGTGGCGGGTCTGCCGCAGGCCTATTTGCGCAAGGCGGTGTTGTCGGGCCTGGCACGCGCCGAGTTGGGCGATACCTTTCCCCCCGAAGACTTTGCCCCGCTGAACGGCCCGGGCCAGGGCGGTATCTGGACCCTGCGCGAAGCACTGGCGTTTTTGCACCACCCCACGCCCGATGTGTCGCTGGACACCTTGGAGGACCACAGCCACCCGGCCTGGCAACGGCTCAAGGCGGAAGAATTGCTGGCGCAACAGCTCTCGCAGCTGCAAAGCCGGCGCGAGCGTGCGGCCCTGCGCGCGCCGGTGCTGGCACCGGCTACGGGCCCGGCGTCGCTCTACCACCGGCTGCAGGCTGCTTTGCCTTTTGCGCTGACCGGCGCGCAGCAGCGTGTGGTGACTGAAATCGGCACCGACCTTGCGCTGCACAAACCCATGCACCGGCTCTTGCAGGGCGATGTAGGTGCGGGCAAAACCGTGGTTGCCGCGCTGGCGGCGGCCTTGTGCATAGACGCCGGTTGGCAATGCGCGCTGATGGCACCCACCGAAATCCTGGCCGAGCAGCACTTTCGCAAGTTGCTGGGCTGGCTGGAGCCGCTGGGCGTGACCACGGCCTGGCTGACCGGCACCCAAAAAACCAAAGAGCGGCGCGCCATGCTGGCCTTGATCGCCTCGGGCGAGGCGCGGCTGGTGATCGGTACGCACGCCATCATCCAGAGCAAGGTCGAATTCCACCAACTGGCGCTGGCCATCATCGACGAGCAGCACCGCTTTGGCGTGGCGCAGCGGCTGGCGCTGCGCAACAAGCTGCTCACCGACGGCCTGGAGCCCCACATGCTGATGATGACGGCCACACCGATTCCGCGTACCCTGGCCATGAGCTACTACGCTGACCTGGACGTATCCACCATCGATGAGCTGCCGCCCGGGCGCACGCCCATCGTCACCAAGGTCGTGCAGGAGGCGCGCCGCCACGAGGTGATAGACCGCATCCGCAGCCAGGTGGCGCAGGGGCGGCAGGTGTACTGGGTCTGTCCCTTGATTGAAGAGAGCGAAATGCTGGACTTGCGCAACGCCACTGAAACACACGCCGAGCTGAGCGCTGCGTTGAATGAGGGTGGCGCAAGCGTGGCCGTGGGCTTGCTGCATTCGCGCATGCCGCCCGATGAAAAAAAGGCGGTGATGGCCGCATTTGTGCAGGGCGGTCTGTCGGTGCTGGTCAGCACCACGGTGATCGAGGTGGGTGTGGACGTGCCCAACGCTTCGCTGATGGTGATTGAAAACGCGCAGCGCTTCGGCCTGAGCCAGTTGCACCAGTTGCGCGGGCGGGTGGGGCGGGGTGCTGCGGCCTCTGCCTGCGTGCTGCTGTATTCCACAGGCGATGCGCCGCGTCTGGGCGAGGCCGCGCGCGAACGCCTCAAAGCCATGGCGCAGACCAACGACGGCTTTGAGATCGCCCGCCGCGACCTGGAAATCCGCGGCCCCGGCGAGTTCCTGGGCGCGCGCCAGTCGGGTGACGCCATGCTGCGTTTTGCCGACCTGGCCACCGACGGCCACATTCTCGATTGGGCCCGCCGCGAAGCCCCGCGCCTGCTCGACCACTACCCGGCGCTGGCGCACAAGCATGTGCAGCGCTGGTTGGGCGGCAAGGGCGAGTACCTGAAGGCCTGAACGCACCCGCCGGTGCCCTGGGGGCTGGATGGTAGTATTACCAAGTCTTACTTTTTCACTTCATCCTGCGATGCAACCCACACTTACCAGCAAAGGCCAGGTCACGATTCCGCGTGCCATGCGCCAGCATTTCGGTCTGCAGGCCGGCGTTGCGGTGCAATTTGCGATCGAAGGCGACCATATCGCCCTGCGGCCTGCGCCGTCTTTGCGCGATGGGCCCGCCAGCGGGTTTGGGCTGGTTCGCAGCCGCCGCAAGAGCGTGCCTGCTGACTTCGACCCTGCGTCCCTGGCGGAGCAGCCGTGATCGGTTTGGACACCAATGTGCTGGCGCGCTATTACGTCGCCAGCGCGGACGCAGCAGGCCAGCGCCAGAGTGTGGCGGCCCGGCAGTTGATCGAAAGCGGCAAGCGTTTGCTGGTGTCCAAGACCGTGGTGCTGGAGTTGGAGTGGGTCTTGCGCGGCTATTACAAAAGCGCACCCGCCGAGGTGCAGGCGGTGTACACGCATTTGCTGTCGCTGCCCAACCTCGAAGTGGAAGACCGCCCCGGTGTGGAATTGGCAGTCGCCGCATTAGCCCAGGGATTTGATTTCGCTGACGCTTTGCACCACGCGTCCTACCGCCAGTGCGCCAGCGTGGCTACCTTTGACGCGCGCAGCTTTGCCCGCCGCGCCCAGGCCGCCAGCTGGAAGCCCCGTGTCAACCTTCTCAAAGACAGCGCGCCATGACCCTCACCGAACTCAAATACATCGTCGCCGTCGCACGCGAAAAGCACTTTGGCCGCGCGGCGGACGCTTGCTTTGTGTCGCAGCCCACGCTGTCGGTGGCGATCAAGAAGCTGGAAGAGGAGCTGGACGTCAAGCTCTTCGAGCGCAGCGCCAACGAGGTGGCGGTAACGCCCTTGGGCGAAGAGATCGTGCGCCAGGCGCAGGGCGTGCTGGAACAGGCCGCGCATATCAAAGAGATTGCCAAGCGCGGCAAGAACCCGCTGGCCGGGCCGCTGAAGCTGGGCGTGATTTACACCATCGCGCCCTACCTGCTGCCCGAGCTGGTGCGCAAGGTGATCCAGAAATCGCCTGAGATGCCGCTGATGCTGCAAGAGAACTTCACGGTCAAGCTGTTGGAGATGCTGCGTACCGGCGAGATCGATTGCGCCATCCTGGCCGAGCCTTTTCCGGATGCCGG
>CANCTD010000185.1 GCA_947380945.1 Comamonadaceae bacterium
TAGGTGATTTCGCCGGTCACGGGTTTGCAATCGATGCCACCGACCTGCTGGAAATAGGTGAACTGGGTAACCTCCATGCCATTGAGCCAGACCTCCCAGCCCAGCCCCCAAGCGCCCAGCGTGGGGTTTTCCCAATCGTCTTCCACAAAACGCACGTCGTTGTGGTTCAGATCAAAGCCCAGCGCTTCCAAAGATCCCAAATACAAATCGAGGATGTTGGCCGGGGCCGGTTTCATCACGACCTGGTACTGGTAATAGTGCTGCAGGCGGTTGGGGTTTTCGCCATAGCGCCCGTCTTTGGGGCGGCGGCTGGGTTGCACATAAGCGGCCTTCCAGGGCTCGGGGCCGATGGCGCGCAAAAAAGTCGCTGTGTGCGAAGTACCCGCACCCACTTCCATGTCGTAGGGTTGCAATAACGCGCAACCTTGCGCGTCCCAGTAGGCCTGGAGTTTCAGAATGATTTGCTGGAAGGTCAACATCGGTGCGGATAGGTGGGAAAACACGTGGGTGCATGGGTGCACCGCAAAGGCCAATTCTACGGGCCGCACCCCGCGCGGGCAGGCCGCCCGCCACAGCACGCCGCTTGCCGCTCAGGCGGCCAAGGCCGCTTCAATCGCGCCGCGCAAGGCATCGGGCGCATCCGCAGAGCCAAAGCGTTGGATGGGCATACCGTCTTTACCGACCAGGAATTTGGTGAAGTTCCACTTGATTGACTCCGTACCCAGAATGCCGCGCGCCTTGCTGGTCAACCATGCGAACAGCGGATGCGCATTGGCACCGTTAACCGCAACCTTCTCCATCATGGCGAAACTGACGCCGTAATTTTTCTGGCAAAAACGCGCGATCTCGGCATTGCTGCCCGCGTCCTGCGCGCCGAACTGGTTGCAAGGAAATCCAATCACCACCAAACCCCGGGCCGCGTAGTCCTGGTGCAATTTTTCCAGCCCGGCAAACTGCGGTGTGAAACCGCAGGCGCTGGCGGTGTTGACCACCAGGACCGCTTTGCCTTGCAGCGCAGCGAAGTCAAAGGGCGTGCCATCAATGGCGGTGGCGCTGAAGTTAAGAATCGTGGTCATGGTGTCTCCCTTTTTGAAGCGCCGCTCGTATCCCTTAGGGTGAAACTGCAGGCTGCGCAGGCGGCGGCGCGCTGGACATCGCCGACCAGATGCAGGCCGCAAAAATCAAGGCGCCGCCCATCAAAGTGTTGGTGGTCAAAACGCCGGCCCCCAACCAGACTGAGGACACGCTGGCAAAAACCACCTCCAGCAGCATGATGATGGACGTGGTGTTGGCCGGCAGGCGCGCCGCGCCGTATTGCAGGGTCGAATTGGCAATGATGATGGCCACCGTGAGCAGCAACACGCCGACCACCCATTCCACCGCAAGCGGGGGCATGGCTTGCACCATTCCGAATTGCATGCCCGCAAGCGCCGCCAGCAGACAACCCAAGCCACCGCCGCCGAACATGGCCAGCGCATTGGCCACAGGCGGCGCGGCACGCAGCTTGCGCAGCATGATGTTGACCATGGCAAAACTCAAGCCGCCCAGCAATCCCAGAGCGTCGGCAAAACTCTCGGGAACGGGCCAAGGGGAGTCCGGGGTTTTCAGCACCACCACCATGCCGCCCAGCGCCAGCGCCAGGCGGGCAAGCGCGCCACGGTCGGGCTTTTCACCCAGCATGGGCCAGGCCAGCAACACAACCCAGGCCGGCATCAAATAGGTCAGCAGCGTGACCCGCACCACATCGCCCACGACCACGCCCCAGCTGAAACCCACGTTGGTGCCGCCTGCGGCCAGGGCCAGCAACCACATCCAGCGGTGGTCCAGAAAAGCGCACCAGATGCGCGGGAACAACAGGAGAATGCCGCCACAGGCCAGCGCATCCACGATGACGGTGGCCCACATGGGATGCAAACCCCAGCCTTGCAGGTAGCGCAAGGGCCACCAGATCAGGCCGTAGTTCAGCGCATTGATCACCAGGCCGGCAACAGCCAGCACGGGTACAAGGGCAGCGGATGGGGCTCGCACGGCGGCTTAGGGCCTTTAGCCGTGTGCGGAATCGTCGCGGGCGATTTGCAGCAAATGCGCGACTTCGGGGCCATGGACACGCAAGTTGCTGGCATGCCAGACTTGGATACGCCACATCAAGACCGCTACCAGCAAGCCAAAGCCGCTGATGGCCCCAAATGCCGACACCCCCTCGCCCGTGGCCCAGGCATAGAGCCCGCCCAAGACCAGAATGCAGGCCTGCTCATTGAAGTTCTGCACTGCAATAGAACGGCCCGCGCCCATCAGGTTGTGGCCCCGGTGCTGCAACAGCGCATTCATGGGCACCACCAGATAACCACCCAGCGCGCCCAGCAACACCAAAAACGGTGCGGCCAGCCAGACGTTGTCGATCACATTGAGCAGCAACACCAGCACGCCCATGCCTATGCCCAGGGGCATCAGGCGCGGCGCATCTTCCAGGCGGCAGCGCACCGAGGCCACCACCGCACCCACCGCTGTGCCCAAAGCCACCACACCCACCAGGGTGGAGGCCTGGGTCACCGTGTACCCCAGCGCCGCACCCGCCCAGGCCAGCACGATGTAACGCAGATTGCCACTCACGCCCCAGAACAAGGTGGTGGTGGAGAGGGAAATCTGACCGAGCTTGTCATGCCACAAACTCCGGTTGCAGTGCCAAAAATCGGGCAACAGGGTCATGGGGTTGCGCGGCAGGGGACGCATCACCACGCCGGTATCCGGAATGCGGTTGTTGAACCAGGCGGCGGCCAGATACAAGAGGACCAATACGCAAATGGCAGCTTCCGGCGGTGTATCGATGGTGGTGTCGAGCAGTGGCACATCCCATGACAGAAGCCAAGGCGCGATGTTGGGCCCAATCAACTGCCCGCCCAGCAAGACGCCCAGAATGATGGAGGCAATCGTCAAGCCTTCGATCCAGCCATTGGCTTTGACCAGCTGGGACGCGGGCAGCAGCTCGGTCAGGATGCCGTACTTGGCCGGTGAATACGCGGCTGCGCCCAGTCCGACGATGGCGTACGCCAACAAAGGATGGCCGCCAAACAGCATCATCAGGCAGCCCACGATCTTGATCGCATTGCTCACCAGCATGACCTGTCCCTTGGGCCAGGCGTCGGCTACCGCACCGACAAAAGGTGCCAGAACCACATAAAACAAGGCAAACAGCGGCACCAGCGAGGCCTGCTGCCACTCCGCCGCCTGGGCATCGCGCAACAGCTGCACCGCCGCCACAAACAGTGCGTTATCCGCCAGCGAGCTGAAAAACTGCGCAGCCATGATGGTGAAAAAACCGCGTTTCATACCGTGGCGGGGGGAGTCTGGTGCATGGGAGAGGGGCTGGATTCGGCGCGGGGCAGCGGTCGGGCAAACGCCGCTGCAAAAGGGTGCGCGGGTTATAGCATGGGCACAGATGCCACAATTCCAAACGGTGCAAGCCTTGTTTGCCCGCCCTACACGCCATGCCCCGCCCCATTCTTGCCACCATCCACACTGCCGCCCTGCGCGCCAACTTACAGACCTTGCGCCACCGCGCAGGTGATGCCCGCGTCTGGGCGGTGGTCAAGGCCAACGCGTACGGGCACGGCATTGAGCGGGTATTTGACGGCCTGCACGCAGCCGACGGCTTTGCGATGCTGGACCTAGGCGAAGCGCAGCGGCTGCGCACTTTGGGCTGGCGCGGCCCAATTCTGTTGCTTGAAGGGGTTTTTGAGGCCCGCGATCTGGAGCTGTGTTCGCGGCTGGGGCTGTGGCATACCGTGCATTGCGAAGAACAAATCGACATGCTGGCGGCCCATAAAACCCACGAAGCACACCGGGTGTTTCTCAAGATGAACAGCGGCATGAACCGCCTGGGCTTTCGGCCCGCGCAGTTCCGCGCCGCCTGGGCCCGGCTCGATGCCCTGCCACAGGTAGACGAAATTTCTCTGGTCACGCACTTCAGCGATGCCGATGGCGCGCCCGGCATTGCCGCGCAGTTCGCAGT
>CANCTD010000186.1 GCA_947380945.1 Comamonadaceae bacterium
GTGCTCAACATGATGATTGGCCTGATCCACCCGCCTTTTGGCATGCTGCTGTTCGTCACCAAGGCGCTGACCGGCATTCCGATTGGCGACATGATGCGCGAGGGCTGGCCTTTTCTGCTCATGTTGTTGGCGCTGCTGCTGGCCATGACGGTGTTCCCGCAAATTGTGCTCTGGCTGCCGCAGCACATGGGCTATGTGACCGGCTGAAGCCCGCTCAGGCCAGCAGCTGCACATTGCCACCGGCAGCCGTGGTGTTAACGGTAATGCTTTGTTCCGCGCAGAAGCGCAGCAGGTAATGCGGCCCGCCCGCCTTGGGGCCGGTGCCGCTCAGGCCTTCGCCGCCAAAGGCTTGCACACCCACCACCGCGCCAATCTGGTTGCGGTTGATATACACATTACCGATGCGCGCGGCATGCGCCAGCGCCTGGGCCCGCGAATCGATGCGGGTCTGGATTCCCAGCGTGAGCCCGTAACCCAGGGCGTTGATCTGCGCGATCACGGCCTGCGGGTCGCCCCGCCAGCGCACGATGTGCAGCACCGGACCAAAAATTTCTTCCCGGACTGCGGCAATCTGGTCGACCTCGAAGGCCTGCGGCGGCACCAGATGGGGCAGCGGAGCGCTGCCGGAATCGGCCAACGCGGCCAAGCCCGGCAACAAGGGGTGCTGACCAGCCAGGCTTTGCAGATGCTGCGCAATCGTGTCAAAAGCCTGCGCGTCGATGACCGGGCCCACATCGCTTGCCAGATCCGCCGGGTCGCCCACCCGCAGCTCGCGCGCAGCACCGGCCACCATTTCGATCACCGTGTCCGCGATGTCAGCATGCACACACAAAAGGCGCAGCGCCGAGCAGCGTTGTCCGGCGCTGCGAAACGCGCTTTGCACCACCGCGTCCACCACCTGTTCGGGCAGCGCGCTGCTGTCCACCAGCATGGCGTTGATTCCGCCGGTCTCGGCAATCAGCGGCACGATGGGGCCGTCCTTGGCTGCCAGTGCGCGGTTGATCTGGCGTGCCACCGCCGTGGACCCGGTAAATACCACGCCGGCAACACCCGGCGCTGCCACCAGCGCAGCGCCCACGGTCTCGCCAGGCCCCGGTACCAGCTGCAAAGCACCCGCAGGAACACCCGCCGCATGCAGCAACTGGACCGCCGCCTGCGCTACCGCCGGCGTCTGTTCCGCCGGCTTGGCCAGCACGGTGTTGCCGGTAGCCAGGGCTGCGGCGACCTGCCCCATGAAAATTGCCAGCGGAAAATTCCAGGGGCTGATGCACACCCACGGCCCGCGCGCAAGCAGGCGCAAGGTGTTGGTCTCGCCGGTAATGCCCAGCGTTTGGCCCTGGGCATTGACGGGCATGGCCATGGGGACCATCACGCGCTCGGCCTCGGCGGCGTAGTAGCGCAAAAAGTCCACCGCCTCACGCACTTCGCTCAGCGCATCGCCCCAGGTCTTGAAGGCCTCCTTCACCAGCAAGGCGCAGAACTGCGGCAAGGCGTCCTGCAATAGGTCGGCAGCGCGGCGCAACACGGCTGCACGTTCTGCGACATCGGTGCTACTCCAGGTGGCGAAGCTGTGCTGGCTGCGGGCCAGCAGCGCGGGGATTTGCGCGGCGTCGCCGTCCGGCACACCAGGCAAGTCCAGCACCTGCGCTGCTGCCAGCAGCGGCGCGCGGTGGCTCGGCAGGGTCAGGTCCAGTCCTGTGCTGTTGCGCCGGCCCGGACCAAAAATCGCGTGCGGCAAGGGCAGCGACGGCTCGGGCGCGAGGCGCAGCGGTGACATCAGCAGCGCGTCCAGCGCCAAAGACGCGTCGGCGAGCTGGTGCACAAACGAGGAATTGGCCCCGTTTTCCAGCAGGCGGCGCACCAGGTAGGCCAGCAAGTCTTTGTGGGCACCCACCGGTGCGTAGACGCGGCAACTCAGCAGCGGGTTTTTCAGCACTTCGCGGTACACGCCCTCGCCCATTCCGTGCAGGCGCTGCAGCTCGAAGCGGGACGACGGGCCGCCGCCCGCCTGGGCTTGCGCCGCGCTATGGCTGCGCGCGGCCATCTGCACGATGGCGGCGATGGTGCCGGCGTTGTGGGTGGCAAATTGGGGATAAATCGCATCTGGCGCGGCCAGCAAGGCGCGCGCGCAAGCCAGATAGGAAATATCGGTGTGGTGCTTGTGGGTGAAGACCGGATAGGCGGACAAGCCCAGCTCCTGCGCACGCTTGATTTCGGCATCCCAGTACGCGCCCTTGACCAGGCGGCACATCAGGCGCACCTGGTACCGGCGCGCCAGCGCGGTCACATGCTCCACCAGGGCCAGCGCCCGGGTCTGGTAGGCCTGCAGCGCCAGACCCAGGCCGCGCCATTGCGGCTGCTCCCGCGCCACCCGCGCGACCAGGGGCTCCAGAACGGCCAGCGACAACTCCAGCCGGTCTACTTCTTCGGCGTCGATGGTGAGGTTGATATTGGCCTGTGCCGCCTGCTCGCACAAACCCCACACAAGGGGCAGCAACTCGGATAGCACGCGCGCTGACTGGGCCTCCTCGTAGCGCGGATGCAAGGCGCTGAGTTTGATGGAAATGCCGTCGTTGCGCTCGCAGGGCGCGGCCTTGTCCGAGCTTACGGCAATACAGGCGATGGCGTGGCGGTAAGCCGCCAGGTACTTGGCGGCGTCCGCCGCGGTGCGTGCGCCTTCGCCCAGCATGTCAAAGCTGTAGCGTGCACCGGCGCTGTGGCGGCGGGCCTGGGCGGCCTCGACCATGGCGTCGGCGATGTTCTGGCCCAGGACGAACTGCCGCCCCAGCAGCTGCACGGCGCGCAGGGTTGCGGCCACCACCGTGCGCGCGCCAAGCCGGGCCAGCAGGCCGCCTGGCGACTGGGCGTCGGGCAAGAAATGCCGGCTCAGGGCTATCGCATTGCCGGACAAACGGGCCAGCGCGCTGTCACCCGCCTGGCTGAAGTCGGCCCGCCCCAGCTGGTCGGCGGTGAGCGCGATGGCCGTATCAGCATCCGGAACCCGTAGCAGGGCTTCGGCCAGGCGCATCAGGGCCAGGCCTTCGCTGCTGGCAATCGGGTATTCCCTGAGCAGGCTTTCCATGGCCCAGAAGGGCGGCGGCTTGTCGCGCACCGCCTGCACCCAGGGCGATGCCAGCTGCGCGGCGGCGGCCCAGTCCAGCGCCTGGTCCAGGGCACGCAGGCAACCCGCAACCAGGGGCGCTTCCGGAACATAGGGATCGGGCAATTGTTGATGTGTTCGCATATGGGCAGATAAATAGCTTGGTAAGCAATAATCAACGAGTTTTATTAGTTTATTTATCTAAAATAATATATCTTCATAGTGATTAATTTATCTTCATATGACACTGACTGCCGATCTGGACCGCACCGACCTGAAAATCCTGGCCTGCCTGCAAGAGGACGGCCGCATCAGCAACCTCAAACTTGCAGAGACGGTGTCGCTCTCGCCAACGGCGGTACTGGCCCGGGTTCAGCGCCTCACGCGTGAGGGCTTCATACTGGGCTACGAGGCGCGCTTGAATCCGAACAAGCTCGGTGCCGGCTTAATGGTTTTTGTCGAAGTGCTGCTGGACCGCACCACGCCCCATGTTTTCGAGGCTTTCAAGGCGGCGGTTCAGGTACGCCAGGAGATTCTGGAATGCCATATGGTGGCTGGCGGATTTGATTACCTGCTCAAAACCCGCATGGCCGATATGGCGGCCTACCGCCAATTTGCCGGCACGGTGCTGTGGCAATTACCCGGCGTGCGCGAAACCCGGACCTATGCAGTCATGGAAGAAGTTAAGAGCTCCGCACGTTTGGCCCTGCTGTGAGATCTGTACCGGGCATCGCAATGGATAATCAGCCGACTCTGCCACCGACGCTTTCCCTTGACACCACGCCCCCTGCCACGCTTGCGCTCCCTCCGCACATGGTGGCTGGCGTTCGGTCTGTTGGTGTACCAGGGACAGGGAATGGCCCAATCAGAGC
>CANCTD010000187.1 GCA_947380945.1 Comamonadaceae bacterium
TTGTTTGACGGCGGACGCCTGCGCGCCAACCTGCGCAGCAAGGCGGTGGATGTAGACGCCGCCATTGAAGCCTACAACGTGCTGGTGCTGGATGCCGCCCATGAAGCCGCTGACCAGTGGGTGAGCGCCGCTGCCATCGGACAACAACAGGCTCAGCAGCAGGCGCACCAGGCCAATGCGGTCGCCCTGCACGGCATCGCGCAGCAGCGCTTTGCGGCGGGTCTGACCCACCAGACCACGGTGCTGCAAGCCGAAGGCCAGGTTCTGGCGCACCAACGTCTGGCCATTGACCTGGCCGCGCGCGCACTCGACACCCAGGCGCTGCTGATGCGTGCCGTAGGCGGCAGCTACGCGCTGGCGGCAAGCCCGGGCGCGCAGTGAGCCCGCGCCAGCGCTCCACCCTTATTTTTTGACTCCCGAACAGCCCCGCCAAAACCATGCCCAACGACGCCACCCCATCTGACACCCCCGCCACCGCACGGACCGCAAGCCCGGCATCTGCCAGCGCAAGCGCTGCGCCCGCAATGCCTGCCGGTGCAGCGCCCGCGCCCGATCGGTCACGCGGGCGGGCCAAAGCGCTCACGGTGGTGGCCATCGTGGTCCTGCTGGGCTTGTCCTACGGTGGCTACACCTGGTTGGAAGGCCGCATGGAAGAAAGCACCGACAACGCCTATGTGCAGGGCAATGTGGTGCAAATTACCCCGCAAATCGGTGGAACGGTCAGTGCCATCCTGGCCGATGACACCGAATTCGTGAAGGCCGGTCAAACGCTGGTGCAACTGGACACCGCCGATGCGCAAGTGGCCCTGCAAATGGCCCAGGCGCAGTTGGCGCAAGCGGTGCGCCAGGTGCGCAGCTTGTACGCCAACAACACCACGCTGGAGGCGCAAATCACCCTGCGCGAAACCGACATCGCCAAAGCGCAGATCGAGCTCAACCGCGCCGGCGACGACCTGGCACGCAGGCTGTCGCTGACCGGCACGGGCGCGGTATCGCGCGAGGAAATCGCCCACGCCCAGGCCATGGTCACGCAGGCGCAGTCCGCGCTCAATGCGGCGCGCAACGGCGTGGCCAGCGCGCGCGACCAGTTGCAAAGCGGGCGCACCCAAACCGACGGCACCAGCCTGGAAAACCACCCCAGCGTCATGGCGGCCAGCGCCAAGGTGCGCGAGGCCTATTTGGCTTTGCACCGCTCGGCGATCAGCGCGCCGCTGGACGGCTATGTCGCCAAACGCACGGTGCAACTCGGCCAGCGGATTGCGGCGGGCGCGCCGCTGATGTCGGTGATCGCGCTGCAGTCGCTGTGGGTGGACGCCAATTTCAAAGAGGTGCAGCTGCGCAATATCCGCATCGGCCAACCGGTCACGCTGACCGCTGATTTGTATGGCAAGCGCGTGGTCTACCACGGCACGGTGGCGGGCATGAGCGCGGGCACGGGCGCGGCGTTCTCGCTGTTGCCTGCGCAAAACGCCACCGGCAACTGGATCAAGGTGGTGCAGCGTGTGCCGGTGCGCATACGGCTGGATCCGCAGGAAATCGGCACCAACCCCCTGCGCGTGGGCCTGTCGATGGAAGCCACGGTGAACGTCAGCGACCAAAGCGGCAAGACCTTGGCTGAAACCGCGGCAAGCACTGCGCCCGCCACGTCCCAGCCCGCGCAAACCGATGCCTACGCCGCCATGGATGCGCAGGCCCTGGAAGAAATCCAGCGCATCGTGCGCGCCAACGCCGGCGGCACGGTCAAACCGGCAGGCAAATGAGCGGCGCACCTGCCGCCTTCAAGCCGCACCCGCCACTGGAAGGTGCGGCGCGCATGTGGGGCACGGTCGCCTTGTCGGCCGCGACGTTCATGAACGTGCTGGACTCCTCCATTGCCAATGTTTCGCTGCCCGCGATTGCCGGTGACCTGGGCGTGAGCCCCAACCAAGGGACTTGGGTGGTCACCAGTTTTGGCGTGGCCAATGCGATTGCGGTGCCGCTGACCGGCTGGCTGTCGCAGCGCTTCGGACAGGTGCGGCTTTTCACGCTGAGCGTGCTGCTGTTCACCCTGGCGTCCTGGCTGTGCGGGCTGGCTCCGAATATGGCCACGCTGATTGCGATGCGCGCGCTGCAAGGTTTTGTGGCCGGGCCCATGATGCCGCTGGCGCAAACCCTGCTGCTTTCCAGCTACCCGCCGGCCATGGCCGGAATGGCCATGGCGCTGTGGGCCATGACCACCCTGGTTGCTCCGGTGATGGGGCCGCTGCTGGGCGGCTGGATCACCGACCACACGCACTGGGGCTGGATTTTTTACATCAACATCCCCGTGGGCATCCTGGCCGCTTTCGTGACCTGGTCGATTTACCAGAAGCGCGAAACCCAGCGCGCCAAACTGCCCATCGATACCGTGGGCCTGACGCTGCTGGTGCTGGCAGTGGGCTGCCTGCAAATCATGCTGGACCGGGGCAAGGAACTGGACTGGTTCCACTCCGGCGAGATCATCACGCTGGGCATCGTGGCGGTGGTGAGTGGCGCATTTTTCATTGCCTGGGAACTCACCGACAAGCACCCGGTGGTGGACCTGCGGCTCTTGAAGCGGCGCAATTTTCTGGTCGGCTCGGTGTGCCTGTCGGTGGCGTATTCGCTGTTCATCGGCAACCTGGTGCTGCTGCCGCTGTGGCTGCAGCAGTTCATGGGCTACACATCCACCCAGGCTGGCGAAATGCTGGCCCCGGTTGGTTTGTTTGCGATTCTGCTGTCGCCCATCGTTGGCAAAAACGTGCAAAAAACCGACCCGCGCATGCTGGCCACATTTGCCTTCATCATGTTTTCGGTGGTGCTGCTGATGCGCTCGCACTTCAACACCCAGGCCGACTTTGTGACCATCATGCTGCCCACTTTTATCCAGGGGATTGCGGTGGCGTTTTTCTTTATCCCGCTGACCAGCATCACGCTGGGCGGCCTGCCGCCGCAGCAAATCGCATCGGCCTCGGGGCTGTCCAATTTCACGCGGATTGTGGGTGGGGCTTTCGGCACATCGATCACGATCACGCTGTGGCAAGACCGGGCGGCCGTGCACCATGCCGAACTCACCGAACTGGTCAACCGGGGCAGCCAGGCGGCGCTGGGCGCGCTGGGGAATCTGGACGCCATGGGCATGAGCCCCGAGCAAAGCCTGTCCAATATCAACCGGCTGATTGACCAGCAGGCGTTCATGCTGGCATCGAACGATATTTTTGGCGGCTCGGCGCTGATTTTTATGCTGCTGATTCCGACCATCTGGTTCGCTGAACGGTGGCGCCCGCCCGTCGTAGCAGCCAGTGCGCCAAAAGCGGCGCCATCCCCGGACGCGGACGCGGCCGCAGGCGCGCACTAGCCGCCGGTTGGGGCTAAGCGGGCGCGCTCAGGCACCCGCTTGCCTGGGCGCAAGCGCCCTAGGTGGTTAGCGCGGGGAAAGCACCGGTGTAAACCTGCCAGGCAAAGGCGAGTACGGCAGCCGCCAGCACCAAACCCAAAAGCGTGTAAGCGCCGGAAATGCCCTCGCCGCTGCGGGCGCGCTTGTAGCCATTGACCATGGCGCGCACCAGGTTTTCGCGGTGCAGCAAACTGGTCGCGATAACCGCGGCCACATGCAAGCCCACCAGCACCATGATGCCGTTGCCCGCCAGCTCATGCAGTTCGCTCCAGAATTCGGCGCTGTCATCCTGGTAATTCAGATAGCCGGTGGAAACCGCCAGGGCAACTGCCGCCAACAAGGCCACCACCGCCCAGCCACCCGCAGGGTTGTGCCCTAGGTAATGGGTTTGCGGCCGCCCCGTGCGCCCAGCGGCGGGCAGATAGCCGCGCAAATAAGCCAGTGCCGCAGCCGGGCTTTTAACAAAGTCGCTAAAGCGCGCATAGCGGCTGCCCACCAAGCCCCAGACCAGCCG
>CANCTD010000188.1 GCA_947380945.1 Comamonadaceae bacterium
ACAAAAGGTTTGAGGCCTTTGGGCGATGTGCGCATGCGCGTGGTGTCGGCGTGCATCACATCCAGGTTGGCGCCCACATGGGGTGCGAGGTCGGTTTTGTTGATCACGAACAAATCGCTTTTGGTGATGCCGGGACCACCTTTGCGGGGGATTTTTTCGCCGGCGGCCACGTCGATCACGTAAATGGTCAGGTCACTCAATTCGGGGCTGAAGGTGGCAGCCAGGTTGTCGCCGCCGCTCTCGATAAACACCACATCGGCATTGGGAAAATCCACCAGCATGCGGTCTATGGCCTCCAGGTTGATGGACGCGTCTTCGCGGATCGCCGTGTGCGGACAGCCGCCCGTCTCCACGCCCATGATGCGCTCAGCTGGCAGCGCGCCACTCACGGTGAGCAGGCGCTGGTCTTCCTTGGTGTAAATGTCGTTGGTAATCGCCACCAGGTCGTACTTGTCACGCATCGCTTTGCACAGCATTTCCAGCAAAGTGGTTTTGCCGGAGCCCACCGGGCCACCAATCCCCACGCGCAGCGGAGGCAGTTTTTTCGTACGGTGGGCGATGTGGTGCAGTGCGGACATAAAGGGTCTTTCAGGATCTAAAAAGGCGGGAATACTGCACCTCATGCCGCGCACTCAGAATCGCCAGCATGGGAGAAAAAGCTTGTAAGTCGCTAAACGGCGTGGCCAGCGCACGGTTCACCGCTTGCGGAATATCCGCAGCCAGTGCCGCCAGGATGCGCTGCCCAGCGCTTTGACCCAGGGGCACCGATTTGATGGCCGCCTGCACCATGTTCTCGGCCCAGCCAAACGCAAAAGCCAGCAGGGCAGCGCGGGCGGGTGCCTGGCTGTGGCTGGCCGCCAGCGCAAAGGCCAGCGGGTAGCTCGGGTCCATGGCCGCCAGCGTGGCCACATCGGATTGCAGGTCGCGGGCAAGGCGAGGCGCGGTAGCGGTGTCTTCGTCGCGCATGTGGTGGTTGCGCAACCATTCGAGCAGTGAGCGGCCCATCTGCTCGGTTTGTGCGCGCAGCTCGGCGCTCTCGCGGGTTTGCAAAACCCAGGCGTTGAGGCGGGCAATCTCGCCAGCGTCATCCCGCGCCCACGCTTGCAGCGCCAGCGCCACCACGGCGAGGTCGGCGCGCGCCAGTGTGATGTGCAGCTGGTCCAGCAACCATGCCTTGGCATCGGCTTCGCTCGCGGCGTATTGCGCGTCCACCGCAGCCTCCAACCCCTCGGAGTAGGAAAAGCCGCCTACCGGCAAGGCCGGTGAGGCCAGCCACATCAGCTGCATCAGGCTGGTATCCAGCATGGTCTGCAAATCAGTGGTCGTGGCCGCAGCCCGGGCCGTGGACATGCGGGGCAGCGGCGATGGGGATGGCGTTGCGCTTGGGCGCTTCCTGGGTATGGCTGTGGCCGCTGGTGTGTACCTCACCGTGTGCATGGCCGTGATCGTGCTTGTGTCCATGACCGCCGTGGGCGTGGCCGCCGCTGGCATACGCGCCGTTTTCCGGCTCAAACGCTTCGTCCACTGCGTGCACGATCAGATGCATGGCGCGCAGCATCTCGGCCAGCACGTGGTCGGGTTCGATCTTGAGGTGATCGGGCTTGAGCTCAATCGGCACATGCCGGTTGCCCAGGTGGTAAGCCGCGCGGATCAGATCGTAAGGCGTGCCGTGGTTTATGCAATGGGTGATTTTGAGCACTGCCTGTGGTGCTGCGACTACCCGAACCAGCGAGCCGTCGTCAGCCACCAGTACATCGCCTCCGCGCACCACCATGCCACGCGGCAGGAAAACCCCAAGCGTGCGCCCGGCCGAATCGAGAGCGTCAAACCGGCTTTTTTGCCGCACATCCCAGTCCAGCTCAACGGTGGCCGCGCGCTTAAGCAATGCCGCGGCTAGGCCGGCACCTTGGGGGATGAGTTTGGAGGTTTGAATCATGGTTACAGTCCGGCATGAAAAGGGGGTAGACGCGATGCAAGCTGTTGAATTCGTTCGAGTCGGTGACGATATTGGGCTGGTGCTGACGCAAGCCCAGTGCAAGAGCCTAGGGGTCTGCCTTGGCAGATGAACTTCATGTTACGCCTATGCCTCACGGGTTTTCACTGCACGCCAATTGGGCCGACACCAAACTTGTTTTTGAAAAAGCGTAAGGCCATCCAATCGCTTTGACGGCCGGCGCGAATTGAAGTGAGTCTAGGCCATCACCCCACTGTTTGCGAAACCGTCAACATCTTGGTCATGAACAGACTGTAAGGATCGGGAGCATAGTCGGCGAAGGGGCCGCAAGGCACAAAACCTTCACTTGCATACAGCGCTTGCGCCGCTGCAAAAGGCGCATGGGATCCGGTTTCCAGGCTGAGTCGTTTTAAGCCCTCGGCGCGGGCAACGGACTCAATGTGCCGCAACAGCGCGCGTGCAACACCTTTACGCAGATGCGCTCTCGCGGTACGCATGGACTTCAGTTCTCCGTGCTCTGGGCTGAGTTGTTTGAGCGCTCCGCATCCCAGCAGTTCTTCCCCTTCCCAAGCCGTCCAAAACGTGATGGTGGGATGGCGTAGACCAGCCAGGTCCAGTGCATGCACGCTTTCCGGTGGCGAAAATGTATGCATCGCGGCGAGGTGCTCTTGCAGCAAGGCTTGGACAGCCAAACTTTCCAAATCATCGGTGCGAATGAACACAGCCGTTAAAACAAAAAGTAGCGCTGCGCCATCGGCAAAGTGGTCGCTGGCTCGCAGCTCAGCAACTGGCCGTCCGCGCGCACGCTGTAGGTTTGGGCGTCGATTTCCATGGTGGGCAGGTAGTGGTTGTGCACCATATGCTGTTTGCGCACCCCGCGCATGTTTTTGGCAACTGCCAGCGTCTTGCCCAGGCCGAAGCGGGTTTGGATGCCGGCGTCCATGCCCGCCTGCGACACAAAGGTGAGTGAGCCGCGTTGCAGCGCGCCGCCATAGGCGCCAAACATGGGGCGGTAGTGCACCGGCTGGGGCGTGGGGATGGAGGCGCTGGGGTCGCCCATGGCGGCCATGGCGATGAAGCCGCCTTTGAGGATGAGCGACGGTTTGACGCCAAAAAACGCGGGCTTCCACACCACCAAGTCGGCCCACTTGCCTACTTCGATGCTGCCCACCTCGTGGCTGATGCCGTGGGCAACGGCCGGGTTGATGGTGTATTTGGCGACATAGCGTTTGGCGCGGAAGTTGTCGTTGCGCTGCTGCAGCTCCGTGCTTTCGTTGCGGCCCGTGTCAGGTGCCAGCCAGCCGCGCTGGGCTTTCATTTTGTGCGCGGTCTGCCAGGTGCGGATGATCACTTCGCCCACGCGGCCCATGGCCTGGCTGTCGCTGCTCATCATGGAAATGGCACCCAGGTCGTGCAGCACGTCTTCGGCGGCAATCGTTTCTTTGCGGATGCGGCTTTCGGCAAAGGCCAGGTCTTCGGCAATACCGGCGTCCAGGTGGTGGCAGACCATGAGCATGTCCACGTGCTCGTCCAGCGTGTTGACCGTGTAGGGCATGGTCGGGTTGGTGGAGCTGGGCAGGAAATTTTCCTGGCCCACCACTTTCAGAATATCCGGTGCATGGCCACCGCCCGCGCCTTCGGTGTGGAAGGCGCACAGGGTTCTGCCCTTGGTGGCGCCAATGGTGTCCTCGACAAAGCCGGACTCGTTGAGCGTGTCGGAGTGAATCGCGACCTGGATGTCCATGGCGTCGGCCACGTCCAGGCAGTTGCTGATGGCCGCAGGCGTGGTGCCCCAGTCTTCATGGAGTTTGAGGCCTATGACACCGGCCTCAACCTGCTCGCGCAGCGCAGCGGGCAGGCTGGCGTTGCCCTTGCCGAAAAATCCCAGGTTCATGGGGAAAGCGTCTGC
>CANCTD010000189.1 GCA_947380945.1 Comamonadaceae bacterium
GACCCATTTGATTGACGCAGTGGAGCGCGCCATGGCGCAGCTGCAGATCGCCTGCCCGCTGATGATCGTCAAGGGCGATGGCACATTGGCGCTGGCGCAGAGCGTGGCCAAGCGGCCGATTGAGACCGTGCTGTCCGGCCCGGCGGCCAGCCTGGTGGGGGCGCGCTGGCTCAGCGGTCTGGATAACTTCATCCTCTCCGACATGGGCGGCACCACCACCGACGTGGGCGCGCTGGTCGACGGGCTGCCCCGCGTGAACCTGGACGGGGCCGAGGTCGGCGGCTGGCGCACCATGGTGCGGGCAATTGACGTGCGCACCATCGGCCTGGGCGGCGACAGCGAAGTGGCTTTGGCGGCGAACGGGCGGCTGGAGATCCGGCCGCAGCGCATCGTGCCGGTCTCGCTGCTGGCGGCGCGCTTCCCCGAAACCCTGGCGCTGCTGGAGGCCGATCTGGCCGACGTGGAAGGCGGCGGCTCCATGCACGGGCGCTTTGTGTTGCTGCCCTTTGGCGCAACCGCGCCGCGTGTGGGCGACGAGTTGGCACCCCGCGAAGCCGAGCTGCTGCGCCTGGTGCGGCCCGGCCCGCAGCCGCTGCGGACGCTGGCCACATCCATGAACGCGCAACGCGCCATCACCGCCCTGCAACGCAAAGGTTTGGTTCAAGTGGCGGGCTTCACCCCGTCGGACGCCGGGCATGTGCTGGACTTGCAGGCGAACTGGTCGCGCCCGGCAGCCTATATGGCGGCGCAACTGGGTTGCCGACTGCGTGAGATGAAGATGCCCACGCCCGAGCGCACCCGCGACTATGCCCACGCAGTCTGGAGCGAAACCGTGCGTCTGAGCGCCCGCGTCATCCTGGACACGGCGCTGGGTTTTTCATTGCCCGAAGACCGCATCAGCAACGCGATTTGCAATGGCGAGCACACCCTGGGTCTGGCGCGCATCAGCATCAAACCGGCGGTTCCGGTGGTCGCTGTGGGCGGGCCGGTCAAGGTGTTTTACGGGGAACTGGCACGCAGACTGGACTGCGACGTGGTGTTTCCGCCCCATTGCGATGTGGCCAATGCGGTGGGCGCGGCCACGGGCGTGGTGGCTTACACGGCGGTTGCCGAAGTGCACGGCGACGGCAGCGGCATGTTCCGTGTGACGGGTGCGGCCCTCACGCAGACTTTCACGAACGCCGAACAAGCCTTGGCCGCCGCCGGCGCTGCCGTCGAGCAGGCCGCGCTGCAAGCTGTTCAGTCCATGGGCGCTGCACACCCGGAAGTGGCGTTAAGCGTGCGCAAAACCCACTACCCGAATGCGGTGGATGACCGCGGCCTGATGGAAGCCGTGCTGACCGCGCGCGCAATCGGCAGGCCCTGAGGCCGCCGACTGGGCCGGCGCTTGAATCGCCGGATGCGCCGCCAGACGGATAGACGAATTAGTCGGCGCTGAAGCTCACCACGTCGGCAACAGCGCGGCGCACCTTGCGCGGCCAGTTGCCGGGGGCGGGACGGCCCACCGCGATCAGCATGACGGGGATTTCATGCGCGGCAAGTTTGCACTCGGCGCTGACTGCGGCCGGGTCAAAGCCGATCATGGCGCCAGACACCAGGCCTTTGCCATGGGCGGCGTACATGAGCGTCATGGCAGCCATGGATGCGGAGCGGATCGCCTCGTCACGCTGGAACTGCTCTTTGCCGTCGTACATGCCGTTGGCCATGCCGATCCAACCGTCAAATGCGGCCTGGTCGATATGGCCGCCGTCCAACATCGGCTTGATCAGCGTGGGCAGATCCTTGTGACCGCCGATTACGCCGACAACAACAAAGGTCACCGCAGCGTCACCGACTTTGGGCTGGTTGTACGCAGCGGCCTTCAGACGGGCCTTGGCTGCTGGCGTGTTGACCGCGACCAGACGCCAGTTCTGCTGGTTAAACGACGTGGGGGTTTGGTTGGCGAGCTGTGCCAACTCGGTGATTTCGGCGTGGCTCAGGGTGTGGGTGGGGTCAAAATTATTCGCGGAGGTGCGGCCATTGATGGCGCTGAATACATCGGTCATGAAAAATCCTAGTTCAGAAATGAGACGAAAAGTCTATAACGATGGTAAACCATGCGGATGTCACGCCCCTGACGCAGCGGCCTTGCGCCGGGCCCGCCACGAACCCAGAACAACCAGCAAGCCCGGCACAACAACCATGGTCCAGATGATTTTTTCCAGATGGGTTTGTACCCAGGGAATATTGCCGAAAAAATAGCCCACGGACAGCAAGCTGCCCACCCACAGCGCGCCGCCCGAAACATCAAAAAAAGTAAATTTGCGCCGCGTCATCTGGGCCACACCCGCCACAAAAGGCGCAAAGGTGCGCACAAAGGGCATAAACCGCGCAGCAACAAGGGTGATGCCGCCGTACTGCTCGTAAAAAGCATGGGCCTGGTCAAAGGCGCGGCGGTTGAACCAGCGCGAGTCCTCCCACTGGAAAACGCGCGGCCCGATGGCGCGACCGATGGCGTAGTTGCACTGGTTGCCCAGCACCGCCGCTGCCAACAACAACGGGGCCAAGACCGCCAGATCCATCAAGCCGATACCGCACATGGCACCCGCTACAAACAAGAGCGAGTCGCCTGGCAAAAACGGCATTACCACCAGACCGGTTTCGACAAAAATAATCGCGAACAAGAGCGCGTACACCCATATGCCGTAGCTCTGAACAAAGACTTCCAAATGCCGGTCAACGTGCAATATGAAGTCGAGTAGCGTGGCGATGATTTCCATGCGGTGGATTATGGGCCGCAGGCCCCATCTTTTTGCCCTAGCCTGAAAACGCGGCGAACTCGGACTCCATGGTGTTGGCCATGTCCCGCCAGCTGAATCGGTCGGCCTGGATCAGACCCTTGGTGATGAGTTCCTGGCGGCGCGCAGGATCCTGCACCGCTCCCAAAGCATCCCACATTGCATCAACCGAGTCGGGATCCACATAGAGAACCGCATCGCCCCCGACCTCGGGCAGCGAACTGTTGTGGCAGGTAATGGCCGGACAAGCGCAGGCCATCGCCTCCAGAACCGGAAGACCGAAGCCCTCATAGCGCGAGGGATAGGCCAAGGCCAGAGCGCCGCTGTAGGCGCACTGCAGGTCTTCGTCGCTCAAAATCAAGCCGTGAAAGCTAGCCTCGCCCATGTGCTGCATGAATTCGGGCTCCAGCGTGGGCATGGAATTGGTACACACCACGGCGAAATCGCCGCGCCGGTCGCCCAGGCGCGCGAAGGCTTGAAAGAACAGCTCGCCATTTTTCGAATTGGTCTTGGAGCCCGACAGCATGAAATACGGGCGGCTGATGCGGTAACGCTGGCGGAACAAATCCACCGCTTCCGCGCTCTGGACGCGGAAGTCGCTGCCGCAATAGGCATTGATGACGCGGTCTTCGCTGATCTGGGGATAAAAGCGGCGCAGGTCGCGACCGGATGAAAGCGAGATACTGAAGAACTTGCGGCAATAGTGGATGGCCTCGTCTTTTTCGCGCCACTGCGCCTCCTGCAAGTCAAACCCAAGAACCTCGGGAATCATGTCCGGAATCAACATATAAGCCGGCGTGGTTTGCGGCGTCGAATAATAGGTGGAGATGAACAGCGTGATCTTGCATTGGTCGCAAATCGCTTGCAGGATGGCTTTGTCGCGTGGACGGTCGCCGGCGTTGTGCAGCGGAGCCTGCACATAGCTGATGAACGGAAACTTCGGGGCGGTGTTTTCGCGGTCAATGACCACGATGAACTCGCCAAAGCCGTTGGCCGACCACTCCCGCAGCAGACTCTTCCACAAGCGGGCCAGCCCGCTTTGAAAGCGGAAAAACGTGCCGTC
>CANCTD010000190.1 GCA_947380945.1 Comamonadaceae bacterium
ACATCGGCTGCGCTGCCCATGGAAATCTGGGTATACGCCGCTTCGGTGGCCGGGTTGATGACGTCGAACAAACGGGGTGCGACCGGGTCAACCCAGGTGCCGTTGATGTAGAACTGTTGGTGGTGGGTCATGGTGCGTGCGCCAAAGTGGGTGGGATGATGAATTGAGATTAGCAGAGAATGCCGCACATTCCGGCCCCGCAGCCACCCAGGAGCACGCCATGCACGACCACGACTATCTTTCCCCCGCCGTTCGCAGCCTGCGCGCCGATCTGGCGCTGGCCTTGCGCGCAGCCGCCCACCATGGACTGGCCGAGGGCGTTTGCAACCATTTCAGCCTGGAATTGCCCGACAACAGCGGGCGCTTTTTGCTCAACCCGCGCGGGCTGATGTGGGGCGAGATAGGGGCCGATGACATCGTCATGGTCGACGCCAATGGCCAGAAGCTGGCCGGACGCCATCCGGTGGAGCCCTCGGCGATGTTCATCCACGCCGGCATCCACAAGATATGCCGCAAGGCCTGCGTCATGCACACCCATATGCCCTATGCCACCGCGCTCACGCTCACCCGCGCAGGTGCGCTCGATACCACCTTGTCGCAAAACGCCATGCGCTTCCATGGCCGCGTGGCCATAGACGCCGCCTACAACGGACTGGCGCTGGACCACGCAGAGGGTGAGCGCATTGCCCGCGCCATGGGCACTGCGGATGTGGGTTTTCTGGGTAACCACGGCATCGTGGTCTGCGCCGACCGGGTGGACTACGCCTACGACGACCTGTACTACCTGGAGAGGGCTTGCCAGGCCGAAGTGCTGGCGCGCCAGACCGGCCTGCCGCTGCGCCCGCTATCCCCCGACCTGGCAGAAACCGTCGCCCGCCAGTCCGCTGGCGAGCGTCTGCAGGCGGAATTGTTGTTTGCCGCCCTGCGCAGGACGGTTTAGGTTCCCGGCTGGTGCTCCAGCCATCCACGCAGCCGCTCCACCCCTTGGGTGAGCCGGCCCAGGTCCTGCGAGGCAAAACACCAGCGCAGCCAACCATCGGCCTCGGGCGCAAAGGCGTTACCGGGTGCGAGACCCAAGCCGGCCTCGGCCACCAGGCGCTTGGCGGTGGCCAGTGAATCAGGGTAAGCCTGCAGCCGGAAAAATGCATACATGCCGCCCTTGGGGCTGGCCACCTCCACACCGGGCAGGGCCTGCAGCGCCTGCACCAGGGTATCGCGGCACTGGCGCAAATGCGCCACCACGCGCGGGGTGACTTCAGCATGTCCGGCCAGCGCTGCCAGTCCGGCGTGCTGGGTGAAGACGCTGACGCTGGAGGTATTGAACTCGGTGAGCTTGGAGAGCTGCGCAGTCAGAACGGCGGGCACCACCATCCAACCCAGACGCCAGCCGGTCATCAAAAAGCTCTTGGAAAAACTGTGGACCACGGCCAGCCGGTCATCGGGCGTGGCAAGGTCCAGAAAACTGGGCGCGCAGGCGTTTTCTGTCGCTTCGAAATACAGGTTTTCATAGACCTCATCGGCCACGATCCAGGTGCCGGTGCGGCGGCAGTGGTCGAGTAGGGTTTGCTGCTCGGCGCGGGTCAGCGTCCAGCCCGTGGGGTTGTTGGGCGCGTTCAGAATCAGCACCCGCGTGTCCGGCGTGATGGCGTCCAACAGCGCCTGCATGTCCAACACCCAGGCCCCGTCTACCGGCCGCAAGCTCACGGTGTGCACATCGCCACCCATGATGCGGGCCTGCGCGATCAGGTTGGGCCATAGGGGCGTGACCGCCACCACCGGGCTGCCGGGGTCCACCAGCGCCTGCGCGGCCAGCATCAGCGCGTTCACGCCACCCGAAGTGACGGCGATCCGGTCCGAGCCGATCGCGCCACCGTGGCCATGGCGCGCCGACATATAGGCAGCGATGGCTTCGCGCAAGGCCGGCAAACCCAGGTTGTGGGCGTAAAAAGTTTCTCCGCGAGCCAGGGAGTCCACGGCCGCCTGGCGGATAAACGCCGGGGTCGGTTCATCGCTCTCGCCAAACCAAAACGCCAGCACGTCGCTGCGGCCCAGACCGGCATTGGCGACCTCGCGGATTTGGGATGCTTGGAGTTGCAGGATGGTCGTGCGCATGGAAACTTTCGGGCTGGCGGTGGTGCGGGGCTGCTACTGTAGCGCTGGCCTGGCCACTGTTTATGGTTGGGGACGATCAGGGCCTTGCGTACCTTCGGCGCGGGCCAGCAGGTAGGCGTACAGGTCCACGATGTGGGCGCTGACACGGGGCTCGCCCTGCCACACCGGCATGGTCAGCATGTAATCCTTGCGTTGCACCAGCTGCGCAATCAGGGCCGCGCGGTCGGCGCCCTGGCTGCGCCTTTGCGCATCCGGAATGCTCCAGTCGTAGCGGCGTAAAACAATGTCCACAAACTGGTTCGGGCCTATGTCGCGCACCTTGGGCAGCAGGTTGGGCGCAGCAGCAGTGCCCAGCCCCGACGCGCCATGGCAGGCGGCGCACTTGTCCTGAAAAACCCGCCAACCCGTGTACACCGAGCCGGACGGTTTGGACTGGCGCGCCAATTCCTCGGCGGCCCGGGTGTTCTGGAAGTCAATGCCGCAGCCGGCAAGCAGCCCGGCGAATGCAAAAGCAGCAACAAGTCGTGCAGACAGGGTGAAATGGGTCATGGCGGAGGTCCTCTCTTTGCTGGATTAAGGCACAAAGTTCCGCACCCGACTTTGGGAACTCAGTTGCTTGGCACACGCATAGGAATGGTCACCGGACCGTCGTTGACCAGCTCGACCAGCATGTCGGCGGCGAATACCCCGGTCGCCACCTCGCTGTGCAGTGCACGCGCGCGCTGCACCACATGGTCGTACAGCGCGCGGCCCAGGTCCGGCGGTGCGGCTTGGGTGAAACTGGGGCGGTTGCCGCCCGTGGTGTCGGCGGCCAGGGTGAACTGGCTGACGAGCAGCAGGCCGCCGTGGCTACCTGCGCCGTCCAGGTCCTGGACGCAGCGGTTCATCTTGCCTTGGGCGTCGCTGAAGATGCGGAGTTTGAGTACTTTGGCAAGCAGCTTGTCGGCCTGCGCAGGCGTGTCGCCCTGTTCGGCACAGAGCAAAACCAAAAGGCCCACGCCAATTTGCCCGACGACCGCCCCGTCAATCGTCACGCTGGCGCGGCGCACGCGTTGGATGAGCGCCAGCACGGCAGGCCTAGGCCAGGGTCAGGCGCACGAACTTGCGCTTGCCGACTTGCAACACAAAGGTGCCCGCGCCGAGTTTGAGGCCTTTGTCGCTGACCACTGCGCTGTCCACCCGCACGCCGCCGCCATCGATCAGGCGGTTGCCCTCGCCGGTACTGGCAGCCAGGCCTGTTGATTTGAGTAGCGCGCCAATCGTTTGCGCAGCGCCGTCCGCACCCAGGGGCAGGCTGATGTGGGCGATCTCATCCGGTATGCCGCCCTTGCTGCGGTTGACAAAGTCCTGCTCCGCGGCGTCGGCAGCTGCCGCGCTGTGAAAGCGCGCCGTGATTTCCTTGGCCAGCGCCACTTTGGCATCGCGCGGGTTGCCTCCCGCGTCCACCGCGGCCTTGAGCGCGGCAATCTCGGCCTCGCTTTGGAAGCTCAGCAGGGTGTACCAACGCCACATCAGCACGTCGGAAATACCCATCACCTTGGCGAACATGGTGTTGGGCTCCTCCGAAATGCCGATGTAGTTGTTCTTGCTCTTGGACATCTTGTCCACGCCGTCCGTGCCTTCGAGCAGCGGCATGGTCAATATGCACTGCGGCTCCTGGCCGTATTCGGCCTGCAGGTGACGTCCCATCAGCAAGTTGAACTTTTGGTCGGTGCC
>CANCTD010000191.1 GCA_947380945.1 Comamonadaceae bacterium
AAAGTCGCCCTGAAAACTCCCCATGGGGGTGCGCGCCGCGCTGACGATAACGATAGGGTCTTGCATAAAGGTCTCCTGAAAATAAAAAAGGTTTACGCGGGCTCGAAGCGTTTTTCGCGGTCGTAGGGGAAAACGTCGTGCACATAGCCTTTGGCGATGCGCTCTTTGTGGCTTTGCCAAAAGTCGACGTCCAGTAAGTCGGCATGGTGCTTCATGAAAACCTCGCGCACGGCTGGATTACCCAACAAAAAAGGCGCGAAGGTTTCGGGGAACACATCTTTGGGGCCGACGCTGTACCAAATCTCGCCAGACATTTCGTCCTCTTCGTTGCGCGCTGCGGGTACGCGGCGAAAGTTGCAGTCGGTGATGTATTCGATTTCGTCGTAGTCGTAAAAAACCACCTTGCCGTGGCGGGTGACGCCAAAGTTTTTCCACAACATATCGCCGGGAAAAATATTCGCAGAGACCAGGTCTTTGATGGCGTTGCCGTAATCGACCACGGCCCGCTCGATTTGCTGCAAAGCAAAGGCTGCTGCCGCATCGCCGCCCTGCGCAACGCCTTCGACGTCAAAAGCCTCTTGCAGAAAGATGTTGAGCGGGATCATGCGCCGCTCGATATAGAGGTGCTTGATGATGATTTCTTGCTGGCCGCCGTTGTCGATGATCTCCAGCTGGCTGGGGGCGAATTTTTCAATCTCGGCCAGAAGTGCGTCGTCAAAACGCTTGCGCGGAAACCCGACGCCGCTGTACTCCAGTGTGTCGGCCATGCGGCCCACCCGGTCGTGTTGCTTCACCAGCAGGTACTTGCCCTTGATCTGCTCGCGGCTGGTGTCTTTGGGCGGCGGGTAAAAGTCTTTGATGACTTTGAACACATAGGGGAAACTGGGCAAATCGAACACCAGCATGACCATGCCCTTGATACCGGGGGCGATGCGGAACTGGTCGGTCGAATGGCGCAGGTGGTACAAAAAATCGCGGTAGAACAGGTTCTTGCCCTGCTTGGCCAGACCCAGCGCGTTGTAGATTTCGTTGCGCGGCTTGCGCGGCATCATGCTGCGCAAAAACTGCACATAGGCCGACGGAATCTCCATGTCCACCATGAAATAGGCCCGCGCAAAGCTGAACAGCATGAGCAAATCGTTTTCGCCAAACAGCGCAGCGTCAATCACCAGGCCACCGTCCGCATGGTGCAAGACCGGCAAGGCAAACGGCACCTCGGCAAAACCGTTGATGAGCTTGCCCACGATGTAGCAGCCCTTGTTGCGAAAGAATAGGCCCGACAAGGCCTGGATCTGAAAGTTTGCGCGCAACTTGGCGTCGCCCAGGCGCTGCAACATGGCCTGCGCCACATACCCGGCATCGCGCTCCAGATCGACAAACGGAACCCGCAAATCAAAGTCCTGCACCAGTCGCAGCAGCGTGGCATGGACCGTGTCGCGCGTGGGGTAGTAGGCGCGGTAAGTGGGTAAGGCACCCAAAGCGCCGTCTTCGATGTATTCGGTGCTGACCGCCGGACGCACAAAAATAAAGTCGTTCAAAAAGTAAGAGCGGTGCAGGATTTTGGTGGTGACCGAATTGAAAAAAGTCTCGGCCAGCTCGGGTTGGTGGTGGTCTACCAGCAGGCCGATGTAGTGCAGCTTGATTTGTTGCCACACCTCCATGGCCTGCTCGCCGGCCTTGAATTCACGCTCCAGCCGGTTGCTGCATTCTTTGACGCGCAGGTCATAAAACTCGATTCGCTCGCGCTGGGCGCGCTGCTGGCCGTGCCAGTCTTGCGTCTCAAAGCGGTGCTTGGCGCGCGCGGACTCGGTGCGGAACAAGCGGTAATGGCGGTTGAAGCCGTCCATCATGGCCTGCGCCACCTCGTAAGCCAGCGGCGAGTCCAGACGTTTGGCGAAGACGGGCATGGCGCTAGTCCTGCGGTCTACAGCGCGCGGCTGCGGGCGATCCAGCGTTGGTGCAGGGCTTGCAAAGCCAGCGCATAGGCTCCGGCCACCTCGTCGCTGCTGGCAGCGGTGACGCGCATGTCCTGCAGCAAACCGTTTTCCAAGCCGTAGACCCAGCCGTGCACCACCACGGTCTGGCCGCGCTGCCAGGCGTCGGTAACGACGGTGGTGCGGCAGACGTTGCGCGCCTGCTCCAGCACATTGAGCTCGACCAGCGCGTCTACGCGCAGGCTCTCATGCAGGCTGTTCAAAAATTCTTCTTGCAAGTCCCGCACGTCCTGAACGTGGCGCAGCCAGTTATCCACCAGACCGGCGCGCTGGTTGTTCATGGCAGCGCGGATGCCGCCGCAGTTGCTGTGGCCGACCACGATGATGTGCTGCACGCCCAGCACGTCCACCGCGTACTGCACGACGCTGAGCGCGTTCAGGTCAGAGTGCACCAAGAGGTTGGCCACGTTGCGGTGAACAAACAACTCGCCGGGTAACAAATCCACAAGCTCATTCGCAGGCACCCGGCTGTCGGCGCAACCCAGCCACATGTAGCGGGGCTTTTGCTGGTTGCGCAGGCCGGTGAAAAAGCCGGGGCGCGCGGCCTCGACTTTGGTCGCCCATTCGCGGTTGCGGTCAAATAATTCGCTGAGTTCTTTGGACATACAAATAAATGGTCTTACATGGTTTCGCTGAACAATTCTCGGCCGATCAGCATGCGCCGGATTTCGCTGGTGCCTGCTCCGATTTCATAGAGCTTGGCGTCGCGCCACAAACGCCCTAAAGGGTAATCGTTGATATAGCCGTTGCCGCCGAATATCTGCACGCCCTCGCCCGCCATCCAAGTGGCTTTTTCCGCGGTCCACAGAATCACGCTGGCGCAGTCTTTGCGGACCTGGCGCACATGCTGCGTGCCCAGGAGGTCCAGATTTTTGGCAACCGTATACGCAAAAGCGCGCCCGGCCTGCAGCACGGTATACATATCGGCCAGCTTGCCCTGGATCAGCTGGAATTCGCCAATGCTCTGGCCGAATTGCTTTCGCTCGTGCACATAAGGAATCACGTTGTCCATCACCGCCTGCATGATGCCCAGCGGCCCGCCGGCGAGCACGGCGCGCTCGTAATCCAAGCCGCTCATCAAGACCTTCGCACCGTTGTTGACACCCCCCAGCACATTCGCCATCGGCACCTCGACGTTCTGGAACAGCAGCTCGCCGGTGGAGCTGCCGCGCATGCCCAGCTTGTCCAACTTTTGCGCCACGCTGAACCCCGGCATGCCCTTCTCAATCAGAAACGCCGTCACGCCACGGCCACCCAGCTCGGGCTGGGTTTTGGCGTAGACCACCAGCACGTCGGCGTCGGGGCCGTTGGTGATCCACATCTTGCTGCCGTTCAGCACAAAGTAAGCGCCTTTGTCTTCGGCGCGCAGCTTCATGCTCAGCACATCGCTGCCCGCGCCGGGTTCGCTCATGGCCAGCGCGCCAACATCCTCGCCGCTGATGAGCTTTGGCAAATACTTGGCGCGCTGCGCTGCGCTGCCGTTGCGGCGGATTTGGTTGACGCACAAATTGCTGTGCGCGCCATAGCTCAGGGCCACGCTGGCGCTGGCGCGCGAAATTTCTTCCATGGCGACCATGTGGGCCAGATAGCCCATGGCCGCACCGCCGTATTCCTCTTCCACCGTGATGCCCAGCAGACCCATGGCACCCAGCTTGGGCCAGAGGTCCATGGGAAATTGGTCCTCGCGGTCAATCGCCGCGGCGCG
>CANCTD010000192.1 GCA_947380945.1 Comamonadaceae bacterium
TGGGTGCGCAGTTGCTTATGTGTCAACATTTTTCCATTCCTTCATGCGCTTACGCGCGAGGGCCAATTCCTTTGTTGGGGTTTTGTCGGACTTCTTGACGAACTGATGGAGCATGACAATTCTTTTTTCGACTAGCGTGCAATAAAAGACACGCCCAATGCCCTCTCGGGATTTCAAGCGCAACTCAAATAAGCCTGTACCCATCGCTCGCGTATGGGGCAGCCCGAGGTCCGGGCCGAATTCCGCCATCCGGTCGGTGCAGTGGAGGTACCGCGCCAAGATTCCTGCTGGCAACGCCAAAACTTCGGCTTGCAGCTTGTGATCGTGGTACTCGATCTCCCAGGTCATGCCTGAAATATAGCGTATTTGCTATAACAAAGAATTTAAATTCGTGCAGCGCTCCCGTCACCCTTACTGAAACGCCACTTCCGCAAAACTGCGCAACTTGCGGCTGTGCAACTGGTCCAGGCCCTGCGCGCGCAGCAGCTCCACGGCGCGCATGCCGATGCGCAGGTGCTGGTCCACGCGTTCGCGGTAAAAATGGTTGGCCATGCCGGGGAGTTTGATCTCGCCGTGCAGCGGCTTGTCGCTCACGCACAAGAGCGTGCCATAAGGCACCCGAAAGCGAAAGCCGTTGGCGGCGATGGTGGCACTTTCCATGTCCAACGCCACGGCGCGGCTTTGGCTGAAACGGCGTTGCGGCTGGTTGTTGGGCAGCAGTTCCCAGTTGCGGTTGTCGGTACTGGCCACAGTGCCGGTGCGCAAAATACTCTTTAAAGCGCCGCCCTTGAGGCCCGTCACATCGGCCACCGATTGTTCCAGCGCCACTTGGATTTCTGCCAGCGCCGGAATCGGCACCCACAGCGGCAGCTCTTCGTCGAGCACATGGTCTTCGCGCACATAGCCGTGGGCCAGCACATAGTCGCCCAATTGCTGCGTGTTGCGCAGCCCCGCGCAGTGGCCCAGCATGATCCAGGCGTGCGGGCGCAGCACGGCTATGTGGTCGGTGATGTTTTTGGCGTTCGCCGGGCCCACGCCGATGTTGACCATGGTGATGCCGCTGCGGTCGGCGCGCACCAGGTGGTAGCCGGGCATTTGGGGCAGGCGCGGTGGGCTGCTGCCAGCGCTTTCGGGCGGCACGCCGGGGGCGGTGGCGCGCCAGGTGGTCACGTTGCCGGGTTCGACAAAGGCCACGTATTCGCTGGCCGGGTCTGCCATGGCGGCGCGGCCCAGGGCGATGAACTCGTCGATGTAAAACTGGTAGTTGGTAAACAGCACAAAGTTCTGGAAGTGCTCAGGCAGCGTGCCGGTGTAGTGGCGCAGGCGGTGCAGCGAATAGTCCACGCGCGGCGCGGTAAACAGCGACAGCGGCTGCGGCTCGCCCGCGCGCGGCTCGTGCGTGCCGTTGGCAATGCCGTCGTCCATGGCCGCCAGGTCGGGCAGGTCAAACACGTCGCGCATGCGGGCACGCCGGGCGGCGTCCATGCTGCCTTCAATGTGGTCATTCTCTGCAAACGAAAAATGCACGGGGATGGGCTGCGTGCTGGTGCCAATCTCTAACTCCACGCCATGGTTTTGCAGCAGCAGCTGAAACTGCTTGCGGTAGTAGTCGGCAAACAGGTCGGGCCGGGTGAGTGTGGTCTCGAACCGGCCAGGGCCTTCGACAAAGCCGTAGCTCAGGCCCGCACCTTCTGCGCTGCCTTTGCGCGACACGGTTTCAGTTTGCAAGCGCACCAGCGGGTAGCAGGCGCGCACGTGGGTTTCTACGCCGGTGCCGGCGACAAAACCCTGCATGGCCTGGCGCAAGTGGGCGATGCTGCCCTCGTAAATGCGCATCACCTGGGCCAGCGCGGCGTCGGCGTCGGTAAAGCGCATGGGCGCGATAAAGGGGGGCGCGGGTGGCTGGGGGAGCGGCATGGGACCATTGTGCCTGCGCCGCATGACCGGGTCTGCGGCTATTTTGCGGGTCGCGTCTAATCAGGCTGTGCTTGCCACATTCCAATCGCCACGACGGACGCCACCACCATGGACACCACCTTGCCGCTCACTTTGCTGGGGGGGATCAGCCCCGAGCGCTTTATGCGCCAGTATTGGCAGAAAAAGCCCTTGTTGATTCGCCAGGCCGTGCCCGGCATGCAGCCGTTGCTGTCGCGTGCGGCCTTGTTCGCGCTGGCCGCAGAGGATCACGTCGAGTCGCGACTGATCGCCCGCGAGGCTTCCGGCAAGGGCTGGCGCTTGCGCCACGGGCCTTTTGGCCGCGCCGCCATTCCCAAACTCAGCCAGGCGGCGTGGACGTTGCTGGTGCAGGGTTTGGATTTGCATCTGGACGCCGCGCACGCATTGCTAGAGCAGTTTGCGTTTGTGCCGCGCGCGCGGCTGGATGATTTGATGGTGAGCTTTGCCACCGATGGCGGTGGCGTCGGGCCGCACTTTGACAGCTACGACGTATTTTTGCTGCAGGCCCAGGGACAGCGACGCTGGCGCATTGGCCGCCAGAAGGATTTAACGCTGCAGCCTGATGTTCCGCTCAAAATTCTGCGCGACTTCCAGCCTGAGCAGGAATGGGTGCTGGAGGCGGGCGATATGTTGTACCTGCCGCCGCGTTACGCCCATGACGGCGTGGCGCAGGGCGAGTGCATGACGTATTCGATCGGCTTTCGCGCCCCGGCGCAGGGCGAATGGGCGCAGGATTTGCTGCAGCGGCTGGCCGATGTGGCGGGCGACGCCAGTGGCCAGCGCTACGCTGACCGCGGGCAGCTTGCGACCCCTAGCGCGGCAGCGATTCCGCCTGAGCTCCAAGCATTCGCCCGCCGCGCGGTGGAGCGGGCGCTGGCCGATTCCTCTGCCGTGGACAGGGCCATGGGCGAGAGCCTGAGTGAGCCCAAGGCCCAGGTGATTTTTGCGCCGGGTGCCTCTGGCGCAGCGGGGCCCTTGGCGCTGGACCGGCGCACGCGCATGCTTTACGACGCGCACCACGTGTTCATCAACGGGGAGAGTTACCGCGCAAGCGGCAAAGACTTTGCCTTGCTGCAGGCTTTGGCGGACCAGCGCACGTTGACCGCCGCTGACGCGGCGCGCCTGAGCCGGCAAGCCAGGGTTTTGTTGGAAGAGTGGATGGAAATGGGCTGGTTGCACCGCGTTTAAGAGGCGCTCCGTCGCAAGAATTTGTACTATTTTGGTGCCTATTTGGGTAAATAAAAGGGTTTACCCCTAGCGGGCCCTCCAAGATTCGTATAATCGCGGGCTCTGACGCTAAGCCCACAAGCCTGTTCGTCAGGGTTCGGCGGGTTGACCCGTCGGGCGGTTCCGCTTTTTTTCTTCAACGCACTTACTTTATTCCTATGAACAAATCACTCGTTTTGGCAGCCATCATCGCTGCTGCTGCTCTGGCTGCTTGCGGTAAAAAAGCGGAAGAAGCTCCCGCTGCTGCACCCGCTCCCGCTGCTGCACCCGCCGCTGACGCTGCTGCACCTGCTGCTGCACCCGCAGCGCCTGCTGCTGACGCTGCTGCTCCCGCAGCCGCACCTGCAAAGCCCTAAGCTTTTAGGTACATAAAAAAACCACCCTCTGGGTGGTTTTTTTTCGCCTG
>CANCTD010000193.1 GCA_947380945.1 Comamonadaceae bacterium
GCCCAGGCGCCTATGCGCGAATCCAGGGGGCGACTGGCGTAATAGGCGTCGGACTCGGCCCCGCTCACCTTCTCAACCACCCCTTCGATACGAACTACGCGCTCCAACTCAACCCAGTGGAACTGCAAGGCGGCATAAGGATTACCAGCCAGCTCACGCCCTTTGCGGCTCTCGTAGTTGGTAAACCAGACGATACCGCGCGCGTCATAGCCTTTGATCAGCACCACCCGGGTCGAGGGGCGCAAGTCGCTGCCCACGGTCGCCAGGGTCATGGCATTGGGCTCCGGCAGCTCGGCGCGCAGGGCCTCGTCCATCCACTGCGCAAACTGCGCGTGCGGGTCGGGGTCGGATACGTCCTCGTTGAGTTCGGCGCGTTCGTAGCTTTTCCGCAGGTCGGCAATGGTGCTCATGCGGGCAGTATAGGTAAGACGGGCAATTGCACGGCGCGCAGCGCAGGATGCGCGTGGCGGGGGAGGGCTGACAGGGCTGCTTTGGTAACCCCGCTGTAACGGCTTGGCTGCCGCTGGGCGTGTTTCCGAGTTACCATCAACTATGTAACTTTGTTACACGATTTTTCTGAAAGCCCGCCATGTCCCCATCACCACCTCTCCATCCCACCGTGGCTGCTGTCACGCAGCGGATTGTGCAGCGCAGCGCGCCCACCCGCAGTGTTTACCTGGCGCAGCTTGCCGCCATGGCAGCGCGCCCGGCCGGTGCCCAGCGCATGGGATGCGCCAATGTGGCCCACGCGTTTGCCGCCATGGACGCTCCCGACAAGCGCCGCGCCAGCGGCCTGGACGCCATTGGCGTGGTGGTTGAGGGGCAGGGCGCGCGCGCGCCGCATATTGGCATCGTCAACGCATACAACGACATGCTGTCCGCCCACGCGCCGCTGCAGCATTACCCGGACCTGATCAAGGACGAGGCCCGCCGCCACCGCGCAAGTGCCCAGGTCGCCGGGGGCGTGCCCGCCATGTGCGATGGCGTCACCCAGGGCAACCCGGGCATGGAGCTCAGCCTGTTTTCCCGGGACGCCATTGCCATGTCCACGGCAATTGCGCTCAGCCACGACGTCTTTGACAGTGCCTTGATGCTGGGCGTGTGCGACAAGATCGTGCCGGGCTTGTTGATAGGCGCATTGCATTTCGGGCATTTGCCCACGGTGTTCGTTCCGGCGGGCCCTATGACCTCGGGGCTGTCCAATAAAGAAAAAGCCCAGGTGCGTGAACGCGCCGCGCAAGGTTTGGTCGGCCGCGCTGAATTGCTCGCCGCCGAATCCGCCGCCTACCACGGCGAGGGCACCTGCACTTTTTACGGCACGGCCAACAGCAACCAGATGCTGCTCGAAGCCATGGGCTTGCATGTGCCGGGCACGGCCTTTGTAAACCCGGGCGAGGCCTTGCGCGAGGACCTGACCCGCGAAGCCGTGCGTACGGTGCTCGGTGCCGGCGTTGCGCCGATTGGCGAGCTGGTCGATGAGCGCTGCATCGTCAACGCCATGGTCGCGCTCCTGGCCACCGGTGGCTCGACCAACCATTTGATCCATTGGGTCGCGGTAGCCCGGGCGGCAGGCATCGTGATCGATTGGGATGATTTTTCTGCCTTATCGGATGTGGTTCCGCTGCTGGCGCGCGTGTATCCCAACGGCAGCGCGGATGTGAACCAGTTCCAGGCTGCAGGCGGCCCCGGCTTTGTGATCCGCGAGCTGCTGGATGCGGGGCTGATGCACCCCGATGCGCGCACCGTGCGCCCCGATGGTTTGCGCGCTTTCACCCGGATTCCCCAGCGCGCTGCAGCCGGTCAGGGTCTGGCCTGGGTAGAAGCGGGCGCGGGCGGCGACCACAGCGTGGTGCGTCCGGCCGCCCAGGCTTTCAGCAGCAGCGGCGGCCTCAAGCTTTTATCCGGCAACCTGGGGCGCAGCGTGATCAAGGTTTCCGCGGTTCCGGTGGAGCGCCACGTGGTGGAAGCGCCGTGCCGGGTATTTGATTCGCAGGACGCCTTACAGGCGGCCTTCAAGGCGGGCGAATTGGACCGTGACGTGGTTTGCGTGGTGCGCTGGCAAGGGCCGCGCGCCAACGGCATGCCCGAGTTGCACAAACTCACGCCGCCCCTGGCCGTTTTGCAGGGCCGGGGCTTTCAAGTGGCCTTGGTGACCGACGGGCGCATGAGCGGCGCGTCCGGCAATGTGCCCGCAGCCATCCATGTCTCGCCTGAAGCCGCCATGGGCGGACCCTTGGCGCGGGTGCGCGACGGGGATGTGGTCCGGGTCGATGCGCTGGCCGGGACCCTGCAGGCACTGGTCCCGCAGGCCGAATGGGATACCCGCACACCGGCCCAGTTGCCGGCCGCTTTGCAGGCTGCCAACGGCATTGGCATGGGCCGCGAACTGTTCGCCGGCATGCGCCGCAACACCCTGAGCGCAGAAGAAGGCGCCTGCAGCTGGCTTTGAGCACTGAAACCAACACCCCTTACCCGCGAGATATTCCTATGACCCAGACCCCTATCCCCACCCTGACTGCTTTGCAGGTGATGCAAGATGCCCCGGTGATTCCGGTCATCGTGTTACACGATGTCGCCCACGCGGTGCCCATGGCGCGCGCCTTGGTGGCCGGTGGCATCCGCATGCTCGAAGTCACGCTGCGCACGCCGCAGGCGCTGGCCTGTATGGAAGCGATTGCCCGCGATGTACCCGAGGCCGTGCTGGGCGCGGGAACGGTGCGCTCCCAGGCGGATGCCCGGGCGGCGTTGAATGCGGGTGCGCGTTTTGCAGTGAGTCCGGGTTACACCAGCGCCTTGGGCCAGGCTTGCCGCGACCTGGGCCTGCCGCTTTTGCCGGGGGTGGCCACGGGCAGCGAAATCATGCAGGCCCAGGCCGACGGGTTGAGCCAGCTCAAATTTTTCCCAGCCTTGCAAGCGGGTGGATTGGCCATGCTCAAAGCCTGGGGCGGGCCGTTTTTTGACGTGGATTTCTGCCCTACCGGCGGCCTGACGCCGGAGAATGCGCCGCAGTTTTTGGCATTGCCCAATGTGCGTTGCGTGGGCGGCTCCTGGCTGGTCCCCGCCGACGCGCTGGCAGCCGGTGACTGGGCCCGCATCACCGCGCTGGCGGCGCAGGCCAAAGCCCTGGGCCGCGCTACACCGTGATGTGGCCGCCGATTTCGATGGCGTGACCGAATGGAATCTTGAAGTATTCGGTGGCGCTTTGCATGGTCCGGTGCATGTAGATGAACGGGGCCATGAACAGGGAGGATGACTGCTGCGCTACGACGCGCTCCTTGCCAACGAAGAACGAGATTTCCATCAGGCTGAAGTGGAATTCGCGCGCCCGCAGCAACGCCACCGCCCGCATCACGTGCGGCTCTTCCATGAAGCCGTGCCGCACCGAAACGCTGTGGAAGTTGTGCTCCAGGTGTTTGATCGTCAGACGCTCCTCGTCTTTGACATAGGGGACGTTGGCGGTCTCCACGTTCATCAGAATCACCCGTTCATGCAGGACCTTGTTGTGCTTGAGGTTGTGCAGCAGGGCAACCGGTGCGATGTCGTTGTGCGGGACCATGAAAATCGCCGTGCCCGC
>CANCTD010000194.1 GCA_947380945.1 Comamonadaceae bacterium
GCCATGAACTTTTTGCGCTCGCTCTTGCACGCTTTGTGGATGCTGGTCACGGTGGTGCCCTGGGGCATTCTGATGTTGCTGGTGTCCACCCGGGTGCGCGGTGTGCGGCTGTACTGGATGGCGGTGCGCTGGCTGCGCTGGGCGGTGGACGGCGCACGCGTGATTCTGGGCATCCGCGTGCAGCTGCTGGGGGCTGAGCATTTGCCCACAGGGCACGGGCAGGGCGTGGTGCTGCTGGTCAAGCACCAATCCACGCTGGAGACTTTTTTACTGCCCACGCTGATGCCGCGCCCGCTGGCCTATGTGTTCAAAAAAGAGCTGCTCTACATCCCGTTTTTCGGCTGGGCCATGGGGCGCTTGGACATGATCCATATCGACCGCGCCCTGCGCGCCAAAGCCTTTGCCAAAGTGGTTTCGCAGGGCCAGGAATTGCTGGCGCGCGGCATCTGGGTCATCATGTTCCCCGAAGGCACGCGCATACCGCGCGGCCAGCGCGGTGACTACAAAGTGGGCGGTACCAAGCTCGCCGTGCAAACCGGCGCAGCCGTGGTGCCGGTGGCGGTGAACACGGCGACCGTGTGGCCGCGCAAAGCGTTTATCAAGCGCCCCGGACTGGTCACGGTGTCGATTGGCAAACCGATTCCCAGCCAGGGCCGCCGCGCTGATGAGCTGATGGCCGAAGTAGAAGCCTGGATCGAAGCCGAGATGCGCCGCCTGGACCCGCAGGCCTACCCTGGTAGTCCAGAGATCGCCAAGACGCCCTAGGGAGACTGCGCCGTGCACCGTTTGCTGCGCTACACGCTGGACTTGTTCGCACCTGCGCCGCAGCCTTTCGCGCCGCTTGCTTTGGACCCCTGCGTGCCCTTGCCGCCCGTGTCGCCGCCGCCGGATTTCGCGTCCCCCGCCGGGTCCGTGCACTTGCCGGTTTTTTCCCATCCCCAGGCCTCCCGGCAGGCACTGTGCGCGGGCCTGGTCGTGCATTACGCCTTTGTCCGTTCGCGCCGCCGCACCATTGGTTTTCAGGTTGGACCGCAGGGCTTGAGCGTGCGCGCGCCTTTGCGCACGCCTTTGTATGTGGTGGACGCTGCGATGCAGGAAAAAGCCGACTGGATCGTGCGCAAGCTGTTGGAAGTGGCAAGCCGCCCGCAGCCGCAGCACGCCCTTGCAATGCTCTGGGCCGACGGTATGGAGTTGCCTTATCTTGGTCGCAGCATCATGCTGCGGCTGGACCGGCGCAGCCCCCGCAGCGCAGGCCCGACCTGGGACGCAAGGGGCGAGACCCTGTGGCTGCCTTTGGGGCCGGATGCCACGCCCGCGCAGTTGCAGCGCGCCATGCAGCGCTGGATGCAGGAGCAGGCGCTTGCGCTTTTCGCGCAGCGCCTGGCGTATTTCGCCCCGCTGCTAGGCGTGCGCTGGAGCAACCTGCGCCTGAGCAATGCGCGCACCCGCTGGGGCAGCGCCAAGTCCGACGGGACGGTACGTTTGCACTGGCGCCTGCTGCAGTTCCGCCCCGAAGTGATTGACTATGTGGTGGCGCATGAGCTCAGCCATTTGCGGGTGATGGACCACAGCCCGGCCTTCTGGGCCACGGTGGCTACTGTGGCACCGGACTATGCGGCGCTGCGCCGCGAACTCAAGCAGGAGCGGCTGCCGGCGTGGTGAAGCGGTAGACGCCATCGGCGTCCTGGCTGCGCAGGAGTTGCTGCTGGAACCACAGCCGGTGCAAATGCGCGACGGCTTCGCCCATGGCAAAAGTGGTTTGGTGGAAATCGAGTGCCCGCTTGAACAGCACCGGCAAGATATCGAAGGCGCTGCAGGCCGCAACGGCGCAGGCCGCGCGCACCTCGTCCAGTCGCGCTTCGTGGTGGGCTTGCAGCTGGTCAATGCGGGTGTGCAGCCCGGTAAAAGGCTTGCCGTGTGAGGGCAGCACCAGTGTGGCTGCGGGCAGCGTGCGGAATTTGTCAATCGAGTCCAGAAACAGCGCCAAGGCGTCCGCCTCGGGTTCCTGCGGATAGACGCTGACATTGGTCGAAATCCGGGGCAAAACCATGTCGCCGCTGATCAGCACGCCAGCATCTGCGCAATACAGGGCCATGTGTTCGGGCGCATGGCCAAAGCCGCTGATGCAGCGCCACGTCCGCCCGCCAATCAGCACCCGGGTGCAGTCCTGCAGGCGGCGGTAGGTCTGTGGAAGGCCGGGCACCAGGGTGCGGAAATAGCCGCCGCGCCCCTGGATACGGGCGATGTCCTCGGGTGTGCGCCAACCATGGGATTGCATGAAGCGGGCAGAAACCTCGCCGCCAAAGGCCGTGTCGTCGGCGCAAGCGGCGCGGGCGACCTGGTAATCGGTGGCGCTGATCCAAAGCGCCACTTGCCAGCGCGCGCACAGCCAATGGGCCAGGCCGATGTGGTCGGGGTGCATGTGGGTCGCGATCACGCGCAGTACCGGTAGGCCTTCGAGCTCCTGCGCAAACAGCAATTCCCACTGCGCACGCGCGGAGGGCGCGTCAATGCAGCAGTCCACGATGCTCCAACCGGCTACGCCGTCGATCACATCGCGCAGCAGCCACAAATTGATGTGGTCCAGCGCAAATGGCAGCGCCATGCGTATCCATTTCACCCCCGGCGCCACCGTGATGCAGCGCCCGCGCTCGGGCAGCGTGTCGGCATGGGGGTAATGCAACTGGGCTTCCTGGGGATTCATGTGGCGGGGTATTGGTTCATAATTGACGTTTACGTTAACGTCAATCGGGGCTGGCATTGTAGGCCGCACCACCCGCCGCAGTCGCCCCGGGCGCTACTTGTCCACACGAACCGCCTGTTCCATGAACTACAGCATCAGCGACCTGGCCCGCGAGTTTGACCTCACGACCCGCGCCATCCGGTTTTACGAAGACCTCGGGCTGTTGCAGCCCACGCGCACCGGCCCCATGGGCCGCAGCCGCGTGTACAGCGCGCGCGACCGCACCCGGCTCAAACTCACGTTGCGCGCCAAGCGCCTGGGCCTGAGCCTGACCGAAGCCAAAGACATCATCGACACCTACGACAGCCCGCGCGACACCGGCGCGCAATTGCATAAATTTCTGGCTGTCCTGGACAACCACCGGGCGCAGGTGGAGGCGCAGCTGGCGGATTTGCAGGCCAATCTGGATGAGATCAAAACCCACCAGCGCGAAGCCCGCGCCCTGTTGGCCCGGATTGACGCTGCGCCCGCCAAAGTCCTGCCGAAGCCGCCTGCCAAATCCGTGCGCAAAGCCGCGCCAAGCCGTGTGGAGGCCACGCTATGAACCTGCCAGGCCTGAACTTCCAACTCGGCGAGGACATTGACGCCTTGCGCGCCGCCGTACAGGCCTTCGCCCAGGCGGAAATTGCGCCCCGCGCCGCGGCGATTGACCGCGAGGACCAATTTCCCATGGACCTCTGGCCCAAGCTGGGTGCCATGGGTCTGCTGGGCATCACGGTGGAAGAGGAATACGGCGGTGCGGCCATGGGCTATCTGGCCCACATGGTCGCCATGGAAGAAAT
>CANCTD010000195.1 GCA_947380945.1 Comamonadaceae bacterium
GGCGCTTTGGCCGACGGCCAGTTGCACCGATTCGGCTGCTCCGACGGAGGCTTCGAGCTCCAGCTTGGCGAGGTCCACAATTTCCACAATCCGCGCGTCCACCGCCGCCCGCTCGCCCGGCTGGGTCAGGCGCTGCGCCACCTGTCCGCTGATGGGCGCGCGCAGCACGCTGTCGTCCAGCGAGCGCTGGGCAATTTCCACCGCAGCCTGCGCGGCGCGGTAGAGCGCTTGCGCACTGCCCAATGCCGAGGTGGAGGATTCCAGCGCCGTCTTGGAGATAAAACCCTGTTCCACCAGCGCGCGGTTGTTGTCGAAGTTGCGCTGCGCCACATCGATCTGGGTCTTGCTGGACTCGGCCTGCTGTTGCGCCTGGCGCAGCCGGGCACCGGCTTCGCTGTTTTCGATGCGCCCTATCACCTGCCCGGCTTTCACAAAATCCCCCTCGCGCACCTGCAAGCCCTGCACCTCGCCGGCCACCCGGGCTTTGACAAATGCCGCGTTGGCCGCCTTGATCGGTCCGGACACTTCGACGCCCACCGCCAGCGTCTGGCTTTGCACGCTGAGCACATCGGCCGCGCTCAGCAGCATGGGCGGCGCGACCTTGGCCGCCTCGGTTTGCGCTGCCGCCTGGCTGCGCTCGGCCTGGCGTTTGTCCACGATGCGGTAAGCCCCGGCCGCAAGCGCCAGCAGCAGCACACCCACAGCAAGCCAAGCGGGACGCACGCGCATGCTCAGCTCCGCCGCCGCTGGCGCGTGACGGCCCGCTGCATGCGGCCGGCGGAGGCAGGGGCAGGCTGAGGAAGATGGCAGGATGTGGGGTTTGGGGCAGACATGGCGTGCGCGCTTGGGCGTGCGAAGGCGCAGTGTAGGTCCCCAAGCTTAACCCGGTGTAAAGGCCGCACGCGGGTCCGGGCCGGCGGCACAGCGTCTATGCTTGCCGCCTGTTTCACGTTTGGAATCCTATGCAAACACCATCCCATCCGACCATCACCCTGGGCGCGGGCTGTTTCTGGTGCAGCGAGGCGGTTTTCGTGCAGGTGCGCGGTGTGCTCGATGTCGAGTCCGGCTACAGCAACGGCCATGTGCAGGAGCCGCGCTACGAAGACGTCTGCAGCGGTGCCAGCGGCCACAACGAAGTCATCAAACTGGTCTACGACACGGCGCAAATCAGCCTGCGCGAGATCCTGGAAATCATGTTCCTGATCCACGACCCCACCAGCCTGAACCGCCAGGGCAATGACGTCGGGCCGCAGTACCGCAGCGGCATTTACTGCACCGACGCGCAACAACTCGCCGAAGTCCGGGCCTTTGTGGACGAGGTCCAGGCCAGTGGGGTCTACAGCCGCCCCATCGTCACCGAGCTCGCGCTGCTGGACAACTACTGGCCGGCCGAGGCCTACCACCAGGACTTTTTCGCGCGCAACCCGAACCAGGGCTATTGCATGGCCGTGGCCGCGCCCAAGGTCGACAAGTTCCGCAAGACTTTCGCCCGGCTGGCAAAAGCCTGAGCCCCGCACGGTCAAGCGCGCCCGCTCAGCCAGCGGCCTTGCCGGGCTTGCCCAGCGGGCTGGGCTGGCAGTGCGCTACCAGCTGTTTGACGATGCCGGTGATCCAGTCGCGGTCCTGCTGCGACAGGGTCGACAACCAGATGCCGATGCGGTCGGCCTGCGGCACCGGCGCGACGGCGCGGTCGCCGATCAGCTCCATCATGGTGGTGTTCAGCAGCAGCGAAATCGTCTCCACCGTGGTCAGCGGGGGCAGGATGTTGCCGGTTTCGTAGCGCGACACGGTCAGCGTGTCCACATCCAGCAATTCGGCCAGACGGCCTTGCGTCAGGCCTGCGGCTTTACGGCGGGCGGCAATATTGCGGCCCAGGCTCTTGGCCAGGGCGCGGGGGGCAGCTTTTTCCATACGAATCTTTCAAATAGTTCCAACGGGATTCGGCTTGGCAGCAAAAAACTTGAGTCCGCAGCCCCCACGTAATACACCTCACCGCGTCACGCGGCCCGCACATAGGTCAGCATGCGTCCCCGGTAGGCTTCCTGTCCGGGTGCCAGCGCCTGGACCAGCACTTGTTCGTTCACCGAAAAACCCAACAGCCGCATGTGGCGGTGAAACTGCGGGCGGTTGCTGCGGTTGGGGTCAACCAGCCAGACCTCGGCGCTTGCGCTGGCGTGCGCCTCAATAAACGCGGCCAGGCTGCCGCGCTCATCGCGCTCGTAGAGCACGTCGCTCGCCACGATCAGCCCAAAGCGCCCGCTTAACGCCGTCTCATTGGCGCTGGCCAGCACCTCCTCGCCCCACTGGCCGTGGCGGTAAGGCAGTGGCGGCAGCTGGTTGAGCGCCACATTGGCGCGCAAAAACACGCCGGACAGCGGATGGCAGTCGCTGGCCGTCACATCCGCGCCGCGCCGGTGCGCCACCAGACTGGCCAGCGCCAGCCCGCAGCCGATCTCCAGAATCCGCTCCCCCGCCCGCAACGGATGCGCCGCCATGCGCCGCGCCAGCCGCAGGCCTGACGGCCACAACAAGCCGAACAGCGGCCAATGCGCCGACGAAATCCCCAGCCGCAGCGCCGCCCCCAAGGGGTCGTGGAACTGCTGTTTGTCCAGCAGCGAGCGGATCACCATATCGGCGACGCCAGTGACGGCAATGTTTTCTTGCTTGGTCGAATAGCCCAGGGGGGATTGCGGCATAAGGCCTTTTTGGATGCCCGCGCCACGGTGGGGCGGGTGGGGGCATTAGGCGCGTTTTATTTTTGCTGAACGCAGTCTGGTCGCCATGGGGCTAAACCAAACAAGCGACGACCCCAAAAATATGCCACCCCTACCCCCACCTTGGTTAGCATGTCACCAGGCGCGCCCCACCAGCCCGCCCACAAGTTACACACCCATAACGAGGAGCACCATGAAAACGATCAAAGGACCGGCTATTTTTCTGGCCCAGTTTGCGGGGGATACCGCGCCCTTCAATTCGCTGGATTCGATTGCCGCCTGGGCCGCGGGTCTGGGCTACAAGGGAGTGCAGATTCCCAGTTGGGACGCGCGCCTGTTTGACCTGAAGAAGGCGGCGCAGAGCAAAACCTATTGTCAGGAGGTACAGGGCATTTTGGCCAGCCACGGGCTGGAGATCACCGAGCTGTCCACCCATTTGCAGGGCCAGTTGGTGGCGGTGCACCCGGCGTATGACGCAGGCTTTGACGGCTTTGCCGCGCCCGAGGTGCGGGGCAACCCGGCGCTGCGGCAGAAGTGGGCGGTCAAGCAGATGATGCTGGCGGCCAAGGCTTCGGCTAATTTGGGGCTGACGGCGCACGTGACCTTTTCCGGCGCGCTGGCCTGGCCGTATTTGTATTCCTGGCCGCCGCGCCCGGCTGGTTTGATCGAGACCGCGTTCGACGAGCTGGCCAAGCGCTGGAAGCCCATTCTGGACGCGTTCGACCATGCGGGCGTGGACGTCTGCTACGAGGTGCACCCTGGCGAAGACTTGCACGACGGCGTGAGC
>CANCTD010000196.1 GCA_947380945.1 Comamonadaceae bacterium
GTGTCAAAGCGCAATTCAACGAACCGCCCTTCTGCGTCAAACTCCGCAGAGCCGTAGCCCACCCGCACATCGCTGGGGGCGTGGCGGGTGTACACGCCCACGCCGGAGTAGCCCTTTTTTTCGGCGAAATGAAAGTAGCCCTGCAGGCCTGCGAGCTGCTCGAATGCGCCCGCCACATCAGCCGCCTGCGCTTTCACTTCCTGGACGCACAGCGCGTCGGGTGCGTGGGTGTGCAGCCAGCCCTCCAAACCTTTGCTGCTTGCTGAGCGGATGCCGTTTAGGTTGAGGCTGGTGAGGGTGAACACGCGGGTCTCCAAATGTGAGCGACCCGCCACCGGGCCAAACCCTAGAAGATACAGGAAGCGCTGTGCGATGGCTGGCAAATACAATCCCATCGTTAGTTTTCATACGCCATGCCGGCATCTGCAACTTCATCCAATCCCCTACCGTGCCCAATCCAACCACCACCCACGTCGAAGCTGACTGGCACACCGCCCAAGACTTTGTCGCGTTCGCGCTGCAAGCCGGCGTTTTGCGTTTTGGCGAATTCAAGACCAAGGCCGGACGCATGAGTCCGTACTTTTTTAATGCAGGTTTGTTTGACGACGGGGCCAAGCTCGGGCGCTTGGCACAGTTTTATGCGCAGGCCCTGCTGTCCAGCGGAATTGAATTCGACATGCTGTTTGGCCCGGCTTACAAAGGCATCCCTTTGGGTGCAGCGGTCGCGGTTGAACTGGCGCGCCTGGGCCGCAATGTGCCCTTTGCCTACAACCGCAAAGAAGCCAAAGACCACGGTGAAGGCGGCTCTCTGGTCGGTGCGCCGCTGCAAGGGCGCGTGCTGATCGTGGATGACGTGATGAGCGCGGGCACCGCAGCACGTGAATCCATCGCCCTGATCCAAGCGGCAGGTGCCACACCACACGCGGTTCTCATCGCCTTGGACCGCCAAGAAATGGCGACCGAAAAACAAGCCGACGGTTCGGTGTGTGACGTGCCTTACAGCGCCGTCCAGTATGTGCGCCAGACTCTGGGTTTGGAGGTCTGCACGATCGCCACACTGGGTGATTTGCTGACTTTTCTACAGACGCAAGCAGGCGATGCCATGGGGGCCCACCGGACCCGGGTTATGGCCTACCGGGAGCGCTACGGCGTAGAGGCGGCCAAGGCGCGCTGATTCCGTCAGCCTGCTAGGCCCCTGCGCGTACTGTGTTGCGCAAATCTTGGACTACCAGATGTAACACCGAATTCCAATCGCCTGCGGCCTGCTGGCGGTACACCCGGGTCTTGGGATACCACACGCAGTCGGCGCGGTTGAGTAACCAGCGCCAATCGGGATGGTGGGTCACCAGAACCCAGCAGGGAACCCCTAAAGCCCCACTGAGGTGGGCTACGCTGGTGTCTACACAAATCACAAGATCCAGCTGGGCACAAAGGGCTGCTGTATCGGAAAAATCCGCTACCGCATCCGCCGTTTCCAGTACGCCGTACTGCGCCAGCAGGCGCTGCTCCGAAACGCTGGGTTGGAATTGCAGGCTGATGTAATCTATACCAGCGTCCGCGCCCGCTGGCAGCTGCGTCAACAGCTGCTCCAAGGGGATGCTGCGCTTGCTGTCGTTTTGGTGGCTGGGACTGCCCCGCCATACCAGACCGATCCGCATTGACTGACGACCCGATTCCAGCCGAGTGGCCCAAAACCGCGCCGCCGCGGGGGGCGGCGTCAGATACCGTTCGGGCGCAGGAAGGTTTGCGAGTGTGGTTTGGAAGTGCAGTGCCAGACTCATCAGCAGCACCCGGTAATCGGCGCGCGGGTACGGACTGTTGTGCCCGATGATTTCCGCCACACCCGGCAGCGATTGCATCAAGACGACTAGCGGCTGGTAGACCTCGAATACAACGTGCGCCCCCAACTCGGCGAGCAAGGCGAGGTAGCGCGCAAACTGAATGGTGTCGCCTAGCCCTTGCTCACACTGAACCACGATGCGCTTTCCCGCCAGCGAGGCACTGCCGTCCCACAGGGGTAAGGCAGGGTCGGACGCAGTCGGTGTTGCGCTGTGGTTAACCCAACGCCATTCATACAGCGGCCAGGCTGCGCTGTAGTCCCCCCGGGTCAGCAAGGCCAGCGACTTGTTCCAGATGGCTTCGCCCATCCCGGGTTGGAGGGCCAGCGCCTGGTCGAACGCGGCAATCGCTTCGTCCAACCGCGCTAAATCGTGCAGCACGATGCCCCGATTCACGTGCGCTTTGGCGTAGTCGGGTTGCAGGGCGATGGCTCGGGCGTAGCTCTCCAGCGCAGCGACATGTTGATCCAGTTGCCGTTGCGCCACACCCAGGTTCAGCCAGGCGTCGCGAAAGTCGGTATCCAGCGCAAGCGCTCGCCGGTAACTCGCTTCAGCCTCCTGCACGCGCCCCAGCGCCTTCAGGGCCAGACCCCGGTTGTTATGGATCTGGGCCGAATGGTCGTCGAGGCGAAGTGCACTGTCCAGACATTCCAATGCGGCCTTGGCTTGGCCCAAGCCCAGCATTGCCGTACCCATGTCGGTATACGTCTGCGCGCTTAGCGGGTTGATTTCCAAAGCCTGGCAGCACAGGCGGACCGCTTGCGCATAGTGCCCGCGCTGTACAGCTATCCAGGCCAGTCGGCGCACGCAGTCAAAGTGGTTTGGGTGGCGGCGCAACAAGTCCTCAAAAAGGGCTTGGGCCGCAGGCAATTCCCCCTGCCTGAGCAGGTGCGTCGCCTCAGAGAAGCGCTGGTCGTCGTGCGTCACGTTGGAGAGGAAAGCAAACCCGAGGTCTCAGCCAAGTTTTTTCTTGAGTAAGTCGTTTACCTGCGCCGGATTGGCCTTGCCCTTGCTGGCTTTCATGATGGGGCCTACCAAGCCGTTCAAGGCTTTGGCATTACCGGCCCTGAACTCTTCGACGTATTTGGGGTTGGCAGCGAGTACCGCGTCGATGATCTTCTCCAGTTCCCCCGAGTCGTTCATTTGCTTGAGGCCTTTGGCTTCGATGAGGGCGTCAACTTCGCCTTCGCCGTTCCACATGCTTTCGAACACCTGACGCGCAGCGTTATTACTGATGGTGTTGTCGCTGATGCGGCCTATCAGCGCCGCCAATTGCGCCGCAGTGACCGGCGCCTGCTCGATGGCCATCTCGCTTGCATTCAGTCGCCGCGACACCTCGCCCATGATCCAGTTGCTCGCCAATTTGGGCTGGCCGCAGGCTTTGGCTGTCTCTTCAAAATATGCGGCCATGGCCTTGCCTTGCGTGAGCGTTGCCGCGTCGTACGCCGGCAATCCGTAATCCTGTACAAAGCGCTCGGCCATTGCGCGCGGCAATTCGGCCATTTCGCTTCGGACGCGCGCCACCCATTCCGGTGCGATGACCAACGGCGGCAGATCGGGGTCGGGGAAGTAGCGGTAATCGGCAGCGTCTTCCTTGGTGCGCATCGCCCGGGTCTCGCCGGTGTCCGGGTTGAACAGCACCGTGGCTTGTTGAATCGCATG
>CANCTD010000197.1 GCA_947380945.1 Comamonadaceae bacterium
CTTCGAGCGCAAGGTGGGCGAGCGCCGCATAACGGCCCTTGCGCGCAGCATCTTCCGGGCTTTGGCCCGGCGCGTGGCGGGCGTCGATATGCGCAACCCGCAGCGGCACCTGCCACTGCGCACACAGTGCGCGGCACGCCGCTTCAAACTGCGCTGCGGCCGCCTGCAGGCCGTGGTTCACATGCAGGGCAACCACCTGTTGCGGCCAGCGTCGGGCACAGGCGACCAGCAAAGCGGTGGAATCTGCGCCCCCGCTGAGTGCAACACCCAGCGGAAAGTCCGGCTGGAAGCGCTCCAGCGCGTGGTCAAAAGAGATGGTCATCCTGTGGCAAGCCCCGGCAAGCCCGCCGGGCTGCGTTTTGGAGCCGTGGCACCCACGCGGCAGCGGCCGTCAGCGGGCGGCGGCTTTGGTGTCCGTGAAACGGCCGTAGCTTTGCAGGCGCTGGTAGCGCCGCTCCAACAACTCGTCCACCCCGAGGGTGTTCACCTGGCGCAGGGCGTCAATCAGGGCGCGCTTGAGGAAGGCGCAGGCCTGCGGCATGTCGCGGTGCGCGCCGCCTACAGGCTCGTTGACGATTTTGTCGACCAGCCCCAGCGCTTTGAGGCGGTGCGCGGTAATGCCCAGGGCGTCGGCCGCGTCCTGCGCACGGTCCGAGGTTTTCCACAAAATCGAGGCGCAACCTTCGGGGCTGATAACGGAGTAAATCGCGTACTGCATCATCACCACCTGATCGCCCACCGAGATCGCCAGGGCACCGCCCGAGCCGCCTTCGCCGATGATGGTGGTGATGATGGGCACCTCCAGTTGCGCCATCTCGAAAATATTGCGGCCAATGGCTTCGGACTGTCCCCGTTCCTCGGCGTCAATGCCGGGGTACGCGCCGGGCGTGTCGACAAACGTGAACACCGGCAACTTGAACTTTTCGGCCAGCTTCATCAGGCGCAGCGCCTTGCGGTAGCCCTCGGGCTTGCTCATACCGAAGTTGCGCAGGCCGCGCTCACGCGTGTCCCGGCCTTTTTGCTGGCCCAACACCATGCAAGGCATGCCGTTGAAGCGGGCCAGGCCGCCGACAATACTCAGGTCGTCAGCAAAATGCCGGTCGCCGTGCAACTCCACGAAATGCGTGAACATTTCGTTGATGTAGTCCAGGGTGTAAGGGCGCTCGGGGTGGCGCGCGATCTTGGTGATCTGCCAGGGCGTGAGGTCGCTGTAAATGTCTTTGGTGAGTTGCACGCTCTTTTTGGTGAGCTGCTCGATCTCTGAGGAAATGTCGACCGCTGACTCGTTTTGCACGTAGCGCAGGTCTTCGATTTTGTCCTCCAGCGCCGCAATCGGCTGCTCAAAATCCAGAAAAGTTTTTTTCGCCAAAGCGTTTCTCCAGTTTCCGCCCTACCTTGCCGTGGCCTAGTACGCCACCGGTACAGGGTCCAGCGAGCGCCAAATATACCAAGTCGCCACGCTGCAATACGGTGCCCAGGCAGCAGCCACCTCGCGCGCATCGCTGCGGCTGACGGGCTCGCCGGAAAAATAGTTGCGGCTGATACCGTTGATCAGACCGACATCGTCCAGCGGCAGCACATTGGGGCGCATGAGGTGAAAAATCAGGAACATCTCAGCGGTCCAGCGCCCGATGCCCCGAATGGCGACCAGCTCGGCGATAACCGCCTCGTCCTCCATCTCGGCCCATTGCTGCACATGCAACTGCTTGCCGCTGAAATGCAGCGCCAGGTCCACCAGGTATTCCACCTTGCGCGCGCTCAGACCCGCCGCACGCATATCGTCAACCTTGAGTTTGAGCACGGCCGCAGGCGTCATTTTTTTGGGCAACAGCGCAAAGCGGTCCCACACGGTCTGCGCGGCCTTGACCGAAATCTGCTGCCCCACGATGCTGCGGGCCAAAGTGACAAAAGCATCCCCGCGCGACTCCAGCGCCACCTGCCCGAACTGGGGGATCAGGCGGCGCATGACGCGGTCTTTTTTCATCAGGTGTTCGCAGGCCTGGGCCCAGAACGGCGGCGCGGTCACGAGAACAGCGTCTGCGGGCCCGGTTTTGGCAGGCGTTGGGGTAGTGGCCATCAGGTCAGCACCTCCCAGGTAGTCCCGCCGCCGCCGTCTTTGAGCACGATGCCATCGGCGAGCAATGCCTGGCGAATGGCATCGGCCCGTGCGAAATCACGCCGCGCCTTGGCCTGCGCGCGCTCGGCAATTTGCGCCGTGATGTGCGCTGCATCCACGCGCGCACCGCTTTGCATGAAATCCTGCGGGTCGCCCTGCAACAAGCCCAGCACTCCGCCCAAGGCCCGCAACAGGCCCGCAGCCTGCGCCGAGCGGCTGCGGTTGACCTCGCCTGCCAGATCGAACAGCACCGCAATCGCCTCGGGCGTGCCGATGTCGTTGTCCATGGCCGCTTTGAATGCCGCCGCATAGGGCGCGGTCCAGTCGATCGCCTCGGGCGGCTGCGGCGCGACCAGCGCCAACGCGGTGTACAAGCGTTTGAGCGCGGCCTGCGCGTCGTTCAAATGCGCATCGCTGTAGTTCAGCGGGCTGCGGTAATGGGTGCGCACCAGGAACAGGCGCACGGTCTCGGGGTGGAACTTATCCAAAACCTCGCGGATGGTGAAGAAGTTGCCCAGGCTCTTGGACATTTTTTCGTTGTCCACGCGGACAAAGCCGTTGTGCATCCACAACCGGGCCGGCGGCTGGCCGCTGGCACCCTGGCTTTGGGCAATTTCGTTCTCGTGGTGGGGAAACTGCAAATCCGCCCCGCCGCCGTGGATGTCAAATGTTGCGCCCAAGGTGGCGCAACTCATGGCCGAACATTCAATATGCCAGCCGGGCCGGCCGGGACCTACGCCGTGGCCTGCGGCTGCGCCGTCCCAGATCGCGTCCGGCGGCTCACCGGCTTTGGCGGCCTTCCACAGCACAAAGTCAAAAGGATCGTGCTTGTCGGACTGCACCGCCACCCGCTCCCCGGCACGCAATTCGTCCAAGGACTTGCCCGACAACTGCCCGTAAGCGGCAAACTTGCGCACCGAAAAATTCACATCCCCGTCGTCGGACTGGTAAGCCAACCCTTTGTCGCGCAAGGTGCCGATCAGGGCCAACATCTGCGGTACGTAGTCGGTGGCGCGCGGCTCCAAGGTGGGCGGCTCGATTCCGAGCCGCGCGGTATCGGTGTGCATGGCCGCCACCATCTCATCGGTGAGCGCACGGATGGTGATGCCGCGTGCGACTGCCCGCTGGATGATCTTGTCGTCAATGTCGGTGATGTTGCGCACGTAACGCACGCGGTAACCACTGGCACGCAGCCAGCGCTGGACCACGTCAAAGGCCATCATCATGCGGGCATGGCCGATGTGGCACAGGTCGTACACCGTCATTCCGCATACGTACATGCCCACCTCGCCGGGACGCAGGGGCTCAAAGCGCTCGGACTGCCGCGTCAGCGTGTTGTACAGGGTCAAACTCATGGTCTACGGTGCGAA
>CANCTD010000198.1 GCA_947380945.1 Comamonadaceae bacterium
CGGCGGCACCCGCAAGTGTCAGACCGGCCAGCGCCACGCAAGCTACGGGACCAAACGGGTGACCGCGCAGCCCGCTGGTTAGCTTGAGCGCCGAACCGCCAATCAGCCCCGCCGATACCGCGCCCATGCCCCGCAACATGCCCTGCACCAAGGGGACATCCAGCATGTTGAACAAGGAGGCCGCCAACGCCAGAACCACCACCGAGGGAAACAGCATCAGGCCGGCAGCGGCGACCAGCGCACCGCGCGCGCCGAAGCAGCGGTCACCGATCAACACGGCCAGGTTACAGACATTGGGCCCGGGCAGCACCTGCGCCACCGCCCAGTCTTCCAAAAATTCGCCCGCTGTGAGCCATTTGCGCTTGTCCACCAGTTCGCGCTGCACGATGGCCATCACGCCACCAAAGCCTTGCAAGGCGATCCAGGAAAAGGAGAAAAACAAATCGCGCAAGGAAACGGGCCCTGGCCGTGCCTTGGGCGAGGTCAGCGATGCGGGACTGGCCAGCGGCACAGGCGCTGCGGCGTCGGCCTGGGTCGGCTGGCCCGCCGGGGCACGGTCAGCGCGCTTCACAGCAGCACCAAGGGGAACACCGCCGCCACTATTTCAGGCTGCCGGATAAAAATTGCGCCAGGCGCTCGCTTTTGGGCTGGCCCAGGACTTCGCGCGGTACGCCTTGTTCTTCCACCAGGCCTTTGTGCAGAAATACCAGGTGGTTGGCGACCTCGCGGGCAAAGCCCATTTCATGGGTCACGACAACCATGGTGCGGCCCTCTTGCGCCAGCGCTTGCATCACCCGTAACACCTCGGTGACCAGTTCGGGGTCGAGCGCGCTGGTGGGTTCGTCGAACAGCATGACCTCGGGCTCCACCGCCAGCGCGCGGGCAATCGCCACACGTTGCTGCTGGCCGCCGCTGAGATGGGCGGGGTAGCGGTCTTCCATGCCGACCAGGTCCACCCTTTGCAAGTAGCGCCGCGCGGTGGCTACCGCCTCTTCGCGCGGCACACCCAGCACATGGATGGGTACTTCGGTGATGTTTTGCAGCACCGTCATGTGCGCCCACAAATTGAAGTGCTGGAACACCATGGCCAGACGGGTGCGCAGGCGCTGCAGCTGCTGCGGGTCGCGGGCGCTGAGTTCCCCGTTTTTGTCGGGCACCAGCGCCAGCGTCTCACCCGCCACCGTGATGCTGCCCGCATTTGGCTTCTCCAACAGGTTGATGCAGCGCAAGAGCGTGCTCTTGCCCGAACCCGAGCTGCCGATGATGGCAATCACATCACCGGCGGCGGCTTGCAGCGACACACCGCGCAGCACCTCGTTTGCGCCAAAACGCTTGTGGATGCCGTCGATCCGGAGTTTGAGTGCAGGCTTGCTCATGGGGGATATGGGGTATTCAAATTTATGCGCCGAGCAGCTCGCCGCTGCGAAAAGCCACCGCACCGGCAATTTTGGCGAGCTCGCAGCCGGTGGTGACATAGCGGTCGCGGATGCGGGCATACAAAACGCCATCCACCCCGGCGCAGACCCGGTGGGCGCTGTGGGCGATGGGATCAATGATTTCGGCGACCAGATCGCCTGCGCGCACCGTCTGGCCGGGGCTGGCCGTAAATACCACCAGTCCGGCTACCGTGGCGTACAGCGTTTCGGAGCCCGCCAGCGGCGTGGGCTGGCACAGGGCCGCCGGCACTGCGGCGGCCGGCGCGTCGCGCAAAACGCCGGTGTGGCGAAGAAAGGCGGCAATCGCCTGCGCGTCCTGCGCCGCCAAGGCGTGTTCCACCTGCGCCTCGCCGCGCAGCTCAATCGTCGTGCTCAGGCAGGCTTGCGGGAGTGGCGCGCCAGATCCGTTGGCGGCCAGCGCCTCAGCGAGCCGCCACCATACGCCGGACAGGCTCTCATCAAAAGGACTGCTGCCGGAATTTTTGGCCAGCAGAACCGCCCGGCTTTGCAGATGCTGCGCCAAGGGCGCGAGCTGCGGCCAGCAGCTTTCCTCGCAATAAAAATGCAGCACGGCTTCGCAATCGCAATGCAGGTCCAGCACGTAGTCGGCATCAAACGAGAGCAGCAGCAACTGGCGGCGCAGGCTGGCCAGCTCGGTCTGCGGCGTCCATTGCTCCAGATAAGACCGCATGGCCTGGCGCACCAGGGCGACGTTGGCCGACGGGTCCATTCCCAGCGTTGGCAAGACCTGGGTGCTGATGCGGGCGAAGAAGTCGGGGTAGTGGCGGTTGAAGTTTTCGCCGGTATCGCCTTCAAAGCGGCCCATGGGTTTGTGCTGCAGGCGCTGCGCCGCACCGACCGGGTTGGCCATGGGTACCAGTACCACTTCGCCGTGGATATGGCCCCGCGCATGGGCGGCCTCCAGCAGCGGACGCAGGTGGTAGGCGGCCAGCATGCCGGGCAGCTCTTCGGCGTGCAGGCTGGCCTGGATATAGACCTTGGTGCCGCTGTCCGGCGTGCCGAAGTGCAGGCTGGTCAACGTCTTGTGCACACCCAGGCTGGGCGAGAGAAGCGGGTGGTCGTGGCGTTGCATGGAAGACAGCTTACAGGCAGGGCGGATCAGCTCTGGCGCGGCGCCAGATAGGCCAGAAAGTGCCGCTCGGCGAGCCGGAACAGGCCCACCAGCATGAACGTGGCCACCAAGTAGATGCCGGCCGCGAACAAAAAGGCCTCAAACGGCAGGTAGAACTTGCTGTACACCCGGCTGGCCGCCGAGGTGACATCAATCATGCTGGGCACGGCGCTGGCCAGGCTGGTGCTTTGCAGCATCATGACCACTTCGTTGCTGTACGCCGGCAGGGAGCGGCGCAGTGCGCTGGGCAGAATCACCCGCCACATGGTGCGCCAGTGGCCCATGCCGTAGGCCTGGGCCGCCTCGATTTCGCCCGCGCTGGTCTCGCGGATGGCGCCGGCCAGCATTTCTGCGGTATAGCCCGCCGTGTTCAGGCTGAAGGCCAGCAGGGCGCAGAAAAACGGTTCTTTGAAGTAGGTCCAGGGCCAGATGTCGTCCCAGCGCGCCTGTATCCACTCCAGCTGGCCCAGGCCGTAATAAATCAGGTACACCTGTATCAGCAAAGGCGTGCCACGCACTACATAGGTGTAAGCACCCACTACGGCGCGCAACACGGCGGAGCGCCCGGTCAGCGCCAGCGCAAACAGCAGCGCCAGCACCGCGCCAATCGCCAGGCTGGACAAGAGCAATCCCAGCGTAGTCAGAATGCCTTGGCCGTACAGCGCCAGGTTGGCGGGCTGGAAGATGATGTCCCATTTCATACAGCGCTCTCCCTCACAGCGTCACCCGCCGGGTACCCAGGCTGTAGCGTGCGTCCAGGCGGCGCAGAACCCACAGCGAGGCGCTGGTGAACAGCAAAAACAGCGCCGCAGTGAACAGGAAGAATTCGAAGGGCGAGCGGGTGGCCGCGCTGGCCTGCTTGGCGATATAGGTCATTTCCTGCAAACCGATCAGGCTGACCAGCGC
>CANCTD010000199.1 GCA_947380945.1 Comamonadaceae bacterium
GTCATGGCCGGGGTGCCGATGCGCACGCCGCTGGTGACCATGGGCTTCTCCGGGTCATTGGGGATGGCGTTCTTGTTGATCGTCATGTGCGCATCACCCAGCACGGCTTCAGCGACCTTGCCGGTGATGTGCTTGGAGCGCAAGTCGACCAGCATGACGTGGCTCTGGGTGCCGCCGCTGACGATGCGCAGGCCGCGCTCGGTCAGGGTTTGCGCCACGGTGTGGGCGTTGGCGATCACCTGTTGCTGGTATTGCTTGAAGTCTGGCGACAGCGCCTCTTTGAAGGCCACGGCTTTGGCCGCGATCACGTGCATCAGCGGGCCACCTTGCAGGCCGGGGAACACTGCGCTGTTAACGGCCTTCTCGTGCTGGGCCTTCATCAGGATGATGCCGCCGCGCGGACCGCGCAGGCTCTTGTGGGTGGTGGAGGTGACCACATCGGCGTGGGGCACCGGATTGGGGTAGACGCCTGCGGCAATCAGGCCGGCGTAGTGCGCCATGTCCACCAAAAAGATCGCTCCCACGTCCTTGGCGACTTTGGCAAAACGCGCAAAGTCAATATGCAGGCTGTAGGCCGAGGCCCCGGCGATGATCAGCTTGGGGCGGGTGGCGTGGGCCTTGGCTTCCATGGCGTCGTAGTCGATCTCTTCTTTGGCGTTGAGGCCGTAGGACTCGACCTTGAACCATTTGCCGCTCATGTTCAGCGGCATACCGTGGGTCAGGTGACCGCCTTCTGCCAGGCTCATGCCCATGATGGTGTCGCCGGGTTGCAAAAAGGCCAGAAAAACCGCCTGGTTGGCCGAGGCACCGCAATGCGGCTGCACGTTGGCGGCATCGGCACCGAAGAGTTGCTTGACCCGGTCTATGGCGAGTTGCTCGGCCACGTCCACGTTTTCGCAACCGCCGTAGTAGCGCTTGCCAGGGTAGCCTTCTGCATATTTATTGGTCAGCTGGCTGCCTTGCGCGGCCATGACGGCGGGCGATGCATAGTTTTCGCTGGCAATCAGCTCGATATGGTGTTCCTGGCGGGCGTTCTCGGCCTGGATGGCGGCCCAGAGTTCAGGGTCGGTTTGCTCAACAAGGGTATTGCGGTGGTACATGCGCAGGTTCCGGTTAGGTGGAGGGACGGGGGCCGCGCATTCTAATGAAGCGCGCCGGGGCGGGTCCGCTCAGGGGTTGCTGGCCAATTCGGCGGTGCTGGCTACTGCGGGGGCCGGCACTGCAGCCTGGGCTTGCGCCACCACGGGCGCGGGCAGCACCGGCACTTTGCGGCCTTCGGCCACGGCGATCAGGCGGGCGTATTCGGCCATCACTTTGTCCACATAGCCGCCGTCGCCCTCCAGATTGCTGGCCCCCACATAGGCGCGCAAGCCGTCTTCCACCGAGCCGGTGCGCTGTATGCATTCGCGCAGGACCAGAACACCCACGCGCAGATTGGTCACCGGGTCAAACGCCGCCAGGTTGCCGCCAAAGCGTTCGTACTTGTCGGTGTGGACTTTGGTCATGACCTGCATCAGGCCCTGTGCGCCGACCGGACTTTGGGCAAAGGGGTTGAAGCCGGATTCCACGGCCATCACCGCCAGAATCAGCAGTGGATCCACTTTTTGTTTGCCACCCACCGCATAGGCCTGGACCACCAGGGCGCTCAAGGGTTCGGGTGCGACCGCGTATTTTTTGCCCAGCCAGAAGGCCAGCGCCGCTTGCTGCTTGGGCAAATCGGCGGGGTTGGTCGCGGTGCTCGGGTTGGTGCTGACGCTGACGATGCTGGTCAGTGCGTCCTGGCGCTCGCGCACCCATTCCGCCAGACGGGACTCGCCCAGGTCCTGGATTTCGGGGTACTGCACCAGCGCCACGATAGCGGCCACCAGGGCGATTCCGATCAGGGTGAAGCTGCTGCGGGCCAGGTACAAAAAGCCGCTGGCGGCGTCGCTGCACACGAGCTGCAGGCTGTTGCCAAAGCGTTGGACTGCTTTCATCAGACTCCTTGTCTTGTTGTCCATATGGGCGTTGATTATATTGCGGCTGACATATAGGGCTTAATTGGCATATCGCAGCACTTTTCGAGCCCGATTGCGCGGCTTTGAACGCTGGGGTTTGCTGTGCCGCGCGCAGCCTTTGCGTTAGCGGTGAAAATAATCGCCTGTTTCATCCCGCAACCCGAGCCCCCGCACCATGTCCAACCAGGCCTCCAAGAACAACGATATCGCCCAGCTTGACCGGATCACCGGCGGCGCATTCAGCGCCCCCACCTCGGGCGAGCGCGCGGCGCGGGTCAAACAGTGGCTGGCAAGCCAGCCCGATGCCGAGTTGTTGCAAGCGGTATTTAAGGAGCTCAGCGTCAAAGACAAGGGCGCGGCACGCTGGATCAAAGACTTGTTGGACGACGCCCGGCGCGCCAAAAGCCAGGAACAGCTCATCGCCGAGTGGGCGCAGCGGGCGCAGACCCTGCTGGAAGCCGCAAAAATCAATATGGCCGACGCCATGGCCTGGCAGCGCGATGCAGCCAAGGCCGGCGCGCCCCTGAGCAAGGAGCCGCTGGCAGCGCTGAAGGTGCAACTCGCCGAACGGGTGCGCGCCATCGAAGACCTGGAGCACCAGACCCAAGTCCAGCGCGAGGCCGCCGTGTTGCTGGCCCAGCGCATCGAGATTTTGTCCACCAAGTCCTGGCAGGACGCGCAGGCGGCTGCGGCGGGACTGGCCGCTGACGTGGCGCACTGGCAAAGCCAGGCGGCCGCTTTGCAGGCCCAGGCCAGCTGGCCCAGCGTGGACCCCAAGTTCGCCGGCATGCTGGACGCATCTCTGCGCCAACTGGTTCTGGTGTCCGACGCCTTTGGTGCGGCCCTGGGTCTGGCGCAGGCCGCGGCCCTGGACGCCGCCGCCCCCTTGCCGCCAGTGCCGGTTTGGGCCGACGCGCTGCGTGCGGCACGCGGCGAAGCCGTGGCACCCAAACCCGCCAAGGTCCCGGTGGATCCGCAAATCAAGGCCCAGGCCATCGCCGCCACCCAGGGCGTGCTCGACACACTCGAAGCCGAAATCGCCGAGGGCCACGGCAAAGCCAGCGCCGGTGCGGCCAACGCCCTGCGCCAAGCGCTCAAAGAATTCGGCAAGCTGATCGATGCCAAACTGGAAGCCCGCGCGCAGGCGGCCCTGGCTGCGGCCGGTGAATTGGAGGGCTGGCAGCGCTGGCGCGCCGACCAACTGCGCCAGGAACTGGTTACCAAAGCCGAAGGGCTGCTGCAGCGACCCGAAGGGCAGGCAGTGGGCGGGCGCAAGATGCAGGAGCACTTGCGCGGCCTGCGCGAGCAATGGAAGCTCACCGACCAGGGCGGCGTGCCCAACCACGCGCTGTGGAAACGTTTCGACCACGCCTGCAACGAGGCGCACAAGGTGGTGGAAGCCTGGCTGGAAAAAATCAAG
>CANCTD010000200.1 GCA_947380945.1 Comamonadaceae bacterium
CATGGACCCGCCGCAGGCAGCAGCGTTCAAACAAGGCACCCAAAAAGCCCACCGCCAGCGGCGCCAGCAGCAGCGCGGCCCAGAAGCCGCACACCTGCGCGATGCTGAAGCCCAGGTAGGCCCCCAGCATGTAAAAGCTGGCGTGTGCGAAGTTGAGCACGCCCATCATGCTGAAGGTCAGCGTCAGGCCCGCGCTGAGCATGAACAGCATCAGGCCGTAGCTCAGGCCGTTGAGCGTGGTGGTGAGGAAAAATTCCATGCGGGGCCGGACCGGCAGCGCGCCAGGGCGCCGCGCGTGCGCTCAGTGGGCGGGAAGCTGGTAGTTGGCCAGCATGTCGCGCAACTTGGTTTTTTGCATCTTGCCGGTCCCGCCCAGAGGGATAGCGTCAACAAAAATCACGTCATCCGGAATCTGCCATTTGGCGGTCTTGCCCTCAAAAAAGGCCAGGAGCTCGTCCCGGCTGACTTCCGCGCCGGGCTTTTTCACAGCCACCAGAACCGGTCGCTCGTCCCATTTGGGGTGCTTCATACCAATGCAGGCGGCCATGGCCACGGCGGGGTGCGCCATGCCGATGTTCTCGACATCGATGGAGCTGATCCACTCGCCACCGGACTTGATCACGTCTTTGGTGCGATCGGTGATTTGCAAATAGCCGTCAGGGTCTATGGTGGCCACATCGCCGGTCACAAACCAGCCGTCCACCAAAGGGGTTCCGCCCTCGTTCTTGAAATAGGCGCTCAAAACCCAAGGCCCCCGGACCAGCAGATCGCCGAAGGCCTTGCCGTCCCAGGGCAACTCCGCGCCATCCTCGTCGACGATCTTCATGTCCACGCCGAACATGCCGCGGCCCTGTTTCACCCGAACTTGCATTTTTTCGCTCTCGTCCAGCGCCAGGTGCTTGTTTTTCAGGGTGCACACCGTGCCCAAGGGTGACATTTCCGTCATACCCCAGGCGTGCAGGACTTCCACGCCATACACATCGTTAAACGCCGCCAGCATGGCCGGCGGACAGGCCGAGCCGCCGATCACCGTGCGCTTGAGCGAGGAAAACCGCAGCGCGCCCTGCCCCATGTGGGACAAAAGCATCTGCCACACGGTAGGCACACCCGCCGCAAAGGAAACCTGCTCGGCCTCGATCAGCTCGTAAATCGACTTGCCGTCCATGGCCGGTCCGGGAAACACCATCTTGGCCCCGGTCATGGCGCAGGCATAGGGCAGGCCCCAGGCGTTCACATGGAACATGGGCACGACCGGGAGCACGCTGTCGCGGGCGCTGACGTTGAGCACATCGGGCATGGCGCAGGCAAAGGCATGCAGCACGGTGGAGCGGTGGCTATAAACCACGCCTTTGGGGTGCCCGGTGGTGCCGCTGGTGTAGCACATGCTGGAGGCAGCGTTCTCATCGAGCGCCGGCCACTTGTAGTGCGCGGGCTGGGCCCGCACCAGCGTCTCGTAGCTTTGCAAGTTGGGAATGCCGCTGTCGGCAGGCAGCTTGTCGGCATCACAAAACGCCACGTAATGCTGGATGGTGCTGCAACGGCTGTGGATGGCTTTGACGATGGGTAAAAACGTCATGTCAAAGCACAGCACCTGGTCCTCGGCGTGGTTGGCGATCCAGACAATCTGGTCCGGGTGCAGGCGCGGGTTGAGCGTGTGCAGCACGCGGCCGGAGCCGCTGACGCCGAAATAGGCCTCCAGGTGCCGGTAGCCGTTCCAGGCCAGGGTCGCAACCCGTTCGCCCGCCTGCAGGCCCAAGGCGTCCAGGGCATTGGCCACCTGGCGCGCGCGCTGCGCGATGAGGCCGTAGTTGCTGCGGTGGATATCGCCCTCGACCCTGCGCGAGACGATTTCGGCATCCGCGTGGTGGCGCTGCGCAAAATCAATCAGCGATGAAATCAACAGCGGCTGGTCCTGCATGAGTCCGAGCATGGCAACAACTCCAAAGTGGGCACGAGGCCGAAGCAAAAAATGCGCTCGCATGGTAATTCAGAACCACAGGCGGCCCGGGGCGCGGATTGCAGGACAATCCGCGCCATGCTCGTCGCAGACTCCCCCGTTCCCGCCAGTGCCACAGATGACTCCAGCCGGCTCGCGCAGGTGCCGCCCTTTGCGCCGGCCCGCCTGCGGCAATTGGGCGAAGCGTTTTTTGCCGACCAAAGCCCCAGCCCGCTGCCCGCTCCCCATTGGATCGCCCACGACCCGCAGACCGCCCGGGCGCTGAACATGCCCGCAGGCTGGGACAGCGACGCCGCCTGGTTGCAAACCCTCAGCGGCAACCCCGGCCTGCCGGTGCAAGCGCTGGCAAGCGTGTACAGCGGCCACCAGTTCGGCGTCTGGGCCGGACAGCTCGGTGACGGGCGCGCTTTGTTGCTGGGTGAGCGGGCGGGCTTTGAGATTCAACTCAAAGGCGCAGGCCCCACGCCGTTTTCGCGCCGCGCCGATGGCCGCGCCGTCCTGCGCAGCTCGGTGCGTGAGTTTTTGGCCAGCGTGGCCATGCGCGGCCTGGGTATTCCCAGCACCCAGGCGCTGTGCCTGACTGGCTCGCCTGCCACAGTGTGGCGGGAAAGCGCCGAGACCGCGGCGGTCGTCACGCGGGTGGCACCCAGCTTCATCCGCTTCGGGCACTTTGAGCATTTCGCAGCCAATGGCGCGCACGAAGCGCTGCAACAGTTGGCGGATTTCGTGATCAACCACCATGCACCCGAATGCCTGGCAGCTGCGGAGTCGCCCTACCTGGCGCTGCTGCGCGCGGTCACCCGGCGCAGCGCCGAGCTGGTGGCGCGCTGGCAGGCAGTGGGTTTTTGCCATGGGGTGCTGAATACCGACAACATGAGCATCCTGGGCCTGACGCTGGACTACGGCCCCTTCCAGTTCATGGACGCGTTTGATCCGGCGCACATTTGCAACCACTCCGACTCCCAGGGCCGCTACGCCTTCAACCGCCAACCGGGCGTGGTGTACTGGAATCTCTTTTGCCTGGGCCAAGCGCTGCTGCCGCTGATCGAGGACCAGGACGCCACAGTGGCGGTGCTGGAAACTTTCAAGCCGGTCTACGCCCGGGCCTTTGACCACGCCATGGCGCGCAAGCTCGGCTTTGCAGACGCAGACCCGTCCCTTACCCCGCTGTACACCGGCGCCCTCGAACTGATGGCGGCGCAGCGGGTGGATTTCACCCTGTTCTGGCGCCGCCTGAGCCTGCGCGCAGCGGGCCGTCAAGACAGCGCGCAGCAAGTGCGGGACCTGTTCATAAATCCCGGTGCAGCCGATGCGTGGCTGGCGGAGTTCGACAGCGCACACGCGCACCTGCACGCGCTGTCGCAGCCGCTGGCGATGCTGCAGGAAAACCCCGCCGTCGTGCTGCGCAACCACCTGGGCGAGCTGGTCATACGCGCTGCGCAGCA
>CANCTD010000201.1 GCA_947380945.1 Comamonadaceae bacterium
ATGGCCGGCATCAGTTTTATGCTGCTCAACAACGTGCTCAGCGACATGGCCACGCTGCAAGGCTGGCAACCCTGGCTTGCGGCGGCCCTGCCGGGGCTGATCTACAGCCTGGTGTCGCTGTCGGCATTCACCTGGCTGGTCTTACGGCGCTAATCGGATGCACAACACAGCTACTTCCCCAACTGCCCAACATGCGCTGGTGCTGTTCGGCCACGGCTCACGCGATCCGCTGTGGCACCAGCCCATAGCGGCGCTGGCGCAAACGATGGCCGAACGCGCGCCCGCCACCCCGGTGCGCTGCGCCTATCTGGAGCTGAGCCAGCCCGACCTGCCGCAGGTCGCAGCGGAGCTGGTGGCGCAGGGCATTCAGCAAATCACCGTCTTCCCCATGTTTTTGGGCGTGGGGCGGCATGCGCGCGAGGACTTGCCGGAACTGCTCGCCCAATTGCGCCTCAGCCACCCCGGACTAGAACTGCGGCTGATGCCCGCCGTGGGCGAGCACGCGCAGGTGATCGATTTGCTGGCATCCATCGCTTTGCAGGCAATAGCCGACCGATAAACTGCTGTGATATTGCATAATGATCAGCTTCTATAGCTGAAATCGTTATGAACCTTCACCAATTCCGCTTCGTGCAAGAGGCCGTGCGCCGCAACCTCAATCTGACCGAGGCGGCCAAAGCCCTGCACACGTCCCAACCCGGGGTCTCCAAAGCGATTCTGGAGTTGGAGAGCGAACTGGGAATCGAGGTGTTTTCGCGCCATGGGAAGCGCCTGAAAAGGGTGACCGAGCCGGGGCAGCATGTGCTCAAAAGCATAGACCTGATCCTGCGCGAGGTGGGAAATCTGCGCCGCATCGGCGAACAGTTCAGCCAGCAGGACAGCGGTACCCTCTCCATTGCCACGACCCACACCCAGGCCCGCTATGTCTTGCCCGAGGTGGTTGCCGCGCTGCGCCAGCAATTCCCCAAGGTCAATATCAGCCTGCACCAGGCCGCGCCTGAGCAGGTAGCGCGCATGCTGATCGATGAGGTCGCCGAAATCGGTATTGCCACCGAATCGCTGGCCGATTTTGCCGAATTGGTCACCCTGCCCTGCTACACCTGGCAACACACGCTGGTGCTGCCACATGACCACAAGCTGGCCCGGCAGGCGGAAATATCGCTGGAAGATGTGGCGCGCGAACCGCTGATCACCTACCACCCCTCGTTTACCGGCCGCACCAAAATCGACGCTGCTTTTGCTGCCGCCAAGCTGTCTCCGCGCATCGCCCTGGAAGCCATCGATTCGGATGTGATCAAAACTTACACCAAACTGGGCCTGGGCATCGGTATCGCGGCGGAAATGGCGGTGCGTGACATCGTCAGCGAAGGGCCATCCAGCGGCTTGGTGGTGCGTCCGGCCGGGTATTTATTTGGCACGAATACGGCGCGTTTGGCATTCAAACGCAGCGCCTACTTGCGTAATTTTGTCTATACATTTGCGGAGTTGCTTAGCCCACGCCTGACACGCGAGGTGGTGGAACGGTCTATGAACGGATTTGTACGGGATGACGATGTTTAAACCCCCCAAGAGCCGCCTGCCCCAGGTCGGTACCACCATATTCACGGTGATGTCGGCGCTGGCTGCCGAGCACCAGGCGGTGAATCTGGGCCAGGGCTTTCCCGATTTCCCCTGTGACCCCGCTTTGCTCGAAGGCGTGAACCGGGCTATGCAAGCGGGGCATAACCAGTACCCGCCCATGGCTGGCGTGGCGGTGTTGCGCGACGCAGTGGCCCGCAAAGTGGAAACGCTCTACCAACGCAGCTACGACCCGGTCGGCGAAGTCACCATAACGGCCGGTGCCACCCAGGCCATACTCACCGCTTTGCTGGCGGTGGTGCACCCCGGCGACGAGGTGATCGTGCTGGAGCCTTGTTACGACTCGTATGTGCCGGGCATCGAACTCGCAGGCGGTGTGCTGGTCAAAGTGCCGCTCACGCCGGGCAGCTTCCGTCCCGATTTCGCCGCCATCGCCGCCGCCATCACGCCGCGCACACGGGCGCTGATCATCAACAGCCCGCACAACCCCAGCGCTACGGTGTGGAGCGACGCGGAGATGCAGGCCCTGCAAACCCTGCTCGCACCCACCGATATCGTGCTGATCAGCGACGAGGTCTACGAACACATGGTGTTTGACGGCCATCGCCATTGCAGCGCGGCCAGTTATCCCGGGCTGGCCGAGCGCGCCTTCATCGTCTCCAGCTTTGGCAAGACCTACCATGTCACGGGCTGGAAGATCGGCTATGTCGCGGCACCTGCCGCGCTCACCACTGAGTTCCGCAAGGTGCACCAATTCAACGTATTCACGGTGAACACGCCCATGCAATACGGGTTGGCCGCCTATATGGAGCAGGCTGAACCCTACTTGAACCTGCCGGCTTTTTACCAACGCAAACGCGATGCCTTCCGCGCCGGTCTGGCCAAGACCGGTTTCAGCTTGCTACCCAGCGAAGGGAGCTACTTCCAATGCGCCGGGATCAGCGGCATCAGTCCACTGGGCGATGCTGCGTTTTGCCGCTGGTTGACGAGCGAGATCGGCGTAGCGGCGATTCCGCTGTCGGCTTTTTATACCGATGGCTTTGACCAGAAAATCATCCGGTTTTGTTTTGCCAAACAGGACCAGACGCTGGAGCGCGCCTTGGAGCGTCTGCAAAAACTCTGAATCCACCACCGACCGCGCACCCACGAAAGCCTGTCCTATGTCCATCTCAGTCACCCAACACACACCCGACTTCTGCACTGCAGGCCAGTTACAAGCGCAAGACATGGCGGCGCTTGCGGCGCACGGCATACGCACCGTCATCAATAACCGGCCTGACGGCGAAGGCGGGCCGGATCAACCGCTATCGGCGGCCATGGAAGCCGCCGCCCATGCCGCCGGGATGGATTACCACTACATCCCCGTCATCAGCGGCCAGGTGACAACCGAGCAGGTGCATGCGATGGCCGAAGCGGTCGCAGCAGCAAAAGCGCCGGTGCTTGCGTTTTGCCGCAGCGGTGCGCGCTCGACCAATTTGTGGGCCATGGGCCTGCAAAACTAGTCAGATGCCCGTAAGCCGGGCCACAAACTAGGGAAAACCCCGAAAGCGGCTTGTTGTGCGGACAGGTACGTGTACCTATACTGAAACTTGCACTTTCGTTGGACACTTTGTCTTAATTCTTTTTTCAGCCAATAGGAATACGCATGACCATTTCTTCCCGTCGCAAAGCCCTGAAATCGATCACCGGCATGATGGCCAGCGCCAGTGCGCCCGCCTTCTACATGAAGAACGCGTCCGCCTCGACTTTTCGCAACGATCCGGGCGATAGCAAAACCGTCACCATCGGTCTGAC
>CANCTD010000202.1 GCA_947380945.1 Comamonadaceae bacterium
AACAAGCCCGAGCGCACGCCGCCCAAAGCCACCACACACGCGCCGGTAAGCGTTGCCACATCGAGCACGACCGCCGGCTTGAAGCGCTCGGCATAGGTCAAGGCATCGCACAAAATCAGACGGCCTTCGGCGTCGGTATTCAATATCTCTATGGTTTGCCCGCTCATGCTGGTCACCACGTCGCCGGGTTTGACGGCGCTGCCGTTGATCAGGTTTTCGCAGCTAGGGATCAAACCGACCACGTTGATTTTGGGCTTGAGCAGCGTCAGGGCCTTGAAGGTTCCCAGCACGCTGGCGGCGCCGCACATATCGAACTTCATCTCGTCCATCTCGCCCGATGGCTTGATGGAAATGCCGCCGCAATCGAAGGTGATGCCTTTGCCGACCAGAACCGTGGGTGCGGCGTTTTTGGCCGCGCCGTTGTAGCGCAACACGATGAAGCGCAGGGGCTCGCTGGAGCCCTGGGCCACCGCCATGAACGCGCCCATGCCCAACTTCGCCACCTGCGCCGGACCCAGTACCTCGCAGGCAAAACGGGGGGAAGCTGCGGCCTTCACCAGATCGCGGGCGGCTTTGGCAAGCAAGGTCGGCGTCGCGTGGTTGGCCGGACGGTTGGCCCACTCCTTGGCGAATTCCATGCCGGCGATGGTGGCTTCCACGCGGCGCTGGACATCGGTGCGTCCCTGCACCGCAAAAGCGGTGGAATCCGGCGCGCAAAGACGCACCGCCCTCAGGGTGCGCGGGCTGGGTTTGGATTTGGTGTGGGTGAATACATAACTGCCGTCGGCGGCCGCCACGGCGGCGGCGCGCAGCGCCGCGTCCTGCGCCGGGGCCGCAAAAGCCAGAACCAGGCGCTTGAGCTTGGGCGATTTGACCTGGGCCAGCGCGGCAGCGACTGCGGCGCGCACCTGGCCCGCAGAGCCTGCGGCGATACCAACGAGCACCAAGCGGTCCGCTTTGACCTGGCTGGCGCGGTAAAGCGCCAGCGGCTTTGCGCTCTTGGTGTCAAGGTCGCCGTCCTTGATCGCCTGCGCAATCAGGGCTTCGAGGGGACTGCGCCCGGCGCGCAGCCCGTCGGGCACCAGCACCACCAAAGCATCGCACTTTTCTTGTGCAGCGCTGGCCAAATCCTGGGATTGGAAGTCGAAGTTCATACGTCAGCCTTTATATTCAGGAGATGTTATTCGATTCCGCCCTGCGCCGCGAACTGGCCGGCAGCTTCAGCGCCACGCTGGTCGCTCTGCTGACCGTAGTGGTGACTATTACCCTGATCCGAGTGGTGGGCGATGCATCGCGTAATGTATTCAACCCCTCAGACGTTTTGGTCATCATGGCGTTCACCGTGCTAGCCGACGCGCCGACAATTTTGTCCCTGAGCATGTTCATCGCCGTTACTGCGGTGGTCACTCGGATGTACCGCGAAAGTGAAATGGTGATCTGGCTGGGTTGCGGCAAAAGCCCGTTGGATCTGGTTTCCCCCGTTTTGCGCTTTGCCTGGCCGGTGCTGGCCGCGATACTGGTATTGGCCACCCTTGTGTTGCCTTGGGCCTATGGACGCATTGAAGATTTACGCGACCGGTTTGAAAAGCGCGGCGAAATCGCCCGCTTTGAGCCGGGCAAATTCCAAGAGTCGCCCAGCGGAGACCAGGTTTTTTTCATCGAAACTGATGGCCGCCAACAGGCGTCGGGGCGTAACGTGTTTTTGCTCAGCCACAGCGGCGACACGGAAATGATTGCCGCCGCCCAGTCGGGGCAGTTGGAAGTTATAGACGACACCAAGTATTTGGTACTCAGCCAGGGGCAGCGTGTGCAACGCGCACTCATCGGGAGCGCTCTGTCATTGGCGAGCTTTGAGCGAATGGGTATTCGCCTGAGCGGTGGAGACAATTCAGGGCGTAATTACAACCCCACCAACGCCATGGGTACGCTGGAATTGTTGACCAACCCCAGCCGCAATAACCATGGCGAATTGGCCTGGCGCGCAGGCATGGTGTTGGCGGCCGTCAACTTGCTGCTCCTGGCGCTGGCCGCAGCAGGGGCCAATCCCCGTGTCGGCAGCTCCACCAACTACGGCTTCGCTCTGCTGGCCTTCTTGGTCTATTTCAACGGGCTAATTTTGGCAAAAAATGCAGTGGAATCCGGGCAATATACGCTGATGCAGGCCATACTGGGCCTGCATGGCACCTTATTTCTGGCCAGCGCACTTGGGCTATTGTTGCGCTCGGGTCTGCGCCCGCAAATGCTCTGGAGTGGCAAGCGATGATCACGGTGCGGCGGCTGATTTACGCGGAAACCGTTCGCGCCATTGCCTTTGTCAGCCTGGGATTTTTGGCTCTGTTCTTTTTCTTCGATTTTGTTGAGGAACTCAAGGCAGTCAATCAGATCCGGGCACTGGGCTACCAAATTCCGCAGGCGCTGGTGTTTGTTGCTTTTATGGTCCCTGGGCATTTGTACGAGTTGATGCCGATCACAGTGCTAATCGGTTCGGTGTTTGTAATGGCCCGCTTTGCCAAGAGCTCAGAGTTCACGATTTTGCGCACCAGCGGCTTGGGGCCTTGGCTGGCCTTAAAGACACTGATGATCCTCGGGCTCGGATTCGTGGTGTTCACCTTTGCAGTGGGCGACTATGTATCTCCATTGGCCGACCGCTCCGCACAATTCTTGAAGTCAAAATTCAAAGGCAACCTTACCCACGGCAAGACCGGCGCCTGGTTAAAGGAAAAGCAGGGATCCAAACATTTCGCCGTCAATGTAGGAAGTATGGCGGACGATGCCAGCATGCGCAACGTGCGCATTTTTGAATTTGACCAAAGCAGTCGGTTTGTGTCACTGACTACTGCGCCCCGCGCAGTGGCGCAAGGCGATGGATCCTGGGTTCTGTACGATGTCCAACGGTTGGTGTTCACCCCAGGTGAGCAGACCGGCGCCAGTGCGGCACTGCGCAGCACGGAACCCAGCTTGCGCTGGCCGAATCGGATCAGCGCAGACATGGTTTCTGCAGCGATCTTGCGCCCAGAAAATATGGCCACGGTGGACCTGTTTCAGTACATGCGTCACCTCGCTGAAAACGGTCAGTCGGTGCAAAAGTACGAGTTGCAATTTTGGAAAAAAGTGTTTTATCCGCTGAGCTGTCTGGTCATGGTTGTCTTGGCTCTGCCGTTTGCGTATTTGCATTTTCGCAGCGGCGGCATCACGATCTATGTGTTCGGCGGTGTGATGGCCGGCATCAGTTTTATGCTGCTCAACAACGTGCTCAGCGACATGGCCACGCTGCAAGGCTGGCAACCCTGGCTTGCGGCGGCCCTGCCGGGGCTGATCTACAGCCTGGTGTCGCTGTCGGCATTCACCTGGCTGGTCTTACGGCG
>CANCTD010000203.1 GCA_947380945.1 Comamonadaceae bacterium
TTCTTGATATTCACCGGCTTGCCGGACTGGGCCACGGCGCGTATGAAGTCGGTTTGGCGGCACAGAAAAGCCGGGGTTTGCAGCACATCGACCACGGCGCTGACCTGGGCGATCTGGTCTTCGCTATGGATATCGGTAAGCACCGGCACACCGAGTTCGCGCTTGACCTTGGCCAGTATTTCCAGGCCTTTTTCCAACCCGGGTCCGCGGAAGGTGGTGCCGCTGGATCGGTTGGCCTTGTCGAAACTGCTTTTGAAGATAAAGGGAATCCCCAAGGCCGCCGTGATTTCCTTGAGCGTACCTGCGGTGTCCATTTGCAATTGCTCGGACTCAATCACGCAGGGGCCGGCAATCAAAAAAATAGGCCGGTGCAGGCCGACCTCAAATTCACACAATTTCATGCGGCAACTTTCAAAGGACGGCCCGATTCCTGGTGCTCCAGGGCGGCGCTGATAAAGGCGTTGAACAGCGGATGCCCGTCCCAGGGCGTGGACTTGAACTCGGGGTGGAACTGCACGCCGACAAACCAGGGGTGCACGCTGCGCGGCAACTCGATCATCTCGGTCAGCTGCTCGCGCTGCGTCAGGGCCGAAATGACCAGACCAGCTGCGCGCAAAGGTGCCAGGTAGTTGACATTCGCCTCGTAGCGGTGGCGGTGGCGCTCGGTCACGACGTTGCCGTAAATCTGGTGGGCGATGGTGTCTTTGGCGACATCCGAACTCTGCGCGCCCAATCGCATGGTGCCGCCCAGGTTGGAATTGTGGTCGCGGGTTTTGATGCTGCCGTCGGCGTCTTTCCACTCGGTGATCAGCGCGATGACCGGGTTGGGGCTATCGGGCTCGAACTCGGTGCTGTTGGCGTCCGCCAAGCCGGCCACATGGCGGGCGAATTCGATGGTCGCCACCTGCATGCCCAAGCAAATGCCGAGGTAGGGCACCCGGTTTTCGCGGGCAAATCGGGCGGCCTTGATCTTGCCTTCAATGCCGCGCTTGCCAAAACCACCGGGGACCAGTACCGCGTCGTATTTGGCGAGTTGCTGCACGGAGTCGGCGTCCAAGGTTTCCGAGTCAATATAGGCAATTTGAACCTTGACATGGTTCTTCATGCCGGCGTGGCGCAAGGCCTCGTTGAGCGATTTGTAGCTGTCGGATAAATCGACATATTTACCCACCATCGCGATCTGCACCTCACCTTGGGGATGCTCAGTCTCATAGACCAGCTCATCCCAGCGCGTAAGGTTGGCGGGCGGCGTGTTGAGGCGCAGCTTGTCGCAGATCAGGCCGTCCAGCCCCTGCTCGTGCAACATGCGGGGAACCTTGTAAATGGTGTCCACGTCCCACATGGAAATCACACCCCACAAAGGCACATTGGAAAACAGCGAAATTTTGTTGCGTTCCTCGTCGGGAATCGGCCGGTCCGCGCGGCACAACAAGGCGTCGGCCTGTATGCCGATTTCGCGCAACTGCTTGGCCGTGTGCTGCGTGGGTTTGGTTTTGAGCTCGCCTGCCGCGGCGATCCAGGGCACATAACTCAGGTGCACAAAGGCGCTGTTGTTGGGGCCGAGTTGCAAGCTGAGTTGGCGCACCGCCTCCAAAAACGGCAGGGATTCAATGTCGCCCACAGTGCCGCCAATCTCCACGATGGCCACATCCACCGCGTCGGGCTCACCGAAGCGCGCGCCGCGCTTCACAAACTCCTGGATTTCATTGGTGACGTGCGGAATGACCTGCACCGTTTTACCCAGGTAATCGCCCCGGCGCTCCTTGTCGAGCACGCTTTGGTAAATCTGGCCCGTGGTGAAATTGTTGGACTTGCGCATGCGCGTCTCAACAAAACGCTCGTAATGGCCCAGGTCCAGGTCGGTTTCCGCGCCATCCTCGGTCACAAACACTTCGCCGTGTTGCAGGGGCGACATGGTGCCGGGGTCCACATTCAAATAGGGATCCAGCTTAATTAAGGTGACTTTGAGGCCTCGCGACTCCAAAATCGCAGCGAGGGAGGCAGAGGCGATTCCCTTACCCAGGGAAGACACCACGCCGCCAGTGACAAAGACAAATTTGGTCATGGCGAGGACGAACCGCAGGGTTCGGGAGCTGGTAAAGCGCGATTATAGGCGTCTGCTACATTGCGACCCGATGTCACAAGCGGCGTCTGAACCGATTCCCGAACCCCCAAATACCAGAGCAAAACCGCACACCATGCATCTGCAAGGCAAACACATTGTTCTGGGCCTGAGCGGCGGCATCGCCTGCTACAAGGCTGCCGAGTTGTGCCGTGCCATGGTCAAAGAAGGCGCAACCGTGCAGGTGGTGATGACCGAGGCGGCGACGCAATTCATTACCTCTGTGACCATGCAGGCGCTCAGCGGCCGTCCTGTTTTTGACTCGCAGTGGGACCGCCGCCCCGACAACAATATGGCGCATATCCAGCTGTCGCGTGAAGCGGACGCGGTACTGATTGCCCCGGCCAGCGCCGATTTCATGGCCAAACTGCTGCATGGACGCGCCGATGACTTGCTCAGCCTGCTGTGCCTGGCGCGCCCCATCGCCACCGTGCCGCTGCTGATCGCGCCTGCCATGAACCGGGAAATGTGGGCCCACCCGGCAACCCAGCGGAACGTGGCGCAGCTGCGCGCCGATGGCTCGTACGTACTCGATGTAGGCGCAGGCGACCAGGCCTGCGGCGAGCAAGGCGACGGCCGCATGCTGGAGCCGCAAGAAATTTTGGAGGATCTGGTTGCCCACTTCCAGCCCAAAGTTCTGCAAGGGCAGCGGGTTCTGATCACCGCTGGACCCACATTTGAGGCCCTGGACCCCGTGCGCGGCATCAGCAACCTCTCCAGCGGCAAGATGGGCTTTGCCATCGCCCGCGCCGCCCGCGAGGCCGGGGCACAGGTGACGCTGGTGGCAGGGCCGGTCGCACTCGCGTCGCCGCGTGGCGTGCATCGCATCGATGTCCGCTCGGCGCACGACATGCTGCTGGCGTGCCAGGCGCAGGCCGGCTCCAGCGACATCCTAATAGCCACCGCAGCGGTTGCAGACTGGCGCAGCGCCGAGTCTGCCGAACACAAAATGAAGAAGGACGGGTCCGGCCTGCCGCCGGCGCTGAACCTGGTGGAGAACCCAGACATTCTGGCGACCCTGGCGGCCTCAGACCGTGGGCGCAGTGGCGCGCTGTTTTGCGTGGGCTTTGCGGCCGAAAGCCAGAACCTGCTCGAACTCGCCAGCGCCAAGCGCCTGCGCAAAGGCGTTCCGCTGATGGTCGGCAACATCGGCCCCCAGACTTTTGGGCAAGACGACAACGCCCTGCTCCTGATTGACGCGCAGGGT
>CANCTD010000204.1 GCA_947380945.1 Comamonadaceae bacterium
GGTATTCCGCGCGACACGCCCTGGTACAAGCTCACGCCCGCGCAGCAGGAATGGGTGATCAAGGGTGCGCCCGGCTGGACCGGCAAGTGGAACCAGCAGTGGTACGGCATTGACCGCTTCTTCGAGTACCTGGAGACCAAGGCCTACAAAATGCATATCCGGGTGCTGCTGTCCAAGTACCGCAGCTACACGCCTTGCCAGACCTGCGGCGGCGCACGCCTCAAGACCGAGAGCCTGCTGTGGCGCATAGGCACTGCAGCGCAAGCCGATGCCGTGCTGCCGCCGGCAAAACGCTTTTTGCCGCAAGGCGTGCAATGGAACCGCGCGCAACTGGAAAGCCTGCCCGGCCTGTGCCTGCACGACATGATGCTGATGCCCTTGGACCGGCTGCGGAAGTTTTTTGATCTCTTGCAGGCCGATGACGCGGCGCTGGGGGCTGGGGCGGGTGACGATTTGTGCTCGCACCATGAGGAACCCGCCCCAGCCCCCATCGCCGCCCGGTCGGAGGCAGAAACCAAGACGCTGAAGCTCCTGCTCGAAGAAATCACCACCCGCCTGAAATACCTGTGCGAAGTCGGCATCGGCTACCTCACGCTGGACCGCCAAAGCCGCACGCTCAGCGGCGGCGAAGTGCAGCGCATCAACCTGACCACCGCCTTGGGCACCTCGTTGGTCAACACCTTGTTTGTGCTGGACGAACCCAGCATCGGCCTGCACCCGCGCGACATGCACCGCATCATCGTGGCCATGCAGCGCCTGCGCGACGCGGGCAACACCCTGGTGGTCGTGGAACACGATCCGGCGGTGATGCTGGCCGCTGACCGCATGATCGACATGGGCCCCGGCCCCGGTGAAAAAGGCGGCCAGATTGTGTTTGACGGCAGCACCGAAGACCTGAAGGCGGCCGACACCCTGACCGGTGCCTACCTTGGCGGGCGCAAGCAGGTGGGCATGGGCTTTAAGCGCATGGTGGGCGATAACACGCCGCGCCTGGTGCTGGAAGGCGTGACCGCGCACAACCTCAAAAACGTGGACGTCGAGATTCCGCTGCAGCGCCTGGTCTGCATCACCGGCGTCAGCGGTTCGGGCAAATCCACGCTGGTGCAGGACGTGCTGGCCCCTGCGCTTTTGCGCCACTTTGGCAAGTCCACCGAAACCCCCGGCCCGCACAGCCGCCTGCTCGGTGCCGAGTTGCTGGGCGAAGTGGTTTTCGTGGACCAGTCACCTATTGGCAAAACCGCGCGCTCCAACCCGGTGAGCTTTGTCGGTGCCTGGGACGCGATCCGTGAGCTCTTCGCCAACGCCGCGCTGTCGCGCGAGCGCGGCTACACCGCATCCAAATTCAGCGCCAACAGCGGCGACGGCCGCTGCCCCACCTGCGGCGGCTCCGGCTTTGAGCACGTGGAAATGCAGTTCCTGAGCGACGTTTACCTGCGCTGCCCCGATTGCGACGGCAAGCGCTACCGCCCCGAAATCCTGGAAGTGCGTATCGAGCGCCAACAATCGGGGTCAGATTCCAGTGGTTTGCTCAATGTGGCCGACGTGCTCGACCTCACGGTCAGCGAAGCCACGGTGGTGTTTGCGCATGACCGCGAAGTCCTGCGCGCGCTGCAACCCATCGTCGATGTGGGGCTGGAATACGTCAAGCTCGGCCAGCCCGTGCCCACGCTCTCGGGCGGCGAAGCGCAGCGCCTGAAGCTCGCCGGCTTTCTGGCCGAGGCCGCCAAGTCCGCCAGTTCCAGCCGCCAGAGTCTGGCGCGCCGTGGCACCTTGTTCATGCTCGACGAGCCGACCACCGGGCTGCACTTCGATGACATCGCCAAGCTCATGCGCGCGCTGCGCAAGCTGCTGGATGCCGGGCATTCGCTGCTCGTGATTGAGCACAACCTGGATGTGATCCGCGCCAGCGATTGGCTGATTGACCTGGGGCCCGAGGGCGGCGAGGGCGGCGGCGAAGTGGTGGCCTGCGGCACGCCCGAAGAGGTGCTGCTGCACCCCAGCAGCCACACCGGCAAAGCGCTGCGCGAATACGCAGCCGCCATGGGCGTGGTGCACACGGTGCAAGAGGCCAGCCCGGCGTACCTGCGCGCCACCCGCGCTGCCGCTGAGCAGCGCCTGGCCGCGCGCGAAGCGCTGTCACAGGACATCCGCATCGTTAACGCCAAAGAGCACAACCTGAAATCGCTGTCGGTGAATATCCCGCGCGGGCGCTTCAGTGTGGTCACCGGTGTGAGCGGTTCGGGCAAGTCCACGCTGGCCTTTGACATTCTGTTCAACGAAGGCCAGCGCCGTTACCTGGAAAGCCTGAACGCCTACGCCCGCGCCATCGTCCAGCCCGCAGGCCGCCCCGAGGTGGACGCGGTCTATGGCATTCCGCCTACCGTGGCGATTGAGCAGCGCCTGAGCCGGGGCGGGCGCAAGTCCACGGTCGGCACGACCACCGAGGTTTGGCACTTTTTGCGTCTGCTCTACGTCAAGCTCGGCGTGCAGCATTGCACGGCCGACGGCGCTGCCGTAGCCCCGCAAAGCGCGGACAGCATTGCCGCGCAGTTGCTCAAGAACTTTCGGGGTCAGCACATTGGTTTGCTCGCGCCGCTGGTGGTGGGGCGTAAGGGCGTGTACACCGAGCTGGCCGATTGGGCGCGCCCGCGCGGCGTCACGCATTTGCGGGTGGATGGCGAGTTTTTGCCGACCAACGGTTTCCCGCGCATAGACCGCTTCAAGGAACACCATATCGAGCTGCCCGTCATCAGCCTGGACGTGGATCCGGCCAATGAGCCCGCGCTGCGCGAGGCGCTGTCGCAGGCCCTGACCCACGGCAAAGGTGTGGTCATGGTCATGAGCGAGCTGGACGGTTTATTGGACGCCATGGACGCCGGCAGCACGGCGGGCGTGGGCCGCTGCGAAGTGTTTTCCACCAAGCGCGCCTGCCCGGTGTGTTCCACCAGCTACGCCGAGCTTGATCCGCGCCTGTTCAGCTACAACAGCAAACACGGCTGGTGCCCCGATTGCGTGGGCACCGGTCTGGCGCTGACCAAAGAGCAGCGCAAAGTTTTTGACGACACGGTGCGCGAAGACAACGGCGGGCGCGAACACACCTTCGCCGAGGCCGATATCGAAGACCTGGCCGATACCGCCTGCCCGCGCTGCCAGGGCAGCCGCCTGAACCCGGTGGCGCGCGCGGTGCGCTTCAACGGCGTGGGCATTGCCGACATCGCGGCCCTGAGCGTGACCGATGTACGCGCCTGGGTGCAACAACTGCAAAGCGGCGGGACCTTGAGCGCGCGCGAGGCCGACATCGCGCGCGATCTGAT
>CANCTD010000205.1 GCA_947380945.1 Comamonadaceae bacterium
CGGCAGATCGGTATGTTCGCGCAAGGGGAAAGCCACGTTGTCGAACACACTCAAATCGGTAAACAAAGCGCCGAACTGGAACAACATACCCATACGGCGGCGCGCAGCGAACAGGGCCCGCGCGTCCATACGCCCCACGTCCTGCGGGGTGGTGGTTCCGTCCGCAGGACCAGCCAACAGCAATTCGCCGCTTTGGGCGCGGTACTGTCCGCCAATCAGGCGCAACACCGTGGTCTTACCGCCACCCGATGCGCCCATCAGCGCCGTCACCTTGCCCCGGGGGATGGACAGGCTCACGCCGTCAAGAATCACGCGCGGCCCGTAACCGAAACGGATGTCTTTCAGTTCGACAAGTGGAGTGAGGGGTGTACTAGGCATGGAAAAGCGCAGGGGCTCGCGCCGGGGGCGGCAGCGCAACAACCATTATCAATTAGTTTTGTGATGCAGCAGCGCCGGGACGGAGGTCATCCGCCCGCCCGCGCCGCGCACCCCAAGGGAGCCGCCGCCTAACGCGGCAAGACGCTGCTGCCCATCAGAAAAGCGTCCACCGAGCGCGCCGCCTGGCGGCCCTCGCGAATCGCCCACACCACCAGCGACTGCCCACGGCGCATATCGCCTGCGGCAAACACTTTGGCCACATTGGTGGCGTAACCACCCTCGTCGGTGTGGGCGCGGGCGTTGCCGCGCGCGTCCGTGTCCACGCCGAAAGCCTGCAGCACGCTGGCTACCGGATTGACAAAGCCCATGGCCAGCAGGACCAGATCCGCTTTGACAATGGATTCCGAGCCCGGCACCTCCACCATTTTTCCGCCCTGCCATTCGACCCGCACGGTTTTCACGCCGGTCACTTTGCCTTTTTCGCCGACAAATTCCTTGGTGGAAATCGCAAATTCCCGCTCGCAACCCTCTTCATGGCTGGAGCTGGTGCGCAGTTTGAGCGGCCAGTAAGGCCAGGTCATGGGGCGGTTTTCCTCCACCGGCGGCTGCGGCATCACCTCAAATTGCACCACGCCCAGTGCACCATGCCGGTTGGACGTTCCCACGCAATCGCTGCCGGTATCGCCGCCACCTATCACGACCACATGCTTGCCATCGGCGCGCAACTGGCCCTTGAGCTTGTCACCGGCATTGACCTTGTTTTGCTGCGGCAAAAATTCCATGGCGAAGTGGATGCCCGACAAATCACGCCCGGGCACCGGCAGGTCGCGCGATTGCTCGGACCCGCCGGTGAGCAGCACGGCATCGAAGTCCGCTTGCAACTGCGTGGCGCTCACCGTCTCCTTGGCCCAGTTGGTCACCTTGGAATCGGCCGGCCATTCGCCCACCAGCACGCCGGTGCGGAACACCACGCCCTCGGCTTGCATCTGGGCTACGCGCCGGTCGATATGGGATTTTTCCATCTTGAAATCGGGAATCCCGTAGCGCAACAGGCCGCCCACGCGATCGTTCTTCTCCAACACGGTGACGGAATGGCCCTGGCGCGCCAGTTGCTGGGCGGCGGCCAAGCCCGCCGGACCGGAGCCGACCACGGCGATTTTTTTGCCGGTGCTGTGCGCCGGTGCCTGCGGCTGGACCCAGCCTTCGGCCCAGGCCCGGTCGATGATGGCGTGCTCAATCGACTTGATGCCCACCGCATCGTCGTTGACATTCAGCGTGCAGGCGGCTTCGCAGGGCGCAGGGCAGATGCGGCCGGTGAACTCGGGGAAGTTATTGGTGCTGTGCAACACATCGATAGCCGCGCGCCAGTCGTTCTGGAACACCAGCTCGTTGAAATCCGGAATGATGTTGTTGACCGGGCAGCCGTTGTTGCAAAACGGGGTACCGCAATCCATGCAGCGCGCACCCTGCACTTTGGCCTGCTCCGGGCTGAGCGCGATCACAAATTCCGCGTAGTTCTTCAGCCGGTCAGGAACCGGCTTGTAACCTTCCTCCAAACGCTCAAACTCTTTGAAACCGGTAATTTTTCCCATGGTCTTGTCCTTGAATAGTGACGGAGGGGCTGCGGCTCAACCCGCGAGGGCTTGCGCTGCCGGCTTTTTGGCATGGATCTCTGCCAAAGCGCGCTGGTATTCCTTGGGGAACACTTTGACGAATTTGGCGCGGGCCGTGTCCCAATGGTCGAGCAACTCGCGGGCGCGCTTGCTGCCGGTCCAGCGGTTGTGTTCGGCCAGCAGACGCCGCAGCGTCGCCTCGTCGGTCTCGCCCAGGTGCCAGATACCGCGGTCCATCTGGTGTTCCTGCTCCTGTACAGAAAGAACCGGCTTGAGCTCAACCATGGCGGTGTTGCAGCGGCTGGCGAACTGGCCATCCTCGTCATACACATAGGCCACGCCGCCGCTCATGCCTGCCGCGAAATTGCGCCCGGTCTGCCCAAGAACGACAACGGTGCCCCCCGTCATGTATTCGCAGCCGTGGTCGCCGGTTCCCTCGACCACGGCGCTGGCACCCGACAGACGCACCGCAAAGCGCTCACCGGCCACGCCGCTGAAAAACGCTTCGCCGGCAGTTGCCCCGTACATCACGGTGTTGCCCACAATCGTGTTGCGCAACGCCTCGCCCCGGAAGTCGATGCTGGGGCGCACGACCACGCGACCGCCGGACAAGCCTTTGCCGGTGTAGTCGTTGGCGTCGCCAATCAGATAGAGCGTGATGCCCTTGCACAAGAACGCGCCAAACGACTGTCCGCCCGTGCCCTCAAGCTGGATGCGGATGCTGTCATCCGGCAGGCCCTCGGGATGCACCTGGGTGACCGCGCCCGACAGCATCGCGCCGACCGAGCGGTTGACGTTGCGCGCCACCTCCATGAACTGCACGCGCTGGCCCCGGTCGATGGCGTCGCGGCTTTTGGCAATCAGCAGGTTGTCCAAACCCTTGTCGAGCCCGTGCGCCTGGCTTTCGCAATGGAAGCGCGGCACATCCGCAGGAACCGGGGGCATGGCAAAAATACGGCTGAAATCCAGGCCGCTGGCCTTCCAGTGCGCGATGCCTTTGCGGGTGTCGAGCAAATCGGCGCGGCCAATCATGTCGTCGAACTTGCGGATGCCCAGCTGCGCCATGATCTGGCGGACTTCTTCGGCCACGAAGAAGAAATAGTTCACCACATGCTCGGGCTTGCCTGCAAACTTTTTGCGCAAATCCGGGTCCTGGGTGGCCACACCGACCGGGCAGGTGTTGAGGTGGCATTTGCGCATCATGATGCAGCCTTCCACCACCAGCGGCGCGGTGGCGAA
>CANCTD010000206.1 GCA_947380945.1 Comamonadaceae bacterium
TCGCTTCCACGGGCGATGCCACGCATCACCTCGGCGTTATCGGCCATTTGCGGCACCCACTTGGGGCTGACAAAACTGGTGACCTCGATGTCTTTCAAACCCGCCGCTTGCAAGCGCTGCACCAGTTCGATCTTGACGGCGGCGGGCACCGGCTGCTTTTCGTTCTGCAGACCGTCGCGGGGGCCGACGTCGGTGATGTGGACGCGGGAGGGCAAACTTCCAATGTGCATTGCGGTTCCTGGCTGAGGCTCCATTCATAAATCGGCAAGACGCATACGCGCCTGCTTCCGCATGATAGCCAGCCCGCCAGCGGCACTGGGTGCGTCGACCAGACGCCGATGACCAGGCCCTAGCAGGGCAGCATCGAAAAATTTGGCGTGCCCCGGCAGTACCCGGCATTGGCTAGCATTTTTAGCGCTTGGCCAAGGCGCGCTTGGACACCACCACAAGAGCGATCACAGCCACACAGAGCGTCAGCGCCAGGGGATCGAATGCTTCACCCATCAAGACAATGGAATAGCCATAGGTAAAAAATGGCTGTAACAGCTGAAGCTGGCTGATACGCTGGATACCCCCTATGGCCAAAGCTCGATTCCAGGAAAAAAATCCCAACAATGAATTCACAAAAGCCAGAAACGCGAGTGCCCCCCATTGCACCGCGCCGAAACCCTGAAAATCCGATGCATTGAAGTGCTGGGCCGAAAGCACCAGCAGTACCGGCAAATTCAGCACTAGGGCCCAGCACATCACTTCCCACCCTTTCATTTCCTTAGATAGGGCACCACCCTGCGCGTAACCAAAACCCGCCAGCACAACGGCCCCCAGGAGTGCGAGGTCGCCCAAGTAAATGCCGCCTCCCATGTCACTGCGCACCGCCGTAAACGCCGCTACCGCCACGAAGCCCAAAATCGACGCCAGCCAAAACAACAATGGAGGACGGTCCTTGGTGATGAGCGTGCCGAAAACGGCCGTCGATAAAGGCAGCGCAGCCAAAACTGCGCCACCATGGCCAACCGGCACATGCTGCATACCGACCGCGGTAAGAATGGGGAACCCGTAAACCACACCCAAAGACATCAACAACAGGCGCTTGATCTGCGATGCATTCGGAGGCGCAGACCGCATGAACCACAAAACCGGCAACGCAGCGAGAGCCGCCAAACCGGAGCGAAAAATACCCACCTGCATGGCACTCAAATGTCCCGCCAGCGCCTTGGCACATGGCAGCGTCAAGGCAAAAGCGGCAACCGATAGCGTGCCCAACAGATACGCCTCAACATCAATAGCAGCCGCCGCACGGGGCGACATGGAAACATGAGTCATTTTCCCTCCCAGAATGGAATCGGGGCGATAGTAGGATTCGCTCTATCGATATGGCCATAACAGTTCGGCAATTCGCAGCCGAACTGTTATGGTGAAAAAACAAAACAGTTCAGGGGAGATGCAACTGATCACCGTCAATAAAAACCATGCAGATGCGCTGTCTGATCAGATTTGCGACGAACTGCTGAAGCTTTTTGGTTCGCGGCTTCATGCGGGTGATCGACTGCCTTCGGTGCGGCAACTTGCGTCGCAGCTGGGTGTCAGTGCGTGGACCGTCAACGAGGCCTACCAGCGGCTGATGGCGCGGGGCATGGTTACCTCGCATCCGGGCTTGGGTTACTTTGTTTCCAAGCTGGCGCCACGTCTTGAAAGCCCCCGCGTCGCGCACCGTCCCAAAATGGGGACGATGAACGCTGTTGGCTTTGTGCGCAACGCCATCGACCCGTCCAGCCACGCGGTCTCTGCAAGCACCGGATTTCTCCCGCGCGCCTGGATAAACAATGCGATTCCCCCCGCAGTGATGCGCAAGGTGCTGCGCGACCCAGTCATCACGGTACCGGCACCGGCCCATGGTTTGTTGGAGTTTCGCCATCAGCTCACGACCAAGCTGTCGCAAGCAAATATCCATGTGAATCCCGATCAGATCGTGACCACCTACGGAGTCACCCAGGCGGTTAGTCTGATTTGTCAGAAGGTTTTGCAGGCCGGCGACTGCGTGGTCATTGAAGACCCCAGCTACATGGTGCAGCAAACGCAACTCCGTGACCTTGGCGTTGAACTGCTGGCCGTACCACGGCGGCACGACGGCCCCGATCTGGACGTACTGGAATCCATCGTGCAGCAATTCCGTCCGCGCATTGTTTTCACACAGTGCACCCTGCACAACCCGACCGGTACCACCTCCAGCCCCGCGAACTGCTATGGCTTGCTATCTCTGGCAGAAAAATACGATTTTTTAATTATTGAAGATGATGTCTTTGGCGATCTCGCGCCAAAGTCGGCGCTGAAATTAGCAGCCCTAGATGCCTTCCGGCGCGTTTTTTATGTGAGCAGTTTCACCAAACTACTGAGCCCAGCGGTGCGCGTGGGCTTTCTGATTGGCCCTCCAACGTACACCGAAGGCATCCTGGAGCAAAAAATCCTGAGCACATTGACCGGCTCCTCTTTGCTGGAAGCCATTGTTTCTCACACCCTGAAGTCCGGCAGCTACGGTGCGCACATCAACGGGCTGCGGCGCACGCTGACCAAGGCCCACCACAGTGCGCGCATTGCACTTTTACAAGCGGGTGTGGTAATCGAGTCTGAGGCGTCCGACGGGCTATTCATTTGGGGTGAATTGCCGTCTACCACCAATGTAGACTATCTCATGAAAGAGGCCGACCACAACGGGATTTTGCTGACCAAAGGATCGATGTTTTCGCCCACCGGCAGCTTCGAGCGGCATCTCCGGTTCAACGTCGCCCATGCCGCAGATCCGAAGTTGCTGGAGTTTTTGCGGCCCTTCACGCGACCCAAGTCACACGCGGGATGATGGCAATTCGGGACAACGGGACAACCGTCAACCGGGCTTCTACTTCTTTGGTTGACCCGTGGCTGTTCAATATCCGCGCTGCACGTCGACTACCCCGCTCACCGCCTCACCCCGCTCCAACGCCCGCAGCTTGCCGCTGATTTGTGCCACGGTTTCCTGGAACAGGGTGCGCGCGGCGGTGTGGGGCGTGATGGTGATGCGGGGATCAGCCCAAAATGGGTGGTCAGCCGGAAGCGGCTCCTGGCGGAACACGTCGAGCACGGCGGCGGCAATCTGCCCGCTGTCGAGCAGCGGCTGCAGGTCTTCCTCGACCAGATGGCGGCCGCGTGCCACGTTGATCAGGAGTGCGCCGGGCTGCAACTGCGA
>CANCTD010000207.1 GCA_947380945.1 Comamonadaceae bacterium
CAGCGCACCATGGCCATCGTGCGGCAAAACCTGTGGTGGGCGCTGGCCTACAACGCCGCCTGCGTGCCGGCCGCCGTGATGGGCCATGTTTCGCCCTGGCTGGCGGGCCTGGGTATGGCACTGAGCTCGCTGTTTGTGGTGCTCAATGCTTTGCGCCTGGCGCGCAAGGTGGAGCCAAGCGCGTGAGCGCCGCACCTGCACATCCAAGCGAAGCGGAGGCAGCGCGCGCGCATTGGCATCCGGTGTTGGACAGCCCCGCACTGCGCGACACGCCGCAGGCGGTGCAGCTGCTGGACCAGGCGCTGGTGCTCTGGCGCGATGCGCAGGGGCAGGCCCATGCCTGGGCCGACCGCTGTCCGCACCGGGGTGCGCGCCTCTCCTTGGGCAGGGTCTGCGAGGGGCAGCTGGAGTGCGCCTACCACGGCTGGCGCTTTGCGCAATCGGGGCGCTGCGTGCAGGTGCCGGCCTTGCCGGACTTTGTGCCACCGGTGGGACACAGCGCGCAGGTTTTCGCAACGCAGGAAGCCTATGGTTTGATCTGGGTGCGCCTGGCCGAAGGCCCGCACGCGCTGCCGCTGTTCCCGGCCGAGCACGATGGCGGTTTGCGCAAAGTTTTGTGCGGCCCCTATGACGTGGCGACCAGTGCGCCGCGCATCGTCGAGAATTTTTTGGACATGGCGCACTTCAGCTTTGTCCACGAAGGCTGGTTGGGTGAGCGGGGGCGCAGCGCGATTGTTGACTATGCAGTCCAGCCGACTGCCACCGGGATTTTGGCCACCAACTGCTGGGCCTGGCAGCCGAAGTCCAATTTGCATTCCACGCAGGGCGCAATGGTCGAGTACCGCTACGAGGTCAGCGCGCCCTTTGCCGCTGTGCTGACCAAAGTGCCGCAAGCGGGCACAACGGCGCTGGCCGCATGGCGTGAGTCGATTGCGCTGTTCATCTGCCCGGTGACTGCTGAGACGAGCCGGGTCTGGTTCCGCCTGGCCGTGGCCGACTGGGATTCACCCGACGCGGCCTTGCAGGCGTTTCAGCACACCATCTTCACGCAGGACCAGCCGGTGCTGGAGTCGCAAAGCCCACGCTGCTTGCCGCTGGATCCGCGCGCAGAGCTGCACACCGTGGCGGATAAAGCGTCAGCCGCCTACCGGCGGTTTTTAAAAGGCGCAGGAATCCGCTTCGGGACCTGCTGAGTCCGCCGCGTATGGCGCTTTCAGGCCAGGATGGGGTAGCCCAGCGCCGCCGCTTGCAGTCGCATGTCCACGCAGATCTGGTAACGGGCAAGCGGCAGGGTTTCAAAACCGGTGATGCCCAAAACCGCCAGCGCTTCCGCCGCCGCAGGGTCGCGCACCACGGCCGCCAGGGCGCTTTGTAAGGCCAGGACTTCGCTTGCGCTGGTGTGGCTGCCGGTCACCAGCGGCAGGCCGGGGTAGGGCTGGGTTTGGCCTATGGTGCACAAACCGGCCACCGCCTGCGGCATGTCACGCCCCAGGCCTGCAAATGTCACGCAATCAATCGCTGCGAGGTCGGCCCGGCCCTGCTGCACAGCCGCCAGCGATGCCGCGTGACCGCCCGTGGCCGTGGCGCTTGCAAAAAAACGGCCCTCATGGGCCAGCGGTGCGATGGCCGCGCGCAAGGCGTTGTAGCCTGATTGCGAATCGTCGGAATTGAAAGCCACGCGCAGACCGCGAAAGTCGGCCAGCGTGCAATGCGCATGTTCCTGCCGCGCGACCAGTTGGCTGCGGCACAAAATGCCTTCGCAGCCCGGCGCGTCATAGGTAAAAACGCCCACCAGCTGGGCCACGCCAGCCAGCGCGTGGCTGAGCGGGTAGCCGCAGCTCTGGCTGAGAAGCAGCTGCGGGTCGTGCCAGTGCGCCGGATAGTCCTGCGGCCAATCCAAGGCTTCGGGAACATCCGCGATGCCGGCACGTACCAGGTGCGCGCGCAGACCCGGCCACAGTGCCAGCAAGGCTGCGCGGTTGCTCAGGTACATAGGCAGCGCCACGCTGCGCTGCGTGTTCATGTGCTGCGGCTTTGGTCTGCCAGCGCCCGCGTGGCCTGGTTGGGAGCATCCACGGGCTTGAACAGGTGGCGCAAGAAAAAGCGGTTGTAGCCGGGGATCAGAAAGCCGCCGGTGCCGTTCACAAAACGCGCGCGCTCCGCCTCATAGGCAGCCGGTATCGCGTACCAGGGCAGACCCGGGCGGGCGTGGTGTACCGCGTGGTAGTTGTTGTTCAGGTAGAGCAGGCGCCAGAACCACCCGGCCTCATTGACCACGATGCGGTGCGCCGGTCGCGCTGCCGGGCGGTGCTCGTAGAGCGAACGCATACACGCCAAGCCCAGTGCCGCGTAGCCGGCCGCCAGGTAAACCCAGGGCGGCATGCCGGTCGTGGCACGCACCACCCAGAGCAGACCGGCCAATACAACCAGATGCTGGGCCCATATCCAGATGCGCCCCCCACTGCGCCAATAGCCAGCGCTCGCAAGGGGCCGCAGCAAGTAGAAGATAGTGAAGCCCGGCGTGATGCACAAACGCCCCAGCGCCGTGCGCTGCGCCACCAGAAGCGCGCGCAAGGGTGCGCTGCATTGCGCAAAGTCGGCCGGGTCGGTGTAGTTGCTTTCCGGGTCGGCGTCGGGAAAGGTCAGTAGCTCGTCCCGGTGGTGCGCCAGATGGCTGTCGCGGTAGATGTCAAAGGGGTACCAGACCGCCAGCGGCAACAGGCCCAGCCAGCGGTTCAGATGGGCAAAGCGGGTCGGGTGTCCGTGGACCAGCTCGTGCTGCAAGCTCATGTACCAGGCGCAGACCACGGTCAAGAGCAGCACGGGCACCACACCGGCGTCCACCGCGTACCAGATCAGCGCGCTCAGCCACAGGCTGTAAATGGCTGCGATCAAGGCCCAGGTGGGCCACTCCGGTGTGGGTTCGCCGAAAGCGTCGTTGGCGGGTTCGCGTTGCATGGTTGCAGGGCAGGCTTGGCATAGGGCGCACCAGCGGTGCGGGCGGCGCGATGCTAGCACCGTACCGCGCCCGCGCAAGCAACTAAAATCGCGCCCATCAAGCCCGCGCCCCGGCGGGCTTTTTCTTTGTGTGTTCCGGGGCCATGTAGAGGACTACCATGTACAAAAACCTCGCAGCCACACGCGTGGCGGCTTGTTTGCTGGCTTTTTTTGCGGGCTG
>CANCTD010000208.1:0-3137 GCA_947380945.1 Comamonadaceae bacterium
TCGCTTGCGCGCGCTGCAAACCCGCTAGAATCCGCGCACCCTGAGGAGCGATGCAGTTCACGCAATGTGGATGAGGCTTAGGGTACAAAGGCCCCGCGCCTTTGCATGTTTCAACTGCGCTCACCCACTGATGTCCTGTGTGGTGAGTCTCCCTCCCCAAGCCGGCACAGTGGTTTTCAAAACTTGTTTTTTGGAGCCTCTGACATGAACGCTGTACTGAAACCCGCGAAGAAAATTTCCGCCAAACGCCCCGCCAAAGCCTTGAAGCTGGTGAGCAGCACGGCCCGCCCGGCCACCCCTGATTACGTGGTCGCCGATCTGACGCTGGCCGATTGGGGTCGCAAAGAGCTGGACATCGCACAAACCGAAATGCCCGGCCTGATGGCGATCCGCGAGGAATTCGCCCACGCCCAGCCGCTCAAAGGTGCGCGCATCGCCGGTTCGCTGCACATGACGATTCAGACCGCCGTACTGGTGGAAACCTTGCAATCCCTGGGTGCCGACGTGCGTTGGGCATCTTGCAACATCTATTCGACCCAGGACCACGCTGCTGCTGCGCTGGCCGTCAAGGGCACACCGGTGTTTGCCTACAAGGGTGAGACCCTGGACGACTACTGGGATTACACCCACCGCATTTTTGAATTCAGCGGCAAAAAAGGCAGCGCGGCCGAAGGCCCGAACATGATTCTCGATGACGGCGGCGACGCCACCTTGCTGATGCACCTGGGCACCAAGGCCGAGAAAAACCTCAAAGTGCTGGCCAACCCGCACGGCGAAGAAGAAGTCTGCCTGTTCAACGCCATCAAGGCCAAGCTCAAAGTCGATCCGACCTGGTACAGCCGCCGCCTGAAAAACATCATCGGCGTGACCGAAGAAACCACCACCGGCGTGCTGCGCCTCAACGAAATGTCGGCACGCGGCGAACTGAAATTCCGTGCCATCAACGTCAATGACTCGGTGACCAAGAGCAAGTTCGACAACCTGTACGGCTGCCGCGAATCGCTGGTTGACGCGATCAAGCGCGCTACCGATGTGATGATCGCCGGTAAGGTCTGCGTGGTCGCCGGTTACGGCGACGTGGGCAAAGGTTCGGCGCAAGCGCTGCGCGCGCTGTCGGCCCAGGTCTGGGTGACCGAGATCGACCCGATCAACGCGCTGCAAGCCGCCATGGAAGGCTACAAAGTTGTGACCATGGATTACGCCGCCGACAAGGCCGACATTTTTGTGTCCGCCACCGGCAACAAAAACGTGATCACCTACAAGCACATGGACGCGATGAAAGACGAGGCCATCGTCTGCAACATCGGCCACTTTGACAACGAAATCGACGTGGCCTCTTTGGCCAAGTGCAAGTGGGACGAGATCAAGCCCCAGGTCGACCACGTGACCTTCCCGGCCCGTGGCAAAAAGCCCGCCAAGCGCATCATCCTGCTGGCCAAAGGCCGCCTGGTGAACCTGGGTTGCGGCACCGGCCACCCGAGCTTTGTGATGTCGTCCAGCTTTGCCAACCAGACCATTGCGCAGATCGAGCTGTTCAGCAAGTCCAAGGACTACAAGGCCGGCAAGGTCTATGTGCTGCCCAAGCACCTGGATGAAAAAGTGGCGCGCCTGCACCTGAAAAAAGTCGGTGCCATGCTGTCCGAACTGACGGACGAGCAAGCCGCGTACATCGGCGTGAGCAAGGCCGGGCCTTACAAGGCCGACGCCTACCGCTACTGAAGCGCCGACCAGAGACCCATGGGGTATGCGTATTGACCAACTGCTGGTTCGCCGGAACATGGCGAGCACGCGGTCGCAGGCGCAAAGGCTGATTGCCGACGGGGTTGAATGGTTGCAGGGCGATGCGTGGAAGCGCATCGCTAAAAACGGCGACGAGGTGCCCGATGCGGCGCAGATCCGGCTCTTGAACGACGCGCAGGCACGCTATGTGTCGCGCGGCGGCCTCAAGCTGGAACACGCGCTGCAGGTGGTGGGGCTGGACGTGACAGGCATGCGCTGCCTGGACGTGGGCCAGTCCACCGGCGGGTTTACCGATTGCCTGCTGCAACATGGTGCGGCCTTTGTGAGCGGCGTGGATGTCGGCAGCGCCCAACTCCACCCGCAGCTGCGCACCGATCCCCGCGTGCTCTGCGTGGAGAACGTCAATGCCCGCAATCTGCAAGCCGAGGACTTGCTCGATGCCTTTGCCGCCAGCACCGGCGACCAAGGTCTGTTCGAGGAAGAGCCAGCGGATGGGAAAGTTGCCGAGGCGTCTTTCGCAACCGCATGTGATCTGGTCGTGGTCGATTTGTCTTTCATCTCGCAAACCCTGGTCTTGCCAGCGCTCGTACCGCTGCTCAAGCCCGGGGGCACTTTGCTCAGCCTGGTAAAGCCGCAATTCGAATTGCAGCCGGGTCAGGTGGGTAAGGGCGGCATCGTGAAAGACGCGACGCACTATGTGTTTGTGGAGCAGCGCCTGCGTGAAGCCTGCGCCGCTTTGGACCTGACGGTCACCGCGTGGTTCGACTCGCCCCTGCAAGGCGGCGACGGCAACCACGAGTTTTTTATCTGCGCCCGCAAGCCGGCCGCCTGAGCACTGACCATGATGAGAACACCATGTCTTCACCATCCCGGATTCCAGTCAGCCTGGAATTCTTTCCCCCGAAAACGGCGCAAGCCGCTGACACCCTTGCCCTGACCCGTCAGGCTCTTTACCCGCTCCAACCCGCGTTCTGTTCCGTGACGTATGGCGCGGGTGGAACGACCCAGGCCGGCACCTTTGCCACCGTGGCCGACATCCTGACCGAAGGCTGCGAAGCCGCTGCCCATTTCACCTGTATCAACGCCAGCCGCGCGTCGGTGCATGCGCAGTTGCAGCAACTGCGCACCATGGGCGTGCGCCGTCTGGTTGCCCTGCGGGGCGATCTGCCCGCCGGCTACCAGGGCGGCGACTTCCGCTATGCCGCTGAACTGGTGGCTTTCATCCGCGAGCAAACCGGCAGCCATTTCCGCATCGAAGTCGCGGCCTACCCGGAAGTGCATCCGCAGGCGGCCAGCGCCCGCGACGATGCGCAAGCCTTTGCCGCCAAGGTGCGTGCCGGTGCCGACGGGGCGCTGACGCAGTACTTCTACAACGCCGATGGCTATTTCCGCTTTGT
>CANCTD010000209.1 GCA_947380945.1 Comamonadaceae bacterium
GCCAGGTAAGCGGGGGCGGCAGTGGTCAGCAGGCGGCATTGGCCGAGCTTGCGCGCGATATCGCCGGGTTGCAGGTCGGCGGTGATGCGCACGGCCAGGTCTATGCCTTCTTCCACCAGGTTGGCGCGGTGGTCGGAAAAGTGCAGCAACAAGTTGATGTGGGGCTGCGCATTGGCAAAGTCCAGCAAGGCGGGCATGAGGCGCTGCAGGCCAAAGCTCAGCGGCAGCGCCAGGCGGATGCGGCCCCGGGGCACCGCTTTTTCTTCGGTCAGCGTGGATTCGGCCACGTCCACCAGGTTCAGGATGACGCGGCACTTTTCCAGGTAAGCCGCGCCTGCGGCGGTCAGGGTCAGGCTGCGTGTGCTGCGCGTCATCAATTTGGCGCCCAGGTGTTTTTCCAGCGCGGCGATCTGGCGCGTCACGGCCGAGCGCGCCACTTGCAGTTGCTCAGCCACGGCGGTGAAGCTGCCGGCCTCGGCCACCCGCACAAAGGTTTGCATCGCGTCGAGTTTGTCCATTGTTGCGAATTGTGCAACAAGTATTTCTCTATTGGCTACTTTATCTAATCGATGACGCGTCCTACATTCACCCCATCGAAAGCGCAAGCACCATGCAAAACCTCCGCAATGTCCTCTTCGTCCCCCATGGCGCGCCTACCTTTGCCTTGCAGCCGGGTGCAGCGGGCGCGGCCATGAGCGCGCTGGCGCTGACCCTGGGCGCGCCGCGTGCCATCGTGGTGCTCAGCCCGCATTGGGAAACCGCGGTCCCCACGGTCGGCACCGGCACGCAACTGGAGACTATTTACGACTTCGGCGGCTTTGACCCCCGCCTGTATGAGATCCGCTATCCGGCCACGGGTTGCCCCGAGGCCGCCCAACAGGTGGTGGCCGCTTTGCAGGAACACGGTTTTGCAGTGGAGCAAGACGCCCAGCGCGGCCTGGATCACGGGGCCTGGATCCCCTTGCGCCAGATGTTTCCGGACGCCGATATTCCTGTGGTGCCTGTTTCGGTACAGACCCACGCGGGGCCCGAACACGCCTACCGCATCGGACAGGCCCTGGCGGCTTTGGCGCAACAGAATTGTTTGATCCTGGCGTCCGGCAACGTGACCCACAACCTGCGCGACTACACGGCGGTGCGCATGGCGGGTGGCCAAACGCCGGAATACGTTCAGGGTTTTGCCGACTGGGTGCACCAGCATATGGTTGCCCATGACGTGCAATCGCTGCTGCATTACCGCCAGGCCAGCCCCGGCGGCGCACGCGCCCATCCCAGCGAAGACCATTTGCTGCCCTTGTTTACGGCCCTTGGTGCGGCGGGTCCAGATGCCCGGCCAGCAGCTTTTTTCCGGGGCATCAGCGACTATGTGATTGCCATGGACGGCTACGCATTTCACTAAGGGGAGTCACTATGAACACGCACTACACCGCTACCGCCAAAGGCCTGCACTGGCTGATGGCGCTCATGATTTTTGGCTTGCTGGCCCTGGGTTTTTACATGTCGGATTTGCCGCTATCGCCGCAGAAGCTGCAGCTCTACTCCTGGCATAAATGGGCCGGGGTGACGGTGTTTGTGCTGGTCTGGCTGCGCTTGTTTTGGCGCACCACCCATCGCCCGCCGGCCTATCCCTTGAGCATGACGCCGCTGCAGCAAGCTTTGGCCCATGCAGGCCACCTGGTGCTCTATATCCTGATGGTTGTCATCCCCGTGAGCGGTTGGCTGATGAGCTCGGCCAAAGGCGTGCAAACGGTGTGGTTTGGCCTGGTGCCGCTGCCCGATCTGCTGGTGCGCGACAAGGAGCTGGGCAAGCAGCTCGCCGAATTGCACTCGGTGCTGAACATCGGCTTCTTGGTCCTGATTGCCGGCCACGCGGCAGTGGCGCTCTTCCACCACGTGGTGCACAAGGACGACATCCTGCGCCGCATGTTGCCGGCGCGGGCCCATTCCACAAACTAAGGGGACCACCATGGATTTCACTTCACACACTTTTTTCCGCACCCTTGTGGGTTTCGCTGCCGGTGTGGCGCTCAGCGCCAACGTGCAGGCCGCGCCTTACCAGGTCGTGCAGTTGGACAAGAGCAAGATCGGTTTCAGCTACAAGCAAATGGGCGTGGGCATGGACGGGCACTTCGCCAAGTTCAGCGTGCAGCTGAGTTTTGATCCGGCCAAGCCGGAACAAACCAAGGCCACTATCGAGATTGATCTGGCCAGTATCGACGCCGGTTCGGACGAGGCTGACCAAGAGGTCGCAGGCAAGTCCTGGTTCCATACATCCGCTTTTCCCAAAGCCGTGTTCGTAGCCAAACAGGTCAAGCAAAGCGCGCCCAACCAATACGAGGTGCTGGGCACGCTCACCATCAAAGGCCGTGCCCGCGATGTCAAGTTCAACCTCAAGCACAGCCCGCAAGGCCCGGCCGGCGTCTTGACCGGCAGCTTCAACCTGCAGCGCGCCGATTACGCGATTGGCGAAGGCATGTGGTCTAAATTCGATGTCGTCGCCAACGACATCCAGATCAGTTTTCACCTCACCGCCCTCACGGGTAAATAACGTTTTTTTAACAGGAGTAACTTCATGACATCATTCAAGCAAATCAGCGCCGCTCTGGCCTTGGTCACTTTGGGCGCCGCTGCGGCAATCGCCGCCCCCGTTACCTACAGCGTGGACAGCTCGCACACCTTCCCGCGTTTTTCGTATTCGCATTTGGGCTATTCCACCCAGCTCAGCAGCTTTGGCAAGACCACCGGCACCGTGGTGTTGGACGCACAGGCCAAGACCGGCGCAGTCGACATCGTGATCGACATGACAACCGTTAACACCGGTTCCACCGATTTCAATGGCCACATCCAGGGCGAAGACTTTCTGGACACCGCCAAGTTCCCCAAAGCCACCTTCAAGTCCACCAAAGTGGTGTTTGAAGGGGACAAGCCCGCATCCATAGAAGGCCAGCTCACCATCAAAGGCGTGACCAAAGCGGTCACCCTCACCGTCACTTCCTTCCAGGCCGTGCCGCACCCCATGATGAAGGTCCCCGCTTTGGGCGCGAATGCATTCACGACCATCAAGCGCACCGAATTCAATGCCGGTAAGTACGCGCCCTATGTCGGTGACGATGTGCGCATCGACATCGCGATTGAAGCGCTAGCCAAGTAATTCG
>CANCTD010000210.1 GCA_947380945.1 Comamonadaceae bacterium
GCGCGCGGATGAAGAGGGTGGTGCCACGTGGCGAAAAACTTTGGTAAGGTGAATCGTATGGGTGCGCGTGCGCGTACCTGCGTGAGCGTGCGCCTGCGTGCGCGAGAGAAATGGATTGTAGTCACATGAAAACCAAAGATTCCGCCCCCAAGCTGGCCGCCGCCAAAATCCTGGTCATCGCGGAAAAGCCCTCCGTGGCCCAGGACATCGTGCGTGCGCTCACACCGTCGAGCGGCAAGTTCGACAAGCACGACGAGTATTTTGAGAACGCGCAGTACGTGGTCTCCAGCGCCGTGGGCCACTTGGTGGAAATCCAGGCCCCGGAGGCTTTCGATGTGAAGCGCGGCAAGTGGAGCTTCGCCCACCTGCCGGTGATTCCCCCGCACTTTGACTTGAAGCCGGTGGACAAAACCAAGACCCGTCTGAACGCAGTGGTCAAACTGGCCAAGCGCAAGGATGTGGATCAGCTCATCAACGCCTGCGACGCCGGGCGCGAGGGCGAGTTGATCTTTCGCTTGATTGAGCAATACGCCGGTGGTGCCAAGCCCCTGGGCAAGCCGGTACGCCGCCTCTGGCTGCAGTCCATGACGCCGCAGGCCATACGCGACGGCTTCACCCATTTGCGCAGCAACGCGCAAATGCAACCCCTGGCCGACGCGGCGCGCTGCCGCTCGGAGGCGGACTGGCTGGTCGGCATCAACGGCACGCGGGCTATGACGGCCTTTAATTCGCGCGATGGCGGCTTCTTCTTGACCACGGTCGGTCGGGTGCAAACGCCTACGCTGTCGGTGGTGGTCGAGCGCGAAGAGCAAATCCGCAAATTCATCAGCCGCGACTATTACGAGATCCACGCCGAATTCGGCGCGCAGGCCGGCAGTTACGCGGCCAAATGGTTTGACCCGGCGCACAAAAAAGACGCCGAGGACGCCGAGAAAAAAGAAGACCGCCTGTGGTCACAGGCCCAAGCGCAGGCCATTGCCGACGCGGTGCGCGGCAGAGCAGCCAGCGTGCACGAGGAAAGCAAACCCAGCAACAAAAGCAGCCCGGGTTTGTTTGACCTCACTACCTTGCAGCGCGAAGCCAACGGCCGCTTTGGCTTTTCCGCCAAGACCACGCTGGCCCTGGCCCAGAGCCTGTATGAGCGGCACAAAGCGCTGACCTACCCGCGTACCGATTCGCGCCACCTGCCCGAGGATTACCTGCCCACGGTGAACGAAACCATGGCCATGCTCGCGGGCAGCAGCATGGGCCATTTGGCACCGTTTGCCAAAACCGCGATTGCCAAGCACTACATCAAGCCCAGCAAAAAGGTGTTTGACAACAGCAAGGTCAGCGACCACTTTGCCATCATTCCCACGCTCGAAGCACCCAGCGGTTTGTCGGACGCCGAGCAAAAGCTGTATGACTTTGTGGTGCGCCGCTTTATTGCGGTGTTCTATCCGGCGGCGGAATACCAGGTCACCACGCGCATCAGCACAGTGAACACCGGCGCAGACAACCAGCACTTCAAAACCACGGGCCGCGTGCTGGTGGAGCCGGGCTGGCTGGCGATTTACGGCAAGGAAGCTGCTGCTGAAGTGGACGATGCCAAAGACGGCGACAAAGGCCAGAACCTGGTTCCCGTGCAGCCCGGCGAAATGGTGAATACCGACAGCGCCGAGGCCAAAGGCCTCAAGACCCGCCCGCCTGCGCGCTACAGCGAAGCCACCTTGCTCGGAGCCATGGAAGGCGCGGGCAAGACCGTGGAAGACGAAGAGTTCAGCGAAGCCATGCGCGAAAAAGGCCTGGGCACACCGGCCACGCGCTCCTCCATCATCGAAGGCCTGCTGGCCGAGAAATACATGCTGCGCGAAGGCCGCGAACTGATTCCCACGGCCAAAGCCTTTCAGCTGATGACGCTGTTGCGCGGACTGGGCGTGGAGGAGCTTTCCAAAGCCGAGCTCACCGGCGAGTGGGAATACAAGCTCGCGCTCATGGAGCAGGGCAAGATGGGGCGCGAAGCCTTTATGGCCGAGATCGCCGCCATGACCGAGCGCATGGTGCGCAAGGCCAAGGAATACGACCGCGACACGATTCCGGGTGACTACGCCACGCTGCAGGCTCCGTGCCCCAACTGCGGCGGTGTTGTCAAGGAAAACTACCGCCGCTACGCCTGCACCGGCGCCGGTGGTGCGGAAGAGGGCTGCGGCTTCTCCTTCGGCAAGACGCCGGCCGGGCGCACCTTTGAGGTCGCCGAAGTCGAGCAGTTTTTGCGCGACAAAAAAATCGGTCCCTTGGAGGGCTTCCGCTCCAAGGCCGGTTGGCCCTTCACGTCCGAGATCGTCCTCAAGCTGGATGAGGAGACCAAAAACTACAAGCTCGAATTCGACTTCGGCGACGACAAGGCCGGTGACGATTCAGGCGAGCTCGCCGATTTCAGCGCGCAGGAGCCCTTGGGCGGCTGCCCCAAGTGCGGCGCGCAAACCGGCGGCCTGGTGTTCGAGCACGGCAAAAACTACGTCTGTGACCATGCGGTTCCCAGCCTGGTGCAAACCGTGCCCAGCTGCGATTTCAAGAGCGGCCAGATCATCCTACAGCAAGCGATTGCGCGCGAGCAAATGCACAAGCTGCTGGCCACCGGCAAGACCGATTTGCTCGACAAGTTTGTGAGCATGCGCACCCGGCGCGCATTCAAAGCCATGCTCGCCTGGGACGCCGAGGCGGGCAAGGTGAACTTCGAGTTCGCACCCAGCAAATTCCCGCCGCGTGCGCCCGCTTTCAAGGCCGCCGCCAAAGCGGCTGCCAAAGCGGCGTTGGCACCTGCGGCGAAAAAGGTGGCTGCCAAAAAGGCTCCGGCCAAAAAAGCGGCAGCCAAAAAAGTAGCCGCCAAGGCCAGCACAGCCAAAGCCCCGCGCAAACCGAGCAGCGCGCCCGGCAAGCAACCCAGCGCAGCGCTGGCCGCCGTCATCGGTAGCGAGCCGATTCTGCGGCCCCAGGTCATCAAAAAGCTGTGGGACTACATCAAGGCCAATGGCCTGCAGGACGCCAAGGACAAGCGCCAGATCAACGCCGACGCCGCTTTGCTGCCCGTATTTGGCAAGGCCCAAGTCAGCATGTTCGAGCTCACCGGTATCGCGGGCAAGCATTTGGGCTGAGGGTGGGT
>CANCTD010000211.1 GCA_947380945.1 Comamonadaceae bacterium
CACCCTCGCCCCATCCCCCATCCCCCCCGACGCCGACCTCACCGCCATGGAGGACCTGCTTGACGACCTGCGCACCCGCAGCGAAGAGGTGCCGCAGTGGGAGTTTTGCGAGGGCTTTCTGGCGGCGCTGGTGTGCTGCCGCCGCGCCATTGGCGCGGATGAATTTCTGGAGGTGCTGCTCGACCCTGAAGGCTTTGCCGATGCCGCCCAACGCGCAGCGTTCCTCGCGCTGTGGCAGCGCCGCCATGACACGGTCCATGCCGCGCTGGCGTCCGATGTGCAGGAGCTGAGTGACGAAGCGGCTTACCACCCGGATTTGGTGGACGTGCGAGGCGCGGTCCTGGCCTTGAGCGAGGCGGAACGCGCCGCCATGGGTGACGCGGCGCAGGAGATTCCGGCTTTCGCCCAGGTGTGGGCTTTGGGCTTTATGTATGCGGTTGAGAACTGGCCGCAGGAGTGGGTAGCACCGCGCGACAAAGAGGCGGCGGGCGCTGTGGAAGCCGCCATGGCCGCCATCGTCGCGCTCACCGAGAACGACCCCGGCCCCTGGGAGCTGGCGCCGTTCTCCGACGACGACGCGCCGACCATGAGCCAGGCGCGCATGGATGCTTTCGCACAGGCGATCTGGGCGGTGTATGACCTCTTCGATGTCTGGCGCAGCCTGGGGCCGCGGGTGGAAACCGTGCGCAAAGACAGCGATGTGGGCCGCAACGATGTCTGCCCTTGCGGCAGCGGGAAGAAGTACAAAAAGTGCTGCGGGGCCTGAGGCCCCGCAAGCGTGGCTTGAGCCCGGTTCAGGCCGTCAGCGGCGCAAAACTCTGCGCCTGCGCGCGCGGCCAGTGGCGCTGGTAAATATGCGGCAGGCCGCTTAAATCACCGCCCAGCAGCGCGCCCTCGGGCAACTCCGAGTTCAGCGAATGCGCCAGACTGGCCACCGTGTTGTCGCTGCCACGGCGCACGATGTGGTGGGGCGTGATGTCGCGCGGGTGTTGCAGTCCGGCGGCCTGCAGAAGCTCGCGCAAGGCCTCCAGTGTTTCCAGGTGGAAGTGGTAGACGCGCTGTGATTTGTCGCCCACCCCGAGCGCGAGCTGGCGCAGCGGATCCTGCGTGGCAACGCCAGTGGGGCAGTTGCCGGTGTGGCAGGTTTGCGCTTGCAAGCAGCCCAGCGCGAACATAAAGCCGCGCGCGCTGTTGCACCAATCCGCGCCCAGCGCCAGCATGCGCGCCACGTCAAAAGCCGTGATCACCTTACCCGCGCAGCCAATCTTGATGCGCTCGCGCAGGCCCGCGCCGCGCAGGCTGTTGTGCACCAGCGTCAGCCCTTCTTGCAGCGGCGCGCCCACGTGGTCGGTGAACTCCACCGGTGCCGCGCCCGTGCCGCCTTCCGCGCCGTCCACCACGATGAAGTCCGGCGTGATGCCGGACTCCAGCATGGCTTTGACGATGCCAAACCATTCCCAGCTCTGGCCAATGCACAGCTTGAAGCCGGTCGGCTTGCCGCCTGAGAGCGTGCGCAAGCGCTCGACAAATTGCAGCAATTCCAGCGGCGTGGAAAACGCGCTGTGCGATGCCGGCGAGACACAGTCCACGCCCACCGGCACGCCGCGCGCGTCGGCGATTTCCACGGTCACCTTGGGGCCGGGCAGTACGCCGCCGTGGCCGGGCTTGGCGCCCTGACTGAGCTTGATTTCGATCATCTTCACCTGCGGCTCGGTCGCGTGTTCGGTGAAGCGCTCGGCGCTGAAGCTGCCGTCCTCGTTGCGGCAGCCGAAGTAGCCGGACCCGATTTCCCAGATCAGGTCACCGCCGTTTTTGCGGTGGTGCACGGATATGGATCCTTCGCCCGTGTCGTGGGCAAAACCGCCGCGTTTGGCCCCGGCGTTCAGCGCCATGATGGCATTGGCACTCAGTGCCCCAAAGCTCATGGCCGAGATGTTGAACACGCTGGCCTCATAGGGCTTTTCGCGCCCGGCACCGATGGTGATGCGGAAGTCATGGCTGGCAATCGTGCTCGGCGCGATGGAATGCACCATCCACTCGAAGCCTTTGGCGTGCACGTCGAGTTGCGTGCCGAAAGGCCGCTTGTCCGATTCGCCTTTGGCGCGCTGGTAGACCAGCGAGCGCTGCGCCCGCGAAAAGGGCATGGCCTCGGTGTCGTTCTCAATAAAGTACTGGCGGATTTCGGGGCGTATGAACTCCAGCAAAAAGCGCAAATGCGCAATCACCGGGTAGTTGCGCAAAATCGAGCTGCGCTCCTGGCGCAGGTCGTGCACGCCTATGGCCGCCAGCGCGGCGCACAGCAGCAGCGGCAGCACGCTGCCTCCCAGCACCCATTGCGCGCCTCCCAATAAGACACCGACGCAGCACAGCGTAAATGCCAGGTAGCGCACGGGAAAGAGCGCGTCAATACGAGCAAGCATGGTTACAACCTTCTCAAAATAAAAAGCAAAAAATGCCTTGACCGGCGCGGCTTGCCAGGGCCAAGCCATCGCGGCCTCGCATTGTGCAGTGCGGCTTTGACAGGTCCGCCAGCCTGTTCCAAGGGAAAACCCGCGCTAGGCGGCGGCGCAAAGTGCTTCCAAACCCTGGAGTGCATGCAGCGCGGCATCCTGGCGTACCGCTGCGCGGTCGCCCTCGAAGTGCTGCAGCCCGCTGTGCAGTCCCCAGGGCCCGGCAAACGCGAACCACACTGTGCCCACCGGCTTGGCGACTGAGCCACCCCCCGGCCCGGCCACGCCGGTGATCGCCAGCGCGACTTGCGCGCGGCTATGGGCCAGCGCGCCCTGCACCATGGCGCGCGCCACGGCTTCGCTGACCGCGCCTTCGGTGGCGATCAGCTGCGCATCCACGCCCAGCATGGCGGTTTTTGCGGCATTGGAGTAGGTCACAAAGCCGCGCTCCAACCAGGCGCTGGAGCCGGCCAGGTCGGTGCAGGCGGCAGCCACCATGCCGCCGGTGCAGCTCTCGGCCGTGGCCAGCATCCACTGGCGGCGCAACAGCGTACGCGCCAGCGACTGCACCGCGTGTGCCAGTTGTTCCTGCATTACCAGGCCCGCCAGATTGCGATCACCAGCAGCGTGCAGGCGGCGGCGACCAGGTCGTCAAGCATGATGGCCCAGCCCGCCCGCGTCCAGCCCCAGGG
>CANCTD010000212.1 GCA_947380945.1 Comamonadaceae bacterium
TTGTAGGCCTTGGTCTCCAGGTACTCGAAGAAGCGGTCAATGCCGTACCACTGCTGGTTCCACTTGCCGGTCCAGCCGGGCGCACCCTTGATCACCCATTCCTGCTGCGCGGGCGTGAGCTTGTACCAGGGCGTGTCGCGCGGAATACCGGCGGTCTCGGCGTGGCGCATCAGGTCGTCCTGGCACTCCTTCCAGGCGGGGGTTTGTATGGTCTTGATCGCGCCGGAACGCAGGGTGAGCTTGTCATTGGGAATCACCAGCCCGTAATCCACCCCCACCACCCGCCCGAAACCGCGGCACACCTCGCATGCGCCCACCGCCGAGTTAAACGAAAACATGGACGCAATCGGCTCCTGGTAGCGCAGGTCGCTGACCGGACAATGCAACCCCGTCGAAAAGCGCCAGCCGGATAAATGTAAATGGGGGTCAGATTCCAATTGTTTTTCGCCGGATTCAGCCACGGGGTAAACCGTCACGCGTCCGCCGCCGCGCTTGAGCGCAATTTCCAGTGCTTCGAGCACGCGGGCGCGCTCGGCGCTGCCCAGCCGGAAACGGTCGGCAACCACATCGAGCAGCTTGCGCTCGCCGCTGACACGCTCGCCGTGCACGCGGGTGAAGCCGCTGGCGCTCAGCCACTGCGTCAATTCCTCGGCGCTGGTGGCGGCGGGCAACTCCACGGGAAAGGTGACGACCACGCGGGGGTCCTGCGCGGCCTCGGCGCGGCGCAACAGCTCCGCGTAAATCGAGTCGGGTGTGTCGTGCTGCACCGGCAAGGCGGTGGCGCTGTCAAACAAATGGCCGGCGCGGGAGAACAGGAGCTTGAGGTGGTCGTTGAGCTCGGTCATGGTTCCGACCGTGGAGCGGCTGGAGCGCACCGGGTTGGTCTGGTCGATGGCAATGGCCGGCGGCACGCCTTCGACCCGGTCCACCGCCGGTTTGTCCATGCGGTCCAGAAACTGGCGCGCATAGGCGGAAAAAGTTTCCACATAACGGCGCTGGCCTTCGGCGTACAAGGTGTCAAACACCAGGCTGGACTTGCCCGAACCGCTGGGGCCGGTCACCACCGTCAGCTCGCCGGTGCGGATGTCCAGATCCAGGTTCTTCAGGTTGTGTTGCCGTGCGCCGCGGATGCGGATGGTGCCGTGGGACATAGAGGGGTGCTCAAGCGTGGGGGACAGGCATTCTAGGCAAGCGCCATGACGGCCCGTTCGGCCACAAAAAAGCCCCCGGGCTGATCAGCGCGGGGGCTTTGCGGGAAGGCGCCAGGGTCGGCTTAGTCGTCGGCGTAAATATCCACGTCTTTGGTTTCGCGGATAAACAGCATACCAATCACCACGGTCACGCCGGCCACGATGATGGGATACCACAGGCCGTTGTACATATTGCCGGTCTGCGCCACGATGGCAAAGGCGGTGGTGGGCAGCAGACCGCCAAACCAGCCGTTACCAATGTGGTAAGGCAGGCTCATGGAGGTGTAGCGGATGCGGGTGGGGAACATTTCGACCAGCATGGCCGCAATCGGGCCGTAGACCATGGTGACCAGCAGGACCAGGTAGGTCAGGATGATGACCACCGTAACCTTATCGAACTTGGCCATATCGGCTTTGGCGGGGTAGCCTGCGGTCTTCAGTGCCGCGTTGAGTTTGCCGGTCAGGGTCGCGTCTTTGGCGGTTTTCTCGCCGCTCAGCGCCTTCAGACTGGTGGCTGCCGCAGCGATGGCTTTGGGATCTTGCGGGTCCGCAGCCGTCAGGTCAGCCAGCTTCTTCTCGGCAGCTGCCTTGGCAGCGGCGATGTCTTCGGGCGTGATGACTGTCGTCAACTCGGTCTCGCCGATTTTGATGACTGCAGGCACGCCAGGGGCACCTGCGATGTTGTCATAGCTCACCGACGCGGAGGCCAGTTTTTGCTTGGCAATATCGCAAGAGGACGTGAACTTCTTGGTGCCGGTCGGATTGAACTGGAAGGAGCACTCGGCCGGATCGGCGGTGACCGTGACCTTGGCGCTGGCTTGCGCCGCTGCCAGATCCGGGTTGGCCGCTTTGGTCAGTGCCGTGAACACAGGGAAGTAGGTGAACACGGCCAGCGCGCAACCCAGCAAGATGATGGGCTTGCGACCAATGCGGTCAGACAAGGCACCAAACACGATGAAGAAAGGCGTGCCGATCACCAAGGAAATGGCGACCATGATGTTCGCGGTAGGCGGATCGACCTTCAGCGCCTGGGTCAGGAAGAACAGGGCGTAAAACTGACCGGTGTACCAGACCACTGCCTGGCCGGCAGTCAAACCGACCAAAGCCAGGATCACGACTTTCAGGTTTTTCCACTGGCCAAAGGATTCGCTCAGAGGCGCTTTGGATGTCTTGCCCTCGGCTTTCATCTTGGTGAAAGCCGGCGACTCGTTCATGCTCAAACGGATATAGACCGACACACCCAGCAGGAAAATCGAGACCAGGAAAGGAATGCGCCAGCCCCACTCGGCGAAAGCTTCTTCGCCAATCGAGGTGCGCACGCCCAGGATCACAATCAAGGACAGGAACAATCCCAGCGTTGCCGTGGTCTGGATCCAGGCCGTGTAAGCACCGCGCTTGCCCTGGGGCGCGTGCTCGGCCACATAGGTGGCAGCACCGCCGTATTCACCGCCCAAGGCCAGACCTTGCAGCATGCGCAAGGCAATCAGGATCACCGGCGCGGCCACGCCGATTGAGGCATACGAGGGCAGCACGCCCACGATAAAGGTCGACAAACCCATGATCAAAATCGTCACCAGAAAGGTGTATTTGCGTCCAATCATGTCGCCGAGTCGGCCGAACACCAGTGCGCCGAATGGCCGCACGATGAAGCCCGCAGCAAACGCCAGCAGCGCAAAAATAAAGGCGGACCCTTCATCCAAGCCGCCAAAAAACTGTTTGGCGATGATGGCGGCCAATGAGCCGTACAAATAAAAGTCGTACCACTCAAAAACGGTGCCCAGGGAGGACGCGAAGATGACCTTCTTTTCCTCCGTCGACATAGGACGATCTGCAACTGCTTCCATGGACTGCTCCTCAATCATTGGTATAGCCTTAAACATCAAGGCATGAACCATTGTTGAAGAAGGCACTGACCCGCCACTTAC
>CANCTD010000213.1 GCA_947380945.1 Comamonadaceae bacterium
ATGGTCGTGTCGCTCAGCCCCTTCAAAACCAACCTCGATTGCGCCGACGTGCTCTTGCCCATCGCGCCATTCAGCGAAACACCCGGTACGTTTGTGAACGCCGAAGGCCGGATCCAAAGCTTCCATGCCGTCGTGCGGCCGCTGGGCGAGACCCGCCCGGCCTGGAAGGTCTGGCGCGTACTGGGCAACATCCTGGGTCTACCCGGCTTTGGTTTTGATTCCGCACAGGAAGTTCTGCACGACGTGTTGGGCGCTGCGGAGGTGCCGGCCATGGTCGACCCTGCGCGCCTGAGCAATGCGCCGGCCCTGCACGCGGATTTCAGCTCCAGCAGTGCGCAACCCTGTGTCGCCCCGATTTACGGGCTGGATGCCTTGGTGCGTCGCGCAACCGCTTTGCAGATGACGGCCGACGCGCGCGCTGCGCAGGGAGCCCGCCATGGGTGAGTCGCTGTACGCCGCGGGCTTGGGGCTCTCCAGCGCCTACGCCTGGACCGCACTGGCCTGGCCTGTGCTCTGGACCTTGCTGAAGATCCTGCTGGTCCTCTTGCCCTTGTTGGGCGCGGTGGCCTACCTGACGCTATGGGAGCGCAAGTTCCTGGGCTGGATGCAGGTCCGCGTGGGTCCGAACCGTGTCGGCCCTTTAGGGCTGTTGCAACCCATTGCCGATGCGCTCAAGCTGCTGACCAAGGAAATCCTGGTTCCCACGCAGGCGAGCAAAGGCTTGTTCTTTATCGGCCCCATCATGACCATCATGCCCGCGATGGCGGCCTGGGCGGTGGTGCCCTTCGGGCCGGATGTGGCGCTGGCCAATGTGAACGCGGGCCTGTTGTTTGTTATGGCTATCACCTCCATGGAGGTCTACGGTGTTGTGATTGCCGGTTGGGCCTCGAACTCCAAATATTCCTTTTTGGGCGCGCTGCGCGCGTCGGCGCAAATGGTGAGTTACGAAATCGCCATGGGCTTTTGCTTGGTGGTGGTTCTGATGGTCACCGGCAGCATGAATATGACGGCGATTGTGTTGGGGCAGGGGGAGGGCATGTTTGCCAACCAGGGTCTGAACTTTTTGTCCTGGAACTGGCTGCCTTTGCTGCCGATTTTTGTGGTCTACATCATCTCGGGTCTGGCCGAGACCAACCGCCATCCCTTTGACGTGGTCGAAGGCGAGGCCGAAATCGTGGCTGGCCACATGGTGGAATATTCCGGCATGTCCTATGCCATGTTCTACCTGGCGGAGTACGCCAATATGTGGCTGGTGTCTATCCTGGCCGCCGTGATGTTTTTGGGTGGATGGATCGCCCCGGTCGCCGCGCTGGATTGGATTCCCGGCTGGATCTGGCTGGGCATCAAAACTTTTGCGGTGGTGAGCATCTTTATCTGGGTGCGGGCTACCTTCCCGCGTTTCCGCTATGACCAGATCATGCGTCTGGGTTGGAAAGTATTTATCCCCGTCACCCTGGTCTGGTTGGTCGTGGTCGGTCTGTGGATGCAGACATCCTGGTCGATTTGGAAATAAGGGCCCGCAACATGGCAAACCATTTCGTTACCCACAAGCCCGCGCCGTTTTCGCTGAAGGACTTTCTCTACAGCTTCTTGCTGCTGGAGTTGTTCAAGGGCATGGCGCTGACCGGTCGTTACCTGTTCCGCCGCAAAGTCACGGTGCAGTTCCCCGAGGAAAAAACGCCGCTGTCACCGCGCTTTCGTGGTCTGCACGCGCTGCGCCGCTACGACAATGGCGAGGAGCGCTGTATCGCTTGCAAGCTGTGCGAGGCGGTCTGCCCGGCGATGGCGATCACGATTGAATCCGAGGTACGCGACGATGGATCGCGCCGCACCACCCGCTATGACATCGACCTGACCAAGTGCATTTTTTGCGGCTTTTGTGAAGAAAGCTGCCCGGTGGACTCGATTGTCGAAACCCACATCCTGGAATACCACGGCGAGAAGCGCGGTGATTTGTATTTCACCAAGGACATGTTGCTGGCCGTGGGTGACCGCTACGAGCACGAAATCGCGCAGGCCAAGCAGGCCGACGCCAAATACCGCTAGCACTTTGCGCGAAAGTTCCGCCCCATGAGTATCCCTACCGGTTTGTTCTATCTGTTTTCGGCCGTGCTGCTGTTTGCAGCGTTTCGCGTGATCACGGCGCGCAACCCGGTGCATGCCGCCTTGTATCTGGTGCTCACCTTCTTTCAGGGCTCTATGGTGTGGATGCTGCTGGGCGCGGAGTTCTTGTCGATCACGCTGGTGCTGGTGTACGTGGGTGCGGTGATGGTGCTGTTCCTGTTCGTGGTGATGATGATGGACGTCAACGTCGAGAACCTGCGCGTGGGTTTTTGGAACCATTTCCCGCTGGCCGCTGCCGTGGGCGTGGTGATTGCACTGGAAATGGCAGCGGTGCTGATGGGCGGCTTCAGGGTGGTAGAGGATCCGAATGCCGCCATGGCGGATGCGGGCGGTCTCTCCAACACCCAGCAATTGGGCAAGCTGATTTACACCGAATATTTGTATCCCCTGGAAATCGCCGCCGCGATTTTGCTGGTGGCCATGATCGCAGCCATCGCATTGACGCTGCGCGCGCGCAAGGACAGCAAATATGTGAGCCCCGGCGACCAGGTTCGCGTCAAAGCGGCCGACCGCATGACGGTGTTGAAGATGTCTGCCAGCCAGGTAGCACCAGAACCTGCAACGCTGCCCGAAGAGCCTGCGCAGACGGAGAAAAAAGCATGACCCTGACCCTTGGACATTTTCTTTCGCTCGGCGCCATGCTGTTTGCGCTGTCGGTGGTCGGTATTTTTCTGAACCGCCGCAATCTGATTGTCTTGCTGATGGCCATTGAGCTGATGCTGCTGGCGGTCAATACCAACTTTGTCGCCTTTTCCCACTATTTGAACGACATGCACGGCCAGGTCTTTGTGTTCTTCATCTTGACGGTGGCCGCCGCCGAATCTGCCATTGGTTTGGCGATTCTGGTTCTGTTGTTCCGTAGCAAGTCCAGCATCAGCGTGGACGAGCTCAATACGCTCAAGGGTTAAAAAGAAGATGAGTCAAACCCTTAGTGCAGCCACGCTGCTTGTCGTGCCCATGGCGCCCC
>CANCTD010000214.1 GCA_947380945.1 Comamonadaceae bacterium
GGCTGGTGGGCGCAGCAGTGGCTGGGCCTGCAACGCCTGCGCAACCGCGCCTGAGGCGGCCGACTGCCTATGCCCGCCGTTCTGGACGCTTTCTGGCGCGCTGCCGCCTACTGCCTGCATCCGCGCGTGATCCTGTTTTCACTGCTGCCGGTTTTTCTCAGTGGGGGTCTGGCCCTGCTGCTGGGGTATTTGTTTTGGGCTTCGGCGATTGAAACCTTGGGCAGCTGGTTGGAGGCGTCGGCCAGCATCACCATGGTCTGGAGCTGGCTGGAAGCAGTCGGTCTTCCGCGCCTGAAAGCGGTGTTACCGCATGCGATTTTGTTGCTCTTGCTCACGCCTGCGGTGGTCCTGCTGTCGCTCGCTGCGGTGTCGTTTTTGATGACGCCGGCGCTGGTACGGCTGGTTGCGGGCAGGCGGTTTCCAGAATTGCAGATGCTGCATGGCGCACCGTGGTGGAAGGCGGTGGTATGGACGCTGGGCTCCGTTCTGCTGGCGCTGCTGGCCATGGTGCTGAGCCTGCCCCTGTGGATTGTTCCGCCCTTGGTGCTGATTCTGCCGCCGCTGATTTGGGGCTGGTTGACTTACCGGGTTATGGCCTATGACGCGCTGGCGCTGCACGCCAGCGCCGACGAGCGGCGTGCCGTGCTGGCGCAGTACCGGCGCACCTTGTTAGGCATGGGTGTGGTGGTGGGGCTCATGGGTGCCGGCCCCAGCCTGATCTGGTCCACCGGCTTGATGACCATTGCCATGGCACCCTTGCTGCTGCCGGTGTCGATGTGGCTGTACATCATGGTGTTTTCCTTTGCCTCGCTGTGGTTCATCCACTTTTCTCTTTTCGCCTTGCAGGAGCTGCGCCGCCGCGCCGCGCCTGTGCCTGCGCCGCTTGTCCCGCCAGACGAAGCGCCCGCCAGCCCGCCCGCGACGCTACTGCCTGATACTGCTTTGAACCTGGACCCACCCCCGGATACCTGACTATGGACTTTGGACTACTCATCATCGGCGACGAAATACTGTCGGGCAAACGTTCTGACAAGCACCTGGGCCGCGCCATTGAATTGCTGGGCGCACGCGGCCTGACGGTGGCCTACGCCGACTATGTAGGCGACGATCCGCTGCGCATCACGGCCGCCTTGAAGCGGGCTTTCTCGTCGGGTGATGTGGTGTTTTCCTTTGGCGGCATAGGCGCCACGCCGGACGACCACACGCGCCAGTGCGCAGCGCAGGCGCTGGGCCAGCCATTGGCATTGCACCCCCAGGCCCGGGCGCTGATTTACGAGCGCATGCAGGACGTCGCCCGCGAGCAGGGTCTGCCCTATGAGCCCGAGCGCGAAGACAACCGGCACCGCCTCAATATGGCCATGTTTCCGCAGGGTAGCAGCATCATTCCCAACCCCTATAACAAGATCGCCGGTTTCAGTTACGCCGGTCACGGCAGCGGGGCGGTGCACTTTCTTCCGGGCTTCCCGGTGATGGCCTGGCCCATGGTGGAGTGGGTGCTGGACACGCATTACGCGCACCTGTTCCGCACCGGCGCATGGTGTGAACAGTCGGTGATCGTGTTTGGCGCGATGGAGGCCACGCTCACGCCGCTGATGGAGGACATCGAACGCGCCCATCCGGTCAAGGTGTTCAGCCTGCCCAGCGTCGACCACCCGGAATACGGGCGGCATATTGAGCTGGGCGTGAAGGGCGCGCCCGAGGCCTGTGCCGGCGCTTTTGCCGCGCTGAAGCAGGGCTTGGCGCGTCACGATTTGCGCCTGGGCATTGAAATGGTGCGTAAATAGATAAAATGCACCAAATAAGTGCTTGCACGCCTTTGGTGCGCCCATCTGGCGCGACAAAAGCTGCGGCAATTTCCCTGACTCCCGCCGCGACGCCCAGTGCCTGGGCGACAATCGCGGGTTCGCCCGGCAGTGGCACAGAAACTGCTGGGCGTAACGCTGTATCGCATTTTTTCTAACCGCGCTTAAGGAGCATTTGATGGCCAAGACCGTCGCAGACGTGATGAAGATGGTGAAAGACAACGAGGTCAAGTTTGTTGACTTCCGTTTCACTGACACCCGGGGCAAAGAGCAGCACGTGACCGTGCCGATTTCGCATTTCGACGAAGACAAATTCACATCCGGCCACGCTTTTGACGGTTCGTCCATCGCCGGTTGGAAAGGCATTGAAGCCTCGGACATGCAACTCATGCCCGACCCCAACACCGCCAATATCGACCCCTTCTTTGAAGAAACTACCTTGTTCCTGAGCTGCGACGTGGTCGAGCCCAGCGATGGCAAGGCCTACGACCGCGACCCGCGTTCGATCGCCAAGCGCGCTGAGGCCTACCTGAAAGCCTCCGGCATTGGTGACACCGCCTTTTTCGGTCCCGAGCCCGAGTTTTTCATCTTTGATGATGTGCGCTGGAATACCGATATGTCGGGCTCCTTCTTCAAAATCGAAGAATACGAAGCGCCCTGGAACTCCGGCAAGGACATGAACGGTGCCAACAAAGGCCACCGTCCCACGGTCAAGGGCGGTTACTTCCCCGTTCCCCCCGTCGACAGCACCCAGGACATGCGCGCTGAAATGTCGCTGATCCTGGAGCAGCTCGGCGTTCCCGTGGAAGTGTTCCACCACGAAGTCGCCGGTGCCGGCCAAAATGAAATCGGCACCCGCTTCAGCACCCTGGTGCAGCGCGCTGACTGGACCCAGATCCTGAAATACGTGGTCCAGAACGTGGCCCACAACTACGGCAAAACCGCGACTTTCATGCCCAAGCCCATCGTCGGCGACAACGGCTCCGGCATGCACGTGCACCAGTCGGTCTGGAAAGACGGCAAAAACCTGTTCGCCGGTGACGGCTATGCTGGTTTGTCGGACTTTGCGCTGTACTACATAGGCGGCATCATCAAGCACGCCCGTGCCCTGAACGCCATCACCAACCCCAGCACCAACAGCTACAAGCGTTTGGTTCCAGGCTTTGAGGCACCGGTCAAGTTGGCCTACTCCTCACGCAACCGCTCGGCGTCGATCCGCATTCCCTTTGTGGCCAACCCCAAGGGCCGCCGCATCGAGGCGCGTTTCCCCGATCC
>CANCTD010000215.1 GCA_947380945.1 Comamonadaceae bacterium
ACCACGGCGCAGACCGTCACCGCCTCGAAGTAGCCGTTGGCCCGCACCAACGCGGAGCCGGGAACCAGCTCGGTGACCAAGCCGTACTTGGCAGGGGCGTACACCGCAGCGCCCACACCGGCCAGTCCGATGACCAGAACCGGATCCAGCCCGAGCAGCAGCAAGCCAATGGCACAGCATTTGAAGCCATTGGCCAGCAGCATGACCCGGCCCTTGGGCATGGCGTCGGCGATGGGGCCGACAAAAGGTGCGAGGGCGACGTAGAAAAAAGTCGCGCTGACTTTCAAAATCGGGATCAGCCACGCTGCTTCACCCAGCTCAACCACGCGGGCAATGGCCACAATCAAAAAAGCGTTATCGGCCAGTGTGGACAGCAGCTGCACCAGCAGTACGCGAAAAAAGGCCGCGCCCAGCGGGGGCGAGCGATCAGGGGAATCAGGCATGCGGCGCTTGTAACAGCCGCAGATGTAAGCCGTGTGTCATGCCCGGGCAGGGGCGACGCGCGGGCGGCTGCTTAGAGCATGTCGGGCGATTGGACGCTGATCACCGCAACCTGGGGGCCGAACTCGCGCGCGCGCAAGCGCAACCACCAGACCGCGCCCTTTTTCACCGCAAACTCTTCCGCGCCGCCGCCCAGCAAGCGCGCCAGCGTGAGACCCAGCGTGGGCTGGTGTCCCACCACCACATGGCAGCCCTTGCCATGGGGCCATTGCACCTGCGTCAACAAGGCATCAACGCCCAGATCGGGCGCTACGGACGGCGCGGTTTTGAACTTGCGCCCCAGCGGCGCCACGGTTTGCTGGGTGCGCAGCGCCGGGCTTACCCAGATGCGCGCGCCTTCCGGCAAGTGCCGGTCCAACCAGGCCGCCATGCGCACGGCCTGGCGCTCGCCGCGCGGGGTCAGGCCGCGCTGCAAATCATGGGCATCGCCTTCGCGCTCCACTGCTTCGGCATGCCGCCACAAAACCAGATCCATGCCGCGCCTTAATCCAAGCTTCCGTAGCGCTGCATCAGCGCATGTTGCGCGCTGTGGCCGCTGGCCGAGGGGTCATCCGACACCGGCAGGTAGGTGCCATCGGCCTGCATATCCCAGGCGTCGCGCCCGTCGTGCAGATAGGCGACCAGGCACTCGTCAATGAGGCGCTGGCGCAGTACCGGGTCACTGACCGGCCAGCATATTTCTACGCGGCGCACCATGTTGCGGCTCATCCAGTCGGCGCTGGACAAATACAAGTCCTCGGCGTCGCCCGAGCCGAAATAAAACACCCGGGAATGTTCCAAAAACCGGCCAATGACCGAACGCACACGGATGTTGTTGGTAATGCCAGGCACCTGCGCCGGCAGCATGCAGGCCCCGCGCACCAGCAGGTCAATGCGCACGCCCTGCATTCCGGCGCGCACCAGGCTGCGGATCAGCTGCTCATCGGTCAGCGAATTCATCTTGAGCACGATGCGCCCGGGTCGGCCCTTCTTGGCAGCAGCGCCCAGCGCGTCGACCTTGGCGACCAAATGGCTGTGCAGAAAAAACGGGGCGACCCACATTTTTTGCAGCCGTGGGAGCTTGCTTTGGCTGGCTAAATGCAAAAACACCTGCTCGGCGTCACTGGCGAGGGCCGCATCGGCGGTGAAATAACTGATGTCGGTGTACAGCCTTGCCGTACGCGGGTTGTAGTTACCCGTGGACAAATGCACGTAAGGCCGCAGCACCCTGCCCTCACGCCGGGTGATCAGCAGCATCTTGGCGTGGGTTTTCAAACCGACCACGCCATAGACAACCTGGGCCCCAATCGACTGCAGCATCTCGGACCAGTTGATATTGGCCTCTTCATCAAAACGGGCTTTGAGCTCCACCACCACCATGACTTCCTTGCCACGGCGAACTGCCTCACGCAGCAAGTCCATCATGCGCGGGTCCGAGCCGGTGCGGTAAATCGTCTGCTTGATGGCCAGCACGTCCGGGTCGTGCACCGCCTCGCTCAAAAACTGCAGCACCAGATCGAAGCGCTCATAGGGCTGGTGGGCCACGATGTCGGATTTTTGCAGGTGCGCAAACAGTGAGCCCCCTTCGGACACCGTACGCAAGCGGCGCGGATGGTAGTCGGGAAAGCACAAATCCGGCCGCTCAGCCAAATCGATCAGCTGGCTCAGGCGCACCAGGTTCACCGGTCCGTGGGCGTAGTAACAGGCGCTATCGGGCAAGGCAAATTGTTTGAGCAGGAATTCGCTCAAGGTTTTCGAGCATTCGGCTGAAACTTCAAGCCGCACCGCCTGACCGAAATTGCGGTGTACCAGGCCTTCGCGCAAGGCCGTGCGCAGATTGTCGACGTCGTTTTCGTCTACCGCCAAGTCCGAGTTCCGGGTAACACGGAATTGCGAAAACTCGAGCACCTTGCGGCCGGGAAACAAGGTTTCAATTTCAGCGCGAATCACACTGGAAAGCAGCACAAAGCCGCTGTAGTCCCCAGTCAATTTTTTCGGCAGGCGAATCACCCGCGGCAAGGCACGGGGTACCCGCACGATGGCAATTTCATTCTCGCGGCCGAAGGCATCGTGGCCGCCCAGGCGGACAATGAAATTCAGCGATTTGTTAGCAACCTGCGGAAACGGGTGCGAAGGATCCAAGCCCACAGGCACCAGCATGGGACGCACCTGGCGCTCAAAATACTGCTGCACCCATACCCGCTGCGCCGCTGCCCGATCATGGTGCGACAACAGGCGCAGGCCCTGCTCTTTCAAGGCGGGCAAAAGCTGGTGGTTGTAAATCTTGTATTGGCGTTGCACCAACTCCTGCAAGACCACCGACAGCGCATCAAAACTTTCCTGGCTGTAGTGCCCGACCCGGTCATGGGCCCGGGCGGCGCTCAGGTGCAACTCGGCGCGCACCTCGAAAAACTCATCCAGATTCGAGGAAACAATGCATAAAAACCGCAACCGCTCCAGCAGCGGCACATCCTCGCGCTCAGCCCAATGCAAGACACGGCGGTTGAATTCCAGCAAGCCCTGGTCGCGGTCTAGCAGCTTGAGCGCTGCCGCTGGATCAATGTTTTTCAGGTTCGCTACAGGGTGCAT
>CANCTD010000216.1 GCA_947380945.1 Comamonadaceae bacterium
TTGATCGGCCTTGTGACCAAGCTGATCAGCGACCTGTGCTACCTCTGGGTAGACCCGCGCGTGAAGTTCGAATGAGCGCGCAGCCCCCGTCTGTCCCCGTGTCCTTGTCGCCGACCCGGCGCGCCTGGCGGCGCTTCCGTGCGCACCGGCTGGGCTTTGCCAGCTTGGTGGTTTTTGTGGCGCTGTTCGCGCTGAGTCTGGTGGCCGAGTTGGTCTCGAATGACAAGCCATTGCTGGTGCGTTATGGGGGCCAGTGGTTTGTGCCCATCGTTCACAACCCGCCCGAGACGGCTTTTGGTGGCGACTTTGCCAGCCCCACGGATTTTCTGGACCCCTTCATCCGCCAGCAACTCGCCCGCCCCGGCAACTGGGCGGTCTTCCCCCCCAACCCCTACCACCACAGCACGCTCAAATACTTTGCCAAGCAGCCCAACCCGGCGCCACCCTCTGCAGATAACTGGCTGGGAACCGACGACCGGGGCCGCGATTTGCTGGCGCGCCTGCTCTACGGCTTTCGTGTGTCGATTTTGTTTGCGCTGGCGCTCACCATTTCCGGCACGCTGCTGGGCGTGGCCACCGGAGCGGTGCAGGGCTACTTCGTCGGCAAGACCGATCTGGCCATGCAGCGCTTCATCGAAATCTGGAGCGCCATGCCCGAGCTGTATTTGCTGATCATTTTCTCTGCCCTGTTCGAGCCCAGCGTGGGCCTGTTGCTGGTGCTGCTCAGCCTGTTTGGCTGGATGGGTTTGTCCGACTATGTGCGCGCCGAGTTCTTGCGCAACCGCCAGCTGGATTACGTGCGCGCCGCGCGGGCGCTGGGCCTCTCCAACGCCCACATCATCTGGCGCCATGTGCTGCCCAACAGTTTGACGCCTGTGGTTACCTTTCTGCCATTTCGCATGAGCGCGGCGATTCTGGCGCTCACCAGCCTGGACTTTCTGGGCCTGGGCGTGCCGCCCGGAACGCCTAGCCTGGGCGAACTGCTGGCCCAGGGCAAAAGCAATATCGATGCGTGGTGGATTTCGCTGTCCACCTTTGGCGTGCTGGTCCTCACCCTGCTCTTGTTGACCTTCATGGGCGAGGCCTTGCGCGATGCGCTGGACCCGCGCCAGATCAACCGGGAGCCCGGCGCATGAGCGCGCTGCTGTCCTTGCGCGATTTGCGCGTCTCCTTTGGCACGCGCGAGGTGGTGCACGGTTTGAACCTGGACATTGCGCCCGGCGAAAAGCTGGCGCTGGTGGGCGAGTCCGGCTCGGGCAAAACCGTCTCGGCCCTGGCCTTGCTCGGGCTGGCGCGCGGGGCGCGGGTGTCGGGCCAGGCTTTGTGGGGCGGGCGGGATTTATTGAGGCTGTCGCAGCCGGACATGGAGGCCGTGCGGGGCAGCGAGATCGCCATGATTTTTCAGGAGCCCATGACGGCGCTGAATCCGCTGTTTACTGTGGGCGAGCAAATTGCCGAAGTGCTGCAATGGAAAACCGGCATGGCGCGCAGCGCCGCCTGGGCCCGTGCCGTGGAGCTGCTGGCGGATACCGGCATCACCGAGCCCGCCCGCCGCGCCGCCGCCTACCCGCACCAGATCAGCGGCGGCCAGCGCCAGCGCGCCATGATCGCCATGGCTCTGGCCTGCGCGCCCAAGCTGCTGCTCGCCGACGAGCCCACCACCGCGCTGGACGTGGCCCTGCGCGGCCAGATTTTGGACCTGCTGGACAGCCTGCAAGCCCGCCACGGCATGGCCGTTCTGCTTATTACGCACGACCTCAACATCGTGCGCCGCTTTGCCGATCGCGTTGCCGTCATGGAAGAAGGTCACCTGGTCGAACAAGGCGCTGTGGCCGAGGTGCTGGCCAACCCGCAGCACAGCTACACCCGCCGCCTGGTCGGCAGCATTCCCGTGCGCAAGGTATCCGCATTGCAGCCCGACGCGCCGGTCGTATTGGAGGCGCAGGCGCTTCGCGTGATCTACCCCGTGCCGCTGCCGGGCTGGCGCGGCTGGTGGCGCAAGGGCAGGTTTGTGGCGGTCAAGGGCGCAGACCTGTCGCTGCGCCAGGGTGAGACGCTGGCTGTGATGGGCGAGTCGGGCTCGGGCAAATCCACGCTGGCTTTGGCTGCGCTGGGTTTGTTGCCACACGGCGGCACGCTGCGTGTCATGGGCCAGACCTGGAGCGGTAGCCCGGCGGCTGACTTGGCCTTGCGCCGGGCGGTGCAAGTGGTATTCCAGGACCCGTTCTCCTCGCTGTCGCCGCGCATGAGCGTGGGCGAGATCGTGGGCGAAGGCCTGCGCCTGCACGCCCCCGCGCTGAGCCCCGCGCAGCGCGACGCCCGCGTGGCGCAGGCGCTTCAAGAGGTCGGCTTGCGCGAGGCCGAATTCCCCGGTCTGCTGGCGCGCTACCCGCATGAGTTCTCCGGCGGCCAGCGCCAGCGCCTGGCCATCGCCCGCGCTCTGGTCATCGAGCCGCGCCTGCTGGTGCTGGACGAGCCCACCAGCGCGCTCGATGTATCCATTCAAAAACAGGTGCTCGATTTGCTGCAAGACCTGCAAGCACGCCGGGGTTTGAGCTACCTGCTCATCACCCACGACGTCGCCGTCGTCCGCGCTATGGCCCACACCGTGCTGGTGATGAAAGACGGCGCGGTGATGGAGGCGGGCAGTGTGGAAGAAGTGCTCACCCGGCCGCGGGAGGCGTATACGCGGGAGTTGGTGGAGGGGGCGGGGTAGGCAGCGCTTGGCTAAAGTATCAACGCCTCATCCACCGTATACCGCAAAACCTCCCCCGCCCCCAGCGTCTGCAGTGGCGAGTGCGTCTCGACTTCAAAGTAATTGAGCACCGGCGCGTTAAACACTTCCAGCGGCAGACCGTGGGCGTAGGGCTGGCGCATGTCGATAGCCGAGCGGCGGGTGTAGTGCGGCGAGTTGGGGCCGAAGTCGACTTCCATAACGCCGTCTGCGCTGGCAAAGCCGCATTTGAAATCGTCGCCCTGCGTGCAATGCACAAGCGCTTCGGTGGCGCTGTCTTGCAGCGTGCCTTGGGCGCGCAAGTCGGCTAGCGGTTTTTTGCCGGGCAGGGCGGC
>CANCTD010000217.1 GCA_947380945.1 Comamonadaceae bacterium
GGGCGTATGGCCACAGTGGCGGTCAATGAATTTGTGTTCAAGCAGCCGGTGCGGGTGGGCGACATCCTGTCTTTTTTCAGCAAAGTAGCCCGGGTGGGGCGGACCTCGGTGACGGTGAAGGTCGAGGTTTTTGCTGAACGCATGGTGGAACAGGGCCGCTACACCAAGGTCACCGAGGCGCTCCTGACCTATGTGGCGCTTGACAGCGACGGACGGCCCCGCCCCTTGCCGCTGCCGCTGCCGGCGGCTTAAAGCCCGGAAAAGTCCGGGCGGCGTTTTTCGGTGAATGCCGCAATCGCCTCGCGGGCGGCGGGCGCTTGGAGCATGCGGCCGAAGCTGCTGAACTCTTCGGCGATGCGCTGGGTGACTTCAGCAGCCTGGGATTGCTTGAGCAGCCTTTTTGTCTCGATCACCGAAGCCGAGGGCTTGGCGGCAAGCTTGCGCGCCTGCGTCTGCGCCAGGGCGTTGGCCTCGGTAGGCGGCACGATGCGGTTGATCAGACCGACTTCCAATGCCGCCTCGGCCATGAAGGGCTCGCCCATCAACAGCGCCTCGGCCGCACGGTGGTAACCCATCAGCCGGGGTGCCAGCAGGCTAGAGCCCGCCTCGGGACACAAACCGAGGTTCACAAACGGCATGGAAAACGCGGCGTTATCGCCGGCGTACACCAAATCGCAGTGGAACAGCATGGTGGTCCCTATGCCCACTGCCGGACCGCAGACCGCCGCCAGCACCGGCTTGGGAAACTGCGCCATCGCAGCGATAAAGCGTTGCACCGGGGAAGCTCCATCGCCGGAAATCGGCGGGCCGCTCAAAAAATCGCGCAAATCATTGCCCGCGCTGAAGACGGTGGCATGGCCCTGGATCACCACCACGCGCGTGGTGGCGTCCGTTGCGGCTGCGTCCAGAGCGTCCGCCAAGGTGGTGTACATCGCCTGGGTGAACGCATTTTTCTTCTCCACCCGGTTCAGGGTGAGGGTCAACACGCCATCGGCATGGTCAATCAGGATGTCGGACATAGGTGCTTTCATCAGCTAAGAGGGGAGCTAAGCGGCGCGTCCTCCGAAACGGGTCGCCGCCAAAGCCGCGTTGGCAAGTACCTTAACCCGGGTAGATCATGGTGCCAAAAGCCTGGCCGGTCAGAATTTCCAGCAGCAGCACATGCGGCACCCGACCGTCGACGATGTGCACCGCCTGTACGCCGGCTTTGGCTGCGTCGAGCGCACCGCTGATCTTGGGAATCATCCCGCCGGAAATCGTGCCGTCGGCGATCAGGGCGTCAATGCGGGCTGCGCTCAGGCGCGTGAGCAAATGTCCGTCGGCGTCGAGTACGCCGCTGATATTGGTGAGCATCAACAGCTTCTCAGCCTGCAAGGCCGTGGCCATGCGGGCGGCAACCACATCGGCGTTGATGTTGTAACTCTCGTTGTACGCACCCACCCCAACAGGGCTGATGACCGGGATACAACCCGCGTCCTGCAGGCGGCGCACGATAGCGGTGTCGACGCTGACCACATCGCCGACCTGCCCGAGATCAATGAACGCGCCGGGATGGGCCGCGTCGGGCATGGCGAGCTTTTTGGCCTGCAGCAAACCACCGTCGCGCCCGCTCAAGCCCACGGCTTTGCCACCGGCCTGGTTGATCAGGCCGACGATTTGCTGCTGCACTTCGCCCGACAAAACCCATTCAACCGCTTGCATGGTGGGCGCGTCCGTCACCCGCATGCCCTGGATGAATTCACCCCGCAGCCCCAGGCGCTTGAGCGCAGCTTCGATTTGCGGCCCGCCGCCATGCACGACAACCGGGCGGATGCCGACGAGCTGCAGCATCACCACGTCCTGGGCAAACGCCGCTTGCAGGGCCGGATCGGTCATCGCGTTGCCGCCATATTTGATGACCATGGTGCGGCCCTGGTACTGGCGCAGAAAGGGCAAGGCGGCGGCAAGAACCTCGGCAGTGACAGCCGGCGTAGCGGGGTGAACAGGGGCTTCGTGCATGGTCAGAATCCGAAACAGAGTGAATCGATTATTGGTCCAAACCGGGGGCGAGGGCAGGCGCGGCCGGGAATCCCTGGACGCAGCGGGCCAGCACGGCACGCATGGCAGCCACGTCCTGCGCCGCGATGGCCTGGCGCAAACGGTCGAGCTCGGCAGACAGGTCCTGCCAGGGCATCTGCGCCTCACGCGCGCGCAGGATGCGGGGATGGCTGGTGGACTCGGGGTTGTCACCAATCAGCAGCTCCTCGTACAACTTCTCGCCGGGGCGCAAACCAGTAATGGTGATGGGAATGTCGCCATCCGGCCGGTCCGCATCACGCACGCTCAAACCGGAGAGCGTGACCATGCGACGCGCCAGGTCCATGATTTTCACGGGCTCGCCCATGTCCAGCACAAACACATCACCGCCCTGGCCCATGGCACCGGCTTGCAAGACCAGCTGTGCAGCCTCTGGAATCGTCATGAAATAGCGGGTGACTTCCGGGTGCGTCACCGTGATGGGCCCGCCGTGGGCGATTTGCTGGCGGAACAGCGGCACCACGCTGCCGCTGGAACCCAACACATTGCCAAAGCGGACCATGGAAAAACAGGTGCCGCCCGGAACGGCATCGGCCGCGAAGGCCTGCAGAATCAACTCGGCCATGCGCTTGGTCGCTCCCATCACATTGGTCGGTCGCACGGCTTTGTCCGTGCTGACCAGAACAAAGCGGCGCACGCCCGCAGCGCGCGCCGCGTGGGCCACGCTCAAGGTACCCAGAACATTGTTGTCAATACCTTCGCCGGGATTTTGTTCCACCAGCGGCACATGCTTGTAGGCAGCTGCGTGGTACACGATGGTTGGACGGTAGCGGGCGCACAAAGCATGCATGGCTGCGCTCGCCGTCACGCTGCCCAGCAAGGGCAGCACATCCGGTGCCCAACCTGCTGCGCGGGCCAGCGCCAGCAGATCCTGGTGGATGGTGTACAGCCCGAACTCGTTGTGGTCGAGCAGCAGCAGCTGACGCGGCCGCTGCGCCAGGATTTGGCGGCTCAGCTCGCTGCCTATGCTCCCGCCGGCCCCGGTCACCA
>CANCTD010000218.1 GCA_947380945.1 Comamonadaceae bacterium
CTCCAGGTTTTCGGTGGCAAAGGCTTTGATGGTCGCCAGCCCCAGCAGGTTGTTGTTGAGCCGCGCGCCCACATCACCCGCCGCTTCGCGCACCGCGGCATAGCGCGGCGCCAAGCGCTTTTGGAACCAGAACGCGCCAAACAAAATCAGCGGCACCGGCAGCAGCGCCATGACCGCAATGCCCGGCTGCATCGCAAAAAACACCGCACTCACCAGCACCGAGGAACACAGCACCTGGATGATCTGGTTGGCTCCGCCGTTCAAAAAACGCTCCATCTGGTTGATGTCGTCGTTCAGAATCGCCATCAGGTTGCCGGTGCGCTGGTTCTCGAAATAGGCCATGTCCAGGCGCTGCACGTGGCGGTAGGTATCCAGCCGCAAATCATGCTGCAGGTTCTGCGCCAGCTGCCGCCATTGCACCTCGTACAAATACTGAAACAGCGACTCGCCACCCCAGACCAGCACATTGAACGCACCCAGCGCCAGCAACTGTTCCCAGGTGCTGGTGATGCCCAGCCCGCCCAAAACATTGCGCGCCAAAAAACTCTGCTCACCCTTGACCACCACATCCACCGCCGCGCCAATCAGCACCTCGGGCAGGATGTCGAAGAACTTGTTGAGCACCGAATACAGCGTGGCTTTTTGGAAGTCGCTGCGGTAGGCGGCGGCGTAGTTCAGGAGTTTGCGTAAGGGGTGCATGGTCATGTTGGAAGCGCGGTGAGCGGGTCCGCGCAGGCCACGCCCAGCGGTAGGTTTGGAAAATTCGCGTGGTGCATTTTGCACTTTCACATCCGGGGACACATACGTGCCTGCGCTGCTTCGTTATGTCCGAAACTGTTTGAAAAATGTCAATGAATGGACGGCGTCACCTTTCGATGTGTCCGAAAATCACGGCACATTGACTTCAACACCCCAAGGAAACTCCATGAACACCTGTCTCATAGTGATTGACGCCCAGGAATCCTTCCGCCAGCGTCCCAACTGGAACGAAGCCCTCGCAACCCCGTACCTGCTGCACCAGAACGCGCTGATTGCCGGGGCACTGGCGCAGGGTCTGCCCATCGTGCGCATCTTCCACACCCAGGCTCCGCAGGACGCGGGCAACCCTTTCTCGCCCGCATCCGGACATGTGCGTCCGCTCAGCGACCTGCAGGACTTTGCCCCTGCCGCGACCTTTAGCAAAACCCGCCACAGCGCCCTGGTCGACACCGGGCTGCAGGTCTGGCTGACCCAAAACCACATAGGCAAGCTGATCGTTAGCGGCATCCGCACCGAACAGTGCTGCGAAACCACCACACGCCACGCATCGGACTTGGGCTGGGCTGTGGACTTTGTGCTCGACGCCACACTCACCTTCGACATGACCCAGCCCGACGGCCAGACCCTGCGCGCCGCCGACATCAAGATGCGCACCGCCACCGTGCTGCAAGACCGTTTTGCACGGGTTTGCTCGGTAGACGATGCGCTGGCTAGCGCCAGCTCAAAGGCCGGGGCATGACCAGCCTGCGCATAGCCATTCTGGCCTTTGACGGCATGGAAGCCCTGGACTTCGCGGGGCCGTTTGAAGTCTTCACCACCGCCGCACGCATGCACCAACGGCTGCACCCGCAAGCCCAAGCCTGGTGCACAGTTCGGTGTGTGGCCCGCACGGCAGCGCCGGTTGCCGCGCGTGCTGGGCTGCGCGTGATCCCTGACAGCACTTTTGCGGATTCTGATGGACGCAGCGCGGATGTCTTGCTTGTCCCGGGCGGCGTCGTCGATGCAGCCATGCAAGATGGCCCGACCCTGGAGTGGATCGCCAAAGAGTCCGCGCGCGCAGGCATCACGGCCTCGGTATGTACCGGAGCATTCCTGTTGGCGGCCAGCGGCGTCATCACCCATGAAAGCGTGACCACACACTGGGAAGATGCAGACGATTTGCGCAGGCAGTTTCCGCAGCTCACCGTGCAGACCGGCGTGCGCTGGGTCGACGTGGGACGCATCTTGAGCTCGGCGGGCATCAGCGCAGGCATCGATATGAGCCTGCATCTGGTAGCGCGCCTGGGCGGCATGGTGCTGGCCGAACGCACAGCACGGCAAATGGACTTCGGATGGACGAGGAACTGACGCGCTCGCCGCCGTGGGAGGTGCTGTTTCTGCTCTTGCCGGACAGCCTGATCCTGGATTGGGCGGGACCAGCCGAGGCCCTGCGTATTGCCAACAAGGCCTGCGTCGCGCAGGGCAAGTCGGCCCCCTTTCGCTTGCGCTTTATCAGCCCCCAGGCTTGCACGCGCAGCTCGGTCGGGGCGGTCCTATCGGACCTGGAGCCGCTGCCGCCGTCCATCACCGCTTCGACATGGGTCGTAGTCGTGGGGCAAGCGGGCGCGACAATTTCGGTGGACGGTGACCCCATGCGTGCGGCGCTGCATTGGTTGCGTGGCCTGCGCTTGCAGGTGGGCCATCTGGAGCTGCTGACGGTCTGCGCGGGCGCCGTCATTGCGGCCCGCGCCGGCCTGCTGGCGCATCGACAGGCAACCACCCACCATCTTCATCTGGATGAACTCCAGGCCAGCGAGCCCACGTGCCGGGTGCTGGCCAACCGGGTGCTGGTACAGGACGGCCCGGTCAGCAGCAGTGCCGGTGTCACCACTGGCGTGGATTTGTTTTTGCACCGGATTGCCCAGGTATGCGGAGCCGCCATCGCCGCAGAGGTGGCGCAGACCATGGTGGTGGCCATGCGGCGCGGACCGCAGGACCCGGCGCTGTCGCCCTTTCTCGCACACCGCAACCACCTGCACCCAGCCGTACACCGGATTCAGGACGCCCTCAGCCACGCACCCGCCCAGACTTGGACGGTGCCGGATATGGCCGCGCTGGGCTACACCTCGCCGCGCCATCTCGCACGCCTGTTTGTCGAACACGCAGGCATCACGCCGCTGGACTATCTGCGCAAGATCCGTCTGGCGACTGCCCAGGCCGCGCTGCAATCGGGCCGCAACGTCACGCAGGCCGCTGAGCTGGCGGGCTTCAGTTCCGACACCCAACTGCGCCGGGCCTGGAAACACTTCGATCTGGTGGGTACGCC
>CANCTD010000219.1 GCA_947380945.1 Comamonadaceae bacterium
GCCCATATCGAACAAGGCCAGATCGGCGCACATACCGAGGCTTAAATGTCCGATGTCGCTGCGGCCCAGCACCTGAGCGCCGCCGCGCGTGGCAACGCGCAGCGCGTCGCGGGCGGTCATTTCCATTGGAGCGGTGTCGCAGCCGAATACCGTGCGGCCTTGGGCGTCGGTGTGCGGCGCTTCGAGCGATTTGCGCAGGCGCGCCAGCAGCAGCGCCTGGCGGGCCTCTGCCAGCATGTGTGCGCCGTCGTTGCTGGCGCTGCCGTCCACGCCCAGGCCGACCGGCACACCGGCATTCAGCATCTGGCGCACCGGGGCGATGCCGCTGGCCAGTCGCATATTGCTGCAGGGGCAGTGCGCCACGCCGGTGCGGGTGGCGGCAAATAGGCTGATGCCTGGTTCATCGAGCTTCACGCAGTGCGCGTGCCACACGTCGGCCCCGGTCCAGCCCAGGTCTTGCGCGTACTGTGCCGGGGTGCAGCCGAATTTCTCCAAACTGTAGGCTACGTCGTGGTCGTTCTCAGCCAGGTGTGTGTGCATGCGTACGCCGTAGCTGCGCGCCAGTTCGGCCGAGCTTTGCATCAGGTCGCGGCTGACGCTGAAGGGCGAGCACGGAGCCACGCCGACCTGCGTCATCGCACCATGCGCCGCGTCGTGGTAGCGCTCAATCAGGCGCTGGGTGTCGATCAGGATCGCGTCCTCGCGCTCCACCAAACTATCCGGCGGCAGGCCGCCTGCGGATTCGCCCACGCTCATGCTGCCGCGCGTGGCGACAAAGCGCATGCCGATGGCGCGGGCGGCGTCGATGCTGTCGTCCAGCCGCACGCCGTTGGGGTAGATGTAGAGGTGGTCGCTGCTGGTGGTGCAGCCGCTGAGCAGCAGCTCGGCCATGGCGACTTGCGTGCTGACCCGCACCATGTCGGGCGTCAGGCCCGCCCAGATCGGGTACAGGCCGCGCAGCCAGCCAAACAGCTCGGCGTTTTGTACCGCCGGCACAGCGCGCGTGAGCGACTGGTACATATGGTGGTGGGTGTTGACCAGGCCGGGCACGACCAGATGGCCGCGCGCGTCAATCACTTCGTCCGCCATATGCGGCAGTTCATGGGCCGGGCCGATGGAGGCGATCAAACCGTTTTGCACGAGGACGGATGCGTTGTGCAACTCATCGCCGGCGTCGTTTTGCGTGGCAATGGTGTGGGCGTTGCGGATTAGCAGGCTGGTCATAGCGTTTCCAAATCGTCAAAAACGGCGGGGCGAATAGGGCGACAAATCCAGCGCGGGGCTGCGCCCGGCAACCAGGTCGGCGACGATGGCGCCGCTGACGCCACCCAGCGTCAGCCCGATGTGCTGGTGCCCGAAGGCATAGACCACCCGGCGCGATCCGCTGGCCTGTCCCAGCACCGGCAGCCCGTCGGGCAGGGTGGGGCGAAAGCCCAGCCAGGGTTCGCTCGGCTCGCCCAGGCCGGGCAGGGCGCGCTTGGATGCGTAGCGCAGCAAATCCAGCAGGCCGGGGTGCTGCTCGCGCCCCAGCCCGGCCAGCTCCACGGTTCCGGCCACACGCACGCCGCGCGCCATGGGCGTCATGTAAAAGCCGCGCTCGGCCCAGCCGACCGGGCGCGAGATCAGCGCGCGGCTGCCCTCAAACAGCAGGTGGTAACCGCGCTCCGCGCCCAGCGGCACGGCGTCGCCGCACTGGGCTGCGAGTTGGCGCGCGTGCGCACCGGCGGCCAGTACCACGTGGTCAAAGGCGGCGGTCTGCCGCTGCGCTTCCAAGACCACGCCTTCGGGCAGCGGGCTGATGCGGGTGACGGCCTCGGTGTGCAGCGCCATGCCCCGGCCCACCAGCCACTGCGCGAGTTGGGTCACAAAGGCACCGGGGTCGGACAAAAACCAGGAATCGGGAAACAGCACGCCGCGCGCAAAAAGCGGGGCCAGCCCGGGCTCCAAAGCGGCGACTTCGCCCGCGCTCAGCACCTGGGTTTGCACGCCCAATTGCTGGCGCAGGGCCAGCGTGGCCTGCGAGGCCTGGAACGCGGCGTCGCCTGAATACAGGTACAGGCAAGCCTGCCGCTGCACCAGCGGCTCCAGACCGGCTTGGGTGATCAGATCGGCATAGCCGCTGTAAGCGCGGCCCAGCAAATGCGACAAGGCAGTGGCCGTGGCGGTGGAACGCTGCTGCGTGGAGTGCAACAAAAACCGCAGCAGCCAGGGCGTGAGTTCCGGCAGATGCCGCCAGCGCACCCGGAACGGGCTGTCGGCTGCGAGCAGGTAGCGCGGCAGGTCGCGGAAGACCGAGGGGTTGTTCACCGGAATGCAGGCATAGGTGGCAAAAGTGCCGGCGTTGCCAAAGGACGCGCCACCCGAGCGGTGGCCTACGCCCGCCGCGTCAAACAGCGTCACCTGGTGCCCGTCGCGCAGCAACCAATAGGCGCTGGACAGGCCGACAAATCCGCCTCCGATCACTGCCACCTTTGCCATGCGGGCCGCCTTGTCTGAGGTTCAGCGCAGCAGCTGCTTCAAAGCCGCCAGCACCTCTTCCGGTGCTTCGACCATCATCTGGTGGCCGGCCGGGACCATGGCGGTGCGGGCCGTGGGGGCCAGTTTGGTCAGGCTTCGCGCACCTTTGGGCGGCGCCATTTGGTCGGCGCTGCCCAGCACGAACAGCACCGGGCATTGCACCTGCGCGATGGCCGCCTCGCCGCCGGTGTAGCTGTCGCAGGCTTTGAAGCCGGCGTAAAACACATTGGTATCGGTGTTGCTGGCCAGCACCCGGCGCATCAGCGCGCGGGACGCGCCATAAGTCCAGGTGCCCGGCCCCAAGGCTGAGGGCGGCGGGGCAAGCATGGAATGCGAGAACACATTGACCATAGCAATCGCTTTTTCCGGCGCGCTTACCGAGGCTTCCAGCAGCGCGGCAGACACCCGCAGCGGATAGGCCACGCCCAGCAGCGCCAGGTGGCTGACCCGCTGCGGCGCGCGGGCAGCGGCTTCCAACGCAATCAGCGCACCAAAGCTGTGGCCGATCAGCGCGGCGTGTTCCAGCCCGGC
>CANCTD010000220.1 GCA_947380945.1 Comamonadaceae bacterium
AGGTGGTGGGCTTTGCCGACCTGGGCATGGAAGCCATCTACGAGTTCGATGTGGTGGACATGCCGGTCACCGTGGCGGTGGATTCGGGCGGCACCAGTGCCCACACCGTCGGCCCGGCGCTTTGGAAAGAGCGGATTGCCAGCGGCGCATACAAAACCATTCCTGTAACCAGCGCATAAGCGCACAGCCGGTGAACAATGCGCTGCTTCCTGGAGCGCCCATAGGGGTGTTTGACAGCGGCGTGGGCGGCTTGAGCGTGCTGCGCGCCCTGCGCGCCCAACTCCCGCAGGAAGACTTTGTTTACCTGTCCGACGCCGCCCACGCGCCGTACGGCGAGCGCAGCGAGGACTACGTGGGCGCGCGCGCCCTGCGTCTGGCGGATTTCCTGCTGGAGCGGCACGGCGTCAAAGCGCTGGTGCTGGCCTGCAACACCGCCACCGCTGCTGCCGTGCACGCGCTGCGCGCACGCTGGCCAACCCTGCCCATCATCGGGATCGAGCCCGCACTCAAACCCGCAGCATCAGCCAGCCAAACCGGGCTGGTAGGTGTCATGGCCACGCGCAGCACCTTGCAAAGCAGCAAATTCAAGTCCTTGCTGGACAGCCTGCAGGGCCAGGCACGCTTTGTCCTGCAGCCCTGCGACGGCCTGGCCGCAGCGATTGAAGAAGGCGACGCAAAGGCCACGCGGGGCTTGTGCGCGAGATATACCAACGAGATGGGTGGTTTCGGGTCTTTGAGCGGCCAGATAGACCAGCTGGTACTCGGCTGCACGCATTACCCTTTGGTAGGGGATTTGCTGCAGGGCCTGGTCGGACCGGCCACCGCCTTGGTCGACCCCGGTGCGCCGGTGAGCTTGCAAACCCGGCGTGTCCTGGCCCAGGCAGGACTGCTACGCACCGGGCAAACCGCAGGAACGACCTTGTTGCTGAGCACGGGGAGCGGCGATGCGCTGCACCGCAACGCCCAGCGCTGGCTGGGTCTGCACCAATCTGTTGGAAGCGCTTGCACCGACCCGCCGCCGTGAGCCGGTTGGCCTGCCCGACAGGAATCGAACCTGTGACCTACAGCTTAGAAGGCTGTTGCTCTATCCAACTGAGCTACGGGCAGATAAGGGGCTTGGGCACAAACAAAAATGCCAAAGACATTGCTTTGGCATTGTAAAAAAATGGTCGGGGCGGTGGGATTCGAACTCACGACCCTCTGGTCCCAAACCAGATGCGCTACCAGGCTGCGCTACGCCCCGACCCGTGGATTCTAACCCCCGCCCCCATGCGCTGCGGCCGGGCGGCGGTGGCAGTACCATGCGGACTCCAATCGCGCCATTTGCGGCGCGCGCTCCTAACCCGGCTATCTTCCCGCATGACCCACGTTCATCTGCCTTGGCTGCAAGCCGGCGATGCCTTTCCCGATGCGATCTGGGGGGAACAGACCGCCGCGCCCGGACTGGTGGCGGCCGGTGGCGCACTGGATACCGAGACGTTGAAACGAGCCTACGCCCAAGGCGTTTTTCCCTGGTTCAATGACGACCAGCCCATTCTGTGGTGGAGCCCGCAGCCGCGCATGGTGCTGCAGATGGCGAATTTCCGCCTGCACCGCTCCATGCGCCAGCATTTGCAAAAATTTCTGGCAGATCCGGCCTGTACGGTGCGCACCGACACCGCATTCGGAGCCGTGATTGCGCGCTGCGCACAAATGCCGCGCAGGGGCCAGCCCGGCACCTGGATTGTCCCGGCCATGGTGCAGGCCTACGAGCAGCTCCATAGCCAAGGCCTGGCCCACAGTGTGGAGGTCTGGGTCGACGGCGCGCTGGTCGCGGGCTTGTACTGCGTGGCCCTGGGGCATGCGGTTTTTGGCGAATCGATGTTTACCGAGCAGGCCAACGGATCCAAAGTGGCGCTGGCGGCTTTGGTGGCGCTGTGCCGCGCACAGGGGGTGGTGCTGGTGGATTGCCAGCAGCAAACCGGCCACATGGCCAGCCTGGGCGCGGCCCCCATCAGCCGCGCGGCCTTTGTGGAACATCTGGGCCGCGCCACTGCCCAATCGCCCTTGGATTGGGAATTCCGCCCCCTATACTGGCAGCACATCCTGTCCCGCGCGCCATGACCGACCTGAAAGACCTTCCACTGCAAACGCTGCAGTTCTATGCCACGGCGCATTACGACTGCAGCTACCTGGAAGGCCGGCAGGCGCGTTCACAAGTAGCCACCCCCAGCCACCTGATCAATAACAGCACCTACTCGGAGCTGGTGGCCAAGGGCTTTCGCCGCAGCGGCATGTTCACCTACCGGCCCTACTGCGACCATTGCAAGGCATGTACCGCCATGCGCCTGCCTGCCGCCGATTTCCGGCCGGACCGCAGCCAGCAACGCGCGGCGCGGCAACACGGCCAACTCCAGGCCCGCACCGTGCAACTGGGCTTCTCGGAAGAACACTACGCGCTGTATCTGCGCTACCAGCGCAGCCGCCACAGTGGCGGCGGCATGGACGAGGACAGCCGCGCGCAGTACATCCAGTTCCTGCTGCAAAGCCGGGTGAACTCGCGCTTGATCGAGTTTCGGGAGCCCGCAGACGACGGCAGTAACGGGGTGCTGAAAATGGTTTCCATCGTCGATGTGCTCGACGACGGACTCTCGGCGGTCTACACCTATTACGACCCGGATGACAAAGCCAGCTACGGAACCTATGGCGTGCTGTGGTTGATTGAGCAGGCGCGCCACTTGCAACTGCGCCATGTCTACCTGGGCTACTGGATCGCGCAAAGCAGCAAGATGGACTACAAAATCCGCTTTGCCCCACTGGAGTTGCTGTTGCATGGGCGTTGGCAGCCTTTCGCCGACAGCCATGCCGTGCGCCGCGCGCAGGCTGCAGCGCGATGAGCACCCGAACCCCGGCCGGGCCGAATGTGCCCTCGGTGCAGGTCATTGAACGGGTTTTCGGCCTCATCGATATCCTGGCAGCCACCGAGTCGTCAATGTCGCTCAAGGAAATCAGCGCGTCAGCGGGCTTGCATCC